>CALXNU010000045.1 GCA_944389835.1 uncultured Succinivibrionaceae bacterium
TGTGTCACATTATAACATTGAGTCCGCTTGACCCATCATCTAAAGATAATGGGATTGCGCGGACATTTATTTCAAGTCTGCATTAATCAGCTTACCTGTGCTTGTACGGTACAAGCCTCTCTTGACGCGTTTTCCTGAAAAATGGCATACAGCATTTTCTTGATAAGAATCAGGCATCTTATCAAAATCAAGAGAGCTAGCCTTAGAAGTATAACTTTCCTCGCGTACAGTTACGATAATGCCATATTCTTCAGCCAAATATTTGATGTTATCAATAAGCTTTCTATGAGGAATATTGCAGAATTTTTGGTTATTAACTTTACCCATATTGGCTCTTTGTTTCCAATCAGGGTTTAGTCCAATAATAATTCTGCCAATATCAAAAGCTAGACAATAGGAAACGACTATATGTGCAACTTTGTGAATATAATCGTCAATCTGATTATTACGTTTAAAGGTAATACTCTCAACATGCTGATATTTGCCTTGAGATTGGAGCTCACCTACCCTCTTATTCCACCACTGATTAATTGACTTTAAGCCACCGCCTTTGACTAAAAGGGGCGGCACACCCACTTTAGTCGCTACACAAGCTACGATGTTATCAAGACCTATGTCAGTCAACAGTGAATAATTTCTATTAAGTAGGGCAGATTTTTCTAAATTAACCTCCTTACGGTAAATAATTTCGATAACAAAGCAATTAGCTTTTGGGCAAATACGCACATCTGAGCATACTGCCTCACTAGCTTTAGCGTTGAAATGTTGATTTTGACAACAAGTAATCTTTAAGGGCTGAAAGCCAAACTTCTTGCCACCGGTTATTCTAAGCAATCCATCTTGGATTTTAAAACCATTGCGACTTACATAAAAAGTTCGATACTTTTTAGCATAGCCAGGTAGCCTTGGTTTGCCGTTAAAAGATGATTTCTCACCCTGTTCTTTCTCTTTATTATATTTAGCAGTGGCTAATATAAAATCTCTGAATTGCTCACGGCATACTTGCCCAATACGTTGAGCAGAAGCTGCTGATGGCATTTCTCTGTAATCTTGAGGGTAAAGTTCTTTAAGCTTTTTATCAAGCTGACTGCTAGTCATCAAAGGCTGAGTATTAAAAACGTCTTGGCGCATGAGATAGACTGCACAATTACCGAGTCGCTTGGCATGAGAGCACAAAAGACAGCAAGCCTTATAATTAGGGCTACCCTTTCGTACTACTATTTGCTCAACTCGATCCATGAAATTTAAAACCTAAGCTTTTAGCGTTTACAATCTCAAAGCACATATAATTTTTGTTGTTGCTTATCGACGTAAAGCTATAACCCCAAAAATTCTTGTTAGACTTGAAGAAATTTTCCATGAAGTCTGCTCTAATTATAACATACATCTAATTGAGTGCTCAGGTGAATCTGATCATGTTCACCTGTTAATTGAGTATAGTCCTGTTATTAGACTATCAGATCTAATTCGTGTACTAAAATCGGTATCTTCTCAAAAGATCAGAGCAGAATATTATTCGGAGATCAAACACCTCCTATGGGGCCAAAGGTTTTGGACTAGGAGCTATTGTGTTATCTCTGTTGGTGATGGTGCAAATACGGAAATTAACGTTATATCAGGAATCAGAATCAACCAATGTAAGATTGTTAGTCCCTTACATCCCTACGCTTACGCATAGGGAATTACGCGGCGTTCGTTAAATTAAGGCGCTTTTAAGATCTTAGCTGTGTAAGTCTTAACATTTACTTAAAAAAAAAAATGTGTAGAAAATTAGATTTGAGAGAATTTGACAAAAGTTGTCTTGAAAATTACGGCTTTTAAGCAATAAATTTTAAAAATTCAAGAGAATTAGGCAAGAATTTAGGTTTCAGTTTTAACTTTTTACTCTTTAAAGTTAAAGATTGATGGAAAAAGAGGACCAAATGTGCTTTAAATCTTAATTTTACATTTTAAATTTGAGAGAATTTGACAAGTTGATAGATAAAAACACCGGGTTAAGACACATTTTTGATAAAAATTTAAAAGGATTTGGCAAAAATCTTAAACAAGAAAATCGTAAGCTGCTATTGATAAATTTTAGCTTATTGATTTAAAGGAAGTTTTTTTACAAGTAGCTATATGTATAATTTTGGTACAATATGCGTTGGCCTTATACGTTTTTATTTTAAAGCTTTCCGTATTATGGAAAGGTATTTAAGTACTATTTTATACGGTATAAAAGATTGGAGTTTTAAATGATAACTGGTGATTTAAAAAATAAAATTGATAATCTTTGGGAAGTTTTTTGGACTGGCGGTCTTACAAATCCATTAGATGTAGTTGAACAATTAACTTATCTGTTTTTTATGCGTGATTTAGATGATCTTGATAATTCAAATAAGAAAGATTGTGAATTTTTTGAGCAGCCTTTTCACAGCATGTTTCCAACGGAAGTAACTCTGAGTAATGGTGAAAAGCTCTCTGGTGAGTTATTAAAGTGGTCTGTTTTTAAAACTGAATCAAATCCTGACAGACTTTTCGACATAGTATCGCTTGGGGTGTTTCCTTTTATCAAGTCATTATCAGTTAATGAAAATACTTCATTTGCTAAAAATATGGAAAATGCCGTATTTAAAATACCAAGAGAGGGAACTGTTTTATTAAGAGTCATTAGAAAAATTGATGAAATTTATGACAGCATGAAGATCACTAAGAATGTTGATATTAGAGGTGATGTTTATGAATACCTTTTATCGAAGATTGCTCAATCTGGTGTAAATGGGCAGTTTAGAACTCCTCGCCACATCATTGATATGATAGTTAAATTGGCAAAGCCTATTCCAGCTGATTATATATGTGATCCAGCATGTGGCACCGCAGGATTTTTAATTGGTGCTGAATCTTATTTAATGCAAGATAAGACATTTTTAAATAACAAAGAAGCTAAAGAACATTTCCAAAATGATACTTTTTTTGGATTTGATACTGATAAAACAATGCTCAGAATTGCTTCCATGAATATGATTCTTCATAACATTAAAGATCCTAAGATCCAGTATATGGATAGCATTTCAGAGAAAAATAAAATAGAAAATCGCTTTACCTTGATCTTGGCCAATCCTCCTTTTAAAGGTTCAGTTGATGAATTAAGCGTCAGTCAGTCTTTAAAGAAGATGTGTAATACTAAAAAAACAGAATTACTTTTCTTAGCTTTAATGTTACGCATGTTAAAGGTAGGAGGTCGTTGTGCGTGCATTGTACCAAGTGGTGTGCTCTTTGGTACTTCAAAAGCTCATAAAGATTTACGTAAAAAACTAGTTGAAGAAAATATCCTTCAAGCTGTAATTTCATTACCATCTGGCGTATTTAAACCTTACGCAGGTGTATCCACTGCAATTTTAATTTTTACTAAAACAGGTGCGGGCGGTACAAAGGATGTATGGTTCTATGATATGCACGCTGATGGATTTAGCTTGGATGATAAAAGAAATCCTATCGAAGAAAATGATATCCCCGATATAATTTCAAGATTTGAAAATCTTGAACAAGAGAAAACACGTTTAAGAACAGATCAGTCATTCTTAGTTCCAAAACAAGAAATTGCTGATAACAATTATGATTTAAGCTTTAATAAGTATAGAGAAATTGTGCATGAGAAAGTTGAGTATCCTTCAACTGATACTCTATTAACTGAAATAAAGTCTCTTCAAAATGAAATTGCAATAGAGTTGAAAGAGTTGGAGAGTTTATTAAATGCCTAATCAGTCAGAATTACAAAATAACTTAATTAAATTAGAAGATTGCTGTTCTTTTAATCCACGTGCAAATAAGGATTCATTAAGTAAAGAATGCTCTTTTATTCCAATGAGTGCCGTTTCTGAAAATGGTTTAGTTGATCTTTCTAACTCTTTAAGCGCGCAAGATCCTAAAAAAGGCTTTTCCTATTTTGAAAATGGAGATGTCCTCTTTGCAAAAATAACACCATGCATGGAAAATGGAAAAGGTGCTATTGTTGATAATTTACTAAATGGTTTTGGTTTTGGATCTACTGAATTTCACGTTATAAGGGCAAACTCTAATGTTATTCTTCCAGAATGGGTATATTTTTTAACAAAGTCTGATAATTTTAGAAAAAAAGCTGAAAGCGCTATGACAGGAAGCGCTGGTCAAAAGAGAGTGCCTTTAACATTTTTAAAAAATTATAGAATTTCTTTACCTTCGCTTCAGGAGCAAAAAAACAATTCTAAAATTTTATTTAAAATACAAAAAATTCAGATGCATCTTGAAAATTTATTAAATATTTTAGATTTAAGCATCAAATCCCGATTTGTTGCAATGATTAAAAATGTTTAACAAGAGGATGGAATTATGAATGCAAAAATTAAAGAATATACTCTTGATGATGTTTGTTATTGTGAATCTTCAAATATAGCTCAAAAAGATTTAGAAGGTAATGAAGGAAATTATCCGATTTTTGGTGCTAGTGGATTAATAAAGAATGTTGATTTTTATAAGCAAGATAAAGAATATATAGCTGTAGTTAAAGATGGTGCGGGAATTGGAAAAGTTTTTATACTTCCTAAAAACTCTTCGATTATTGGAACTTTGCAATATATTTTACCTAAGGATAATACTGATATTAAATATCTATATTATGCAATGGTTTTTATGAATTTATCAAAATATTTTAGTGGTTCTACAATTCCTCATATCTATTTTAAAACCTATAAAAAAGAAAAAATTAATCTTCCAACAATAGATATTCAAGTAAAACGAGCCTCTATACTTTCTAAAATTGATGAAATAATTAATAAATATGAGCAGTTAATTGAAAAACATGAAATTTTGATCAAATCCCGATTTGTCGAGATGTTTCATAAAAAACAATCCATAAAATCAGTCAATTTAGAAGAGGTTTGTTCTTCAATTGTTAGAGGGCCTTTTGGAAGTGCTTTAAAGAAAGATATTTTTGTAGATAAAGACGAGCAATCTATTAAGATATATGAGCAAAAACATGCAATTAGAAAGGATTGCAATATTGGATCATATTACATAAGTAAGGATACATTTGAAGAATTAAAGAGATTTAAATGCGGTCCAGGTGATATCTTAATGTCGTGTTCAGGGACTATTGGAGAACTTTATCAACTTCCTGAAGAAGCAGAAGTTGGAATAATTAATCAGGCACTTTGCAAGTTTACACCTAAAAAAGAAATAAACTCAGAATACTTTTTAGCAGAGATGAATCATATTATAGGGCATGTAGGAACTCAAGGCTCTAGTATAAAAAATATTGTGGCTGTTTCGCAAATTAAGAAATTGCAATTTCTTTTGCCGACAGATAAAAGACAAACTGAATACGCTTGTTTTGTTAAACAAGTCAATAAATCAAAATTTGCAATTCAAAAAAGCATTGAAAAATTAGAAATTTTAAAGAAATCTTTAATGCAAGAGTACTTTGGATGATTATGGTTTGCAACATAGGAGATAAATTGTTAAAGATCATCTATCTTTATTTGAAGGAGATTGATATGACTAACGAACAATTTATTGTAAATATACAACAATCAATGTTGCAAATATTGAATAATGCTCAATTAATAGAATTGGAGAGAGTTCTTAAAGAGCAGCTTCTTGCTAAGTCAATTGTAGACTCTGAGCCTACAGAAAATTTATTGAATAAAAATAGTAACAATGAACTTATAGAAAAGTTTATTGCTGCTAAATGTGTTGAAGGGTGCAGTAAGGCAACATTAAGGTACTATAAACAAACTTTATCTAGTGCAGTTCTAGATTTAAATAAACCTGTTACAGAAATAGTTACAGATGATTTAAGAGATTATCTAAAAAATTATGAGGATATTCATCAATGTAGTAAGACTAATATTGATAATATTCGCAGAATTTTATCTAGTTTTTTCTCATGGCTAGAAGATGAAGATTTTATTATAAAAAGTCCTGTAAGGCGTATACATAAAATTAAGACTAAAAAAACCGTAAAGGAAACTTTTTCAGATGAATCTTTAGAAAAGATGAGGGATAGTTGTTCTAATTTACGCGATCTTGCAATGATTGATATGTTGGCTTCAACCGGAATGCGTGTTGGTGAATTGGTAGGTTTAAATATTGCAGATGTGGATTTTGAAAATCGCGAATGCGTTGTTTTAGGAAAGGGCAATAAACAAAGACCAGTTTATTTTGATGCCAGGACAAAGATTCATTTATCTAATTATTTAAAAACAAGAACAGATGATAATCCAGCCTTATTTGTTTCGCTTCTTGATAGCTCCAAGCGCCTTAAGATCAGTGGAGTTGAAATTAGAATAAGAAAAATAGGGCAGTCCGTTGGTATAGAAAAATCTCATCCACATAAATTTAGAAGAACCTTAGCTACTAAAGCTATAGATAAAGGAATGCCTGTTGAGCAGGTTCAGCAATTATTGGGTCATTCAAAAATTGATACAACCATGCAATATGCCATGGTAAATCAATCTAATGTTAAGCAATCGCATCGCAGGTACATCAGTTAAAAGGAGTTCTTATGGCAAGTGAAAATAATTTTGATATGTATCGAAAGGCAATTGATGATATCAAAAAAGCAATTGTTTTAAGCCAAAGTTCTGCTTTAGAAACAGTTAATAAAGTTCAATTACTGCTTTATTTAACTATTGGTCGTTATATATCATCCTTATCACGAACTGCACAGTGGGGGTCTAATGCTTTATCTATAATTGCAGATAGACTTCAAAAGGAGATGCCTGGTCTTCGCGGTTTTTCTGAAACAAATCTTAAGTTAATGCGTACTTTTTACGAGCAATGGAGTTTTTTAATTATGAATTCGTCAGTCGCAACTGACGAAATTCAATTTATTGATTCAAATATAAATTTTAAAGAAGATTTAAATTTGCCAGTTAAAGCTCAAGGAGAGATTGATAGCGATTGTCTTAAATTTAATTTAAATAATTTCTTCTCATTACCTTTTACACATCATTCTATAATCTTGACTAAAGTTAAAGATATACAAGAAAGATTGTTCTATATTAATGTATGCGCGAAAGATCATTGGTCGGTATCTTCTTTAAAGAAAGCAATGGCAGATGATGATTATCATCATAGGGGGCAGATGGTTAATAATTTTCAATTAACCTTATCTGAGGAAGAGAAAGCTAGAAGAGCTGTTATGGCATTTAAAGATCAATATGTACTAGATTTTATAAATGTTGAAGAATTTGGTGCTCGTGATATTGAAGATGTTGATGAAAGAGTAGTAGAAAATCAAATAGTTAATAATATTAAAAACTTTATTATGACTTTTGGAAAAGATTTTACTTTTATTGGTAATCAATATCACATTGAAGTCATGGGACACAGTCATTATATAGATCTTTTGTTCTATCATAGAGAGCTCTGCTGTTTGGTGGCTATTGAGTTGAAGGTAGGATCGTTTAAACCGTCTTATCTTGGGCAATTACAAAATTATCTAGCTATTTTAGATGATTATGAGAGAAAGCCAAACGAAAATCCAAGCATTGGCCTTATTTTATGCAGGGATGTTGATAAAGCCTATGCCGAATATGTAATTCGCAATTTTGAAAAACCTATGGGCATTGCAACATTTAAAGCTGCAGATGATCTCCCTGAAAAACTTAAAAAATATTTGCCTGATCCTGATGATTTAAAGAAGTTATTATGATTTTTGTATCTTTCAAATCCCGATTTGTAGAGATGTTTGATCTTCCAGGAAGTGATAAATATGGGAGTGGACTCAAAAAACTTTCTGATTGTTGTGAGATTAATCCATCAAAAAATAAAGATATGCGACTTTATGATGAATTGCTTGTTTCATTTATTCCAATGTCTTCAATTTCAAATACTGGAGCAATTTCTACATCAGAAGTTAAATTATACAGAGAAGTAAAAAATGGATTTACATACTTTACTGAAGGTGATGTGTTGTTTGCTAAAATAACTCCATGTATGGAAAATGGCAAAGGCGCTATTGCTAAAGGTTTGTGTAATGGAATAGGTTTTGGTTCAACGGAATTTCATGTTTTACGTCCAAAGTTTAAGGAGAGTAATTCATTTTGGTTGTATGTGTTGACTTCGTTTGATGCTTTTAGAGTTGCAGCTGCTTCTCATATGACTGGAAGTGCTGGTCAGAGAAGAGTTCCTTCTTCTTTCCTTGAAAATTTCAAAACATCTATTCCCCCTGTTAGTTTACAAGATAAATTTGAAAATATCGTAAAGCAAATTGATAAATCAAAATTTATCAATCTAGTGTATCCTATTAACCAAGATTTGGAGGTCGCATGACTAACTTTGATTTCTTACTCGAAGAAAAAGAGTTATCAAAAATAGCAAAAGTCGCTATTGATGCAGAAAAAATTGCGACTATTAGTTGTAGGCAATCAATTATGGCCGCAAGAAGCGCTGCTGAATTTGCGGTTAAATGGTTTTATGCCTATAACCCAAGAGGCTTGATCATGCCTACAAAGGCAACTTTTGCTGAATTATTAAATAATACTGATTTTAAAAAGTTGGTTCATGAAGATAATTTTACGCGCTTAACTTTTATAAAGCAGCTTGGAAATAAATATACACACAATGAATCCTTAGAGCCTAACATAGAACATGTGCGAATTGTTCTTGAGCAGTTATTCTATTTTCTTGATTATCTATGCTATTTATGTAATAAAGATCACAAATCACCAAAGTTTAATCCAGCTATTATTGGCAAAACTCATGAAGATAAGTTAGTTTCTTTTGATGATATAACTAAAGAAAAAGATCGCTTAGAAAAAGAATTAGCTAAATTACGTAATAGCAATACCGATTTACAAAAGCAAATAGAAGAATTAGCAGTAAAAAGATCTGAAGAAATAAGTTCAAAGCCAATTGATTTTTCAGAAGCGGATACTAGAAAATTATTTATTGATGTAGCCTTAGATGCAGTAGGTTGGGAAATTGGAAGCTTTAATTTACAGGTAGAAGTTAAAGTTGAAGGAATGCCAAATGCAAAAAATGAAGGCTATATTGATTATGTCATGTTTGGGGATGATGGTGTACCGTTAGCAATTATAGAGGCTAAAAAAACAAGTATCGATGTTTCTAAAGGTAGACAACAGGCTAAGCTATATGCTGATGCCTTAGAGAAAAAATACCATAGACGTCCTGTAATTTTCTTGACCAACGGTTATGAAATTAAAATTAATGATGGGATTTACCCTGAACGGAGAGTTTTTGATTTTTATTCAAAACAGGATTTAGAAAAATGGTTTAACTTGCAAACCATTAGGAAAAGCTCAGATCTGACAATTAAGATCAATACAAAAATAGTAGATAGAGCTTATCAAAAAATAGCAATCACAAAGGTTTGCGAAGAATTTATTGATAAACATAAACGCAAAGCTTTGTTGGTAATGGCTACAGGATCAGGAAAGACTAGGACTATAGTTGAACTTTGTGATGTACTTTTTAATAAAAATTGGATACACAGAGTTTTATTTTTAGCTGATCGTAATGTTTTAGTTAAGCAGGCTCAAAGAAGTTTTGTTGAGCATTTAAGTAATGCAGTCACAGTAAACCTTTGTGATACGCAAATTGATAATATTACTACGGCTAATTATGTTTTTAGTACCTATCAAACCATGATTAATCGTGTAGATTCTTTTACCACGGTAGGAAATAAAAAAATTCCATTATTTACAAGTGGATATTTTGATTTAATTATATGTGATGAAGCACACCGTTCTATCTACAGAAAGTATAAGAGTATTTTTAATCATTTTGATGGACTTTTAGTTGGTCTTACTGCAACCCCACGAGAGGATATAGATAAAAATACTTATGCCATTTTTAATTTAGAAAATGGAGAGCCGACTTATGAGTACTCTTTAAAATCAGCAGTTGAAGATGGCTATTTAGTTAATTTTAAAGTAGTGAGAACAAAACTTAAATTTTTGGAAATGGGGATTTATTATAGTGATTTAACTAATGATGAAAAATTAGAATATGATGATCTGTTTTTAGATGAAGAATCAGGAAAACGTCCTGATAAAATTGAAGAAAATAAGATCAATACCGTTGTGTTTAATGAAGATACCATTAAAAAAGTTTTAGATCTTTTAATGACAAAGGGTATTAAGATCAACTTTAGAGAGAAAATAGGAAAAACAATAATTTTTGCGAAAAATCACAAACATGCTGAAAAGATTTTAGAGGTATTTAATAATCAATATCCTCATCTGCCAGGTTATGCTCAAGTTATAGATAATCAAATTAATTATGTTCAAAGTTTAATTGATGATTTTTCTGATGATAATAAACTTCCTCAAATCGCAATTTCAGTTGATATGTTAGATACTGGTATAGATGTGCCATCAATTTTAAACCTAGTTTTCTTTAAAAACGTTTTTAGTAAAACCAAGTTTTGGCAAATGATAGGTAGAGGCACTCGTAAATGCCCAGGTTTAATAGATGGCAAAGATAAGAGTGAGTTTTATATTTTTGATATTTGCTCTAATTTTGACTTTTTTGAAATGAAACCTGAAGGAATAGATCCTCCGATAGGGATTTCATTACAGAATTCATTATTTAAAATCAAGCTACATCTTGCGCATGAGCTGCAAAAGGATATTTATGATCAAAATCAAACTTTACAAGATTTTAGAAAGTGGCTTGTTTCTGAATTGGTAGCAAAGTGTGAAGAACTTAAGAAGTTTAATAATTTTGAAGTACGTCAACACTTGAAATGGGTGATCTTTGGGTGTGATAGTAAAAATTACGCCTCATTAACACAAGATGATGTGCAAGCATTAGATAAAGAGGTTGCTCCAATAGTATTACCCGATCAAGCAAATATAAAGATTTTACGTTTTGATTTATTACTTTTTGGCATTGAGTTGGCAAAATTTACTAGTCAAAATTGCAATAAATCTTTACGCGATCTTGATATTAAACTTAAAAGTTTAAAAGAATTAGCTACTACAGCTAGTATTCAAGATATTAAAGAGAAAAAAGAATTTATTGATCGTGTTAGAGCAAAATCCTTTATTGAAAACGCAAATCCAATGGATTTTGAAAACATTCGTACTCAATTGCGTGAATTAATGGTGTATTTAGAGGCTAAAGAGGCAAATACTTATTTAACGCATTTTGAAGATGAATTTTTAGGTGAAACTTGGGAGACTGGAGATCTAAGTCCTACCGAGACTGAAAACTATAAATCAAAGGTTAAAGATTTTATTAATAACAATTCAGATCATCCTTTGCTTAGAAAAATTAAAAACAATATTCCGCTAACTCCAGAAGATATTAAAGGTTTGCAAGATATTTTTTGGAATAAGCTTGGTGATAAAGCAACTTATGATGAAGAAATTGGAAATCAAGATTTAGGCCTCTTTATAAGAAGTATTGTAGGTTTAGATCGGGCGGTTGCTAAACAAGCTTTTAGTAAGTTTTTAAATGGAGATGTATTAAATTCAGTTCAAATGGAATTTTTAGATTTAATAATTGATTATATAGTAAAAAATGGATATGTTGAAAGTTTCAATATTTTACAAGAGGCTCCTTTTGATCAGATAGGAAAAGTATCTGAAATTTATGAAAATAATTTAGATAAGTTTAAGGAGATAAGAAACGTAATAGTTGAGTTTAAAAATAATGCAAATACCGAAAGCATATTAAATCAAAATGCTATTTAATTAGCTAAAGTTTTGGTGTTAATAACATAATTTTAAAACCTTAAGGCAAGAGTACTTACCTTAAGGCATGTATAAGTTTAAAGGGAAGCTGTGCACCCAGCACCACTAATGGTTGAAAAGCCACCTTGTAAGCGTTTGACTTCAATTTGCGTAATAATGCGCTCTTTGACCTTATCAATATGAGAGATCACACCGATAAGTTTGCCTTCTTGTTGCAAGGAGGCTAAGGTATCTAAGGCACTGTCTAAAGCCTCATCATCTAAAGATCCAAAGCCTTCATCTAAAAAGAGTGAGTTAACCTGCACGTTTTGACTTGCCATTTTAGAAAGACCTAAAGCTAAAGCTAAACTTACCAAGAAAGTCTCACCTCCTGAGAGATTGGCGGTGGGGCGGTGAATGCCAAATTGATAAAGATCTATAACCTTAATATCTAAAGGATGTTTTTCATCATCACTTGGACATAGCTTATAACGATCGGTAAGTTTGGCCATTTGCTCATTGGCCATGGCAAGTAAAAACTCAAGGGAAATGCCTTGCACAAATTTGCGATAGCCTTTGCCATCAGCAGATCCTATAAGGTTACTTAATTTTTCATAGCGTAAAACTTGAGCTTTTTTAGGTTCAATTAAGGCTAATTTCTCTTGAGCTTGTTTTAAATTTTCCTCATGTTGCTTTAGCTGCGCACTAATCGAACCTTTAATTTCACTTTGCGCTTTAAGTAAGGTGCGATTATCCTCAAGGCTTTGCTTTACCTCAGCAAAGCTTGATTTACCTTCAAGTAGTGCTTGAAGATTTTGCTTGGCATTTTGATTGCTTTTTATTTTAGTCTCAAGTTCAATTTGCCGCTCTAAAAGCTCTTGTTCTTGAGCCTTAAACTTTTTAAGATCATCTTCTGTATATTGTAAGATCTCAAAGAAGGCCTCTTCATTTTCAAAGCCAAGCTCTGCAAGTTTAAGTTTAAATTGTGACTGTAAGTCTTGGATCTTGGTTTGAGTCTCAGTGCGGGCGTGCTCTTTACTTTGTTGTTGACCTTTAAGATCGGCAATAGCTTGCTGTAATTCATTAAATTGCGTGTTAAGCTTGACAAGCTTTTGGGCATTAAGATTAAGATCTTGCGTTAATTTATCTTGATAGGCTTTAGGATCTTCATCACCAAAAAGCTCTTCACGCTCAGCTTTTTGTTTTTGATACTCACCTTGTAAAGTATCAATTGCGTTTTGGGTTTGCAAAAGAGTTTGCTTTAAACTCTCAAGGGTTGCTTTCATACTCTCAAAGCTTCTCTCTAAAGGTGATTGTTGCTTAAGCTTTAGATCTTTATCAGCTTTCTTTTCTTTAAAGGTGGCAGCTCTTGTCTTTAAGACTTCAAGCTTTTCTCCTAAAAGCTTTAAACATTCTTGATAGTCTTCTGGCAACTTAAATTCTAGCTTGGCATTTTGATAGTGGGCTTTGATATTCTCAAGGCTTTGCTTTAAAGAGACTTCCTTTTCTTGCACCTTATTTATAAGGCTATCTTCATTAATTACCAAGGAGGCGCGAGAGGTTTTAGCCTTTGTGATCTTAATTTCAAGATTTGAGAGCTCTTTTTCTAGATTTTGTACTTCTTTTTGAGCTTTTTCTTCATCTTTTTGAAGCTTCAAATACTTTTTAGAGGTCTTTTTAAGCTCCTTTAAAAACTCATTAGCCTCAGTTATAAAAGAAGAGAGGTTTTCAAGGTTGAAAGCTTGCTTGAAACTTAAAGCTTGAAGTTGAACTTCAAGTTGCGCTTTAAGATGATCTTGAGTTTCTTCTAATTGTTTAAGCTTATCTTCAGCTTTTTTAAGCTCTTTTTGCGTGTTCTTAAGCTCAGTTTCAGTGGTTGCTAAAGTCAACTCATTTTGTTTAAGAGTCTCTTGCAAGTTTTTAACTTGTACCTTTAAATTAGCAAGCGCTTGCTCTTCATCAGAGCTTAATTGCAAGTTCTGAGGTAGAGCAAAAGGGTGCTCTAAGCTTCCACAAAGTGGACAAGGCTTGCCTTGAACTAAATGACGTCTTTGCTCTTCAAAGCTTGCAATTTGCTTTTTTAAAGCGACCATTTCTTCTTGATGGCTTAAAGCTTGTTCTTGCTTTTCAAGATCTTGCTTTTGAGTTGTAATTTCTTGTGAAAGCTTAGTCTGTTTTTGCAGCGTCTCTTGCTCTTGATCTTTTAAAGTCTCAAGATTTTTTTCAATCTCCTCATGCTTTTGTAAGCTTTCATTTAAAGCATTAAGATTTGGGATAAGCTCTTGAAGCTTTGAGATCTCATCTTGTAAATGCTCAAAATCAGCTGAGGGCAAGAGGGAGGTAAGTTCATCTTTTACTTTTAAAAGTTTAGTTAAAGATGCATCCTTATCTTTTTGTTTGACCTTATCTTGGGTATTAAGCTCTAAAAGTTGATTGTCTAAATCTTCAATTTGAGTTTTTAGATCTGCAAGGTTTTGTTGCTCTTTTTGATAGTCATTAAGATCTTTTTCTAAATTCTCCTGCAGGGTGCTTAATTTAGAGTTAAGCTCAGGTAAGAATTCATCTTGCCTGTTTTCAGTTAAAAAGTTATCTAAGTCCTGAAGTTTAGTTTTAAGCGTGGTAAGTTCTTGTTCTTTGGCCTTTAATTGTTGTTCTTGCGCTTTAAAATTAGCTTGGGTGGAAGTTAACTCTTCTTGTTTGCTTAAAAGTTGTGAGTTTTTCTCAGTAAGAATGGTATCAAGGGCTACCACCTTATCAAAAATCAGATCAAAGGAAGCTTGTTTTTGTTTAAGCTCTGTTTCCTGTTGCTTAGTCTCATTAATCTTTAAAGTAAGAGTTTGACTCTCTGACTTTTTATCAGAAAGTTTATTTTGAAGCTCTAAAAGGCTTTGTTGTAACTTCTCATCCTCTTTTATGGCAGTTTTTAGATTTTGATAAAGGGCCTTTAGATCTTGGGATTTAGAGGCTTTATCTAAAATAAGCTTGGTATGCTCAAAGTCTTTGAGATCATTTTGAAGTTTTAGGCTCTCTTCATCTAAAAGCGCTTTTTCTTTTGTGTTCTTATCAAGCTCAAGATACTGATTGTAAAGGGAGTTTAAAGCTTCATTTTCCTTTTCAATCTCTTGGGTTTTATTATCAATCTCTTTTATTTGCGCCTGCCTTTGAGAAAGCTCCTCATCACTTAAAAGCTTAATTTGAGAAAGACTTTGAAGCATATTATTTAATGTTTCGCGCTCTGCTTTAGTCTTATAAAAGATAAAAGCTGAGATCTTAGAGTAAAAGTCAGTTCCAGTAAGCTTCTCTAAAAGTTGGGATCGCTCATTTTCATTAGACTTTAAAAAGCTTGCAAAATTGCCTTGGGCAAGAAGCATGGATTTGCTGAACTTATCAAAATCAAGGCCTGAGATTTCAGCAACTTTATTAGGGACATTCTTACCGCTTTCAATTTCTGCGCCAACCTCTAATTTAGAGGTGGCTTTAAGTAATTTATGAGTTTTTGCCTGTAGCGCGCCATCGCTTTTATTGCGAGAGCGATGTTGCTCAAAGGAGGCTAAATAATAGTTACCTTGGGCTTCAAAGAAAACTTGAGCTTTGCATTGACCTTGCGAGCGGGACATGATCTCATTGCTGCCACCCACATCATTTAAACGTGGGGTTTTAGAATAAAGGGCCAAACACATCGCATCTAAAATCGTTGATTTACCAGCGCCAGTAGGTCCCGTGATAGCAAAAATGCCGTTTTGTGTGAAGGCCTCATCGGTAAAATCAATTACAAAATCACCGCGCAAAGAATTTAAGTTTGAAAAAATAACCTTTAAAATCTTCATGTTAAGCCTCCTGCGCCTCTAGCATCATAGTCTTCATTTCTCTGTAGGTTTTAAGGTATTCTTCTTGCTCTTTATCATTTATTAGATCACGCTCCAAACGCTTTTTAAAGACCACTTCATCGGTTAATTGCTCAAGAGTTTGTCCTTTTGAATCTGCAAGATTTAAGCTTTTAACCTCCATTCGCTGATCTTTGATGCGCAAGATTTTAAGTTTTGAGTCATGTGTAAGATCTGAAATTAGATCTTGTAGGCTTTGCGTGTCATCATTGCCTTCTACAATGATCTCAATTAAAACTTCTTGCTGTAATTTCTTAAGCTCCAAAAGCTTGCGCTGAATTTCATCTAAATTACCAGTCACTTGGCTTAGGTGCTTGAAAATAGGGATCTGAATAAAATCAAGCTCTGATGTTTCACCATCTAAGCTTAAAAGACAAAAGTGTTTGTCTTGCTTTTCACTAAAGCCCATGGCAAGTGGAGTACCTGAGTATTGAATAAACTTATTTTTCATGACCTCTTGAGGTACATGCAAATGTCCTAAAGCTACATAGGAAAGTCTAGGATCAAAGACTGTAGCATCAATATGACTTAAAGTTCCTACAAAAAGATCTCTTACGCCATCATCTTCAAGGCAAATACCACCTGCGGTAAATAAATGAGCCATGGCTACCACTGGCACCTTAACTTGAGTTTTATTTAAGATCTCCTCTTGCTTTAAAAAAGCACGCTCTACAACTTTTTTAATATGATCGCTTACCGCCTTGCAATAGCCTAAATTGCGATCGCTTTCATCTTCATCTAAATAGAAGGCTCGAATATCGCGCTCGCGAATGTAGGGGATGGCTGCCACAATTAAATAAGGCTGACCTTTCACATCCTCTAAAATTAAGACTTCATGATCTAGGTTTTGAGGATCTATACTTGGCACAATGCTAAGTTTGCAAAAGCTTTCAAGTAAGATCTTAGGCGAGCCTAAAAAGCTTGGTGAATCATGGTTTCCGGCAATAATTACGGTGTGTTTGAGGCTAGTTTGTTGTAATTTATTTAAAAAATTGTAATAAAGACGCTGCGTGTCATTTGAGGGCATGGTGGTATCAAAGATATCACCGGAGAGTAACAACACATCAACTTTTTGTTCTACAATGGTTTTTATTAGAAAATTTAGCATTTTCTCAAATTCATCGTGACGGTTGAAGTTATAGAGGCTTTTGCCTAAGTGCAGATCTGAGGTATGAAGGATTTTGAGCATAGCAACACCTAAAAAAGTGAAAGTAAGTTTAGTATAGAAAATTTTAGACAGTTTGGGTGAAAAAGCTGTAAATTTTAGATTATTTTAATGTATAACAATAAGGTAAGTATAGTTTAGTGTAATTAAGACTTAAAATTATCTATATCGTACATATACTAACATAGTGGATTTAAATAATTACTTTTTGCGATTAGTTTGCCCTGCGTCATAATCTTTCTGCATAGCCAACTAAGTTGAAGGGTCATTTAGGATAGCTTTTAGAAAAAAGAAAGGAAAGTGGTGGTAAGTTTAACTAAAGGGTGCAGGAACGGGTATAAATCTAATTGCCGCTGGACAATACTTGAGATCTGACCCAATCGATCCACCAATTCTCACCCAGTCAATCTTATAATTCTGACCTGTCAATCCAAATTTCTGAACCAGTCAATCCCAAAAACGTAATCTTTGTTAACTCGAATCAGATCTTAAAATTTTTTCTATAGAGACAGTAAAACAGAAAGGGTAGATAATAAGAGTCATTCGTTTTGTATTTATAATTACGGCCATCTTACTCATGGCCGTTTAAAGTGTGCGCGGCATGCACGCAATCCAATGGGTGAAAGTCCCTGGACCAGCTGTACAGAGCAAGGTCGAAGTCCAAC
>CALXNU010000046.1 GCA_944389835.1 uncultured Succinivibrionaceae bacterium
GATCTGCTGTACCAAGATCAAAGTGAGTTACAGGAAGGGTTTTAATCAAAAAAAGGAGTTAAAGGGGACACATGAATAAGTTCTTAGCTAAACGTAATACTTACCAGATACCCTGTTACAGCATCTTAAAATTAAGTTTAAGCAAAAGGGGCTTATCGGCACTTTATTGTTTAGAAGCAATACACGAAGCTAAAAAGAGTTTTGTCAAACTAGCCTGCAAAGAACGCAGGCTATATGGGCTAAAATAGGAATTCTTTAGAAGAGATAGGCAACATTAGCCGAGAGGTTAAAGCCGTCAAGCTCAGATCCTGTGACTGAGCCTAAACTAAACCCGGCAGAAAAGCCATTATCAAGCTTAAGCTTGGCACCTAAGTTTAAATAAGTACCACTTTGTCCGTCACGCTCTAACTCTGAGCTAAAGGCTGGAGCGGTAGATTCTCTAAATGAAGCGTTAGTGCGATCTTGATCGTCCATCACATCATAGAAGTAGCCGACATCTGCTGAAACCTCTAAGCGACTTTCAATGCCTACTTTGCGAACATAGAGTGCTCGCCAACCAAGCTCTAGTGGCAGACTGTCATAGTTCTTGCTCTCAACGCTTAAGGCAGCTTCACCGCTTTCATCAATATCGGGGGTGTGAATGAGGGCATAATGAGCGAGAGCGAATGGTCCGGTACGAAGGTTATTGCCACTTTCAGAAAAGAGAAAATCATAGCCTACGGTAGCCTGTAGAGTGCCTACAAAGGAGTACCAATCACTGTCCATAGAGGAGCGGTAGGTGCCAATGTTTACGCTACGATCTAAATCTGCTTCCTGAACGCCCGCTCTTAAGCTTCCTTGCAGGTAAAGGCCGTGATCGTCAGGGCAGTATAAAGTGCGAGCTCCAAGCAGAGCGCTGACCGCATCAGATGAGGCGCTGTGATGGCCCTTTACATCGGTGTTTATGCTATTTAAGGTAAGATTAAGACCCCACATAAAGCTTGAGCCCACTTTAGTATCAAAGCCTAGCAAGGCGCTGTAGCCGTCACTTTCCCAATTGGACTCATCGGCATCAAAGTTAGTGTAGAGCACATCAACATAAAGATAGGTGCCATCTTGCTTAGGTAGTGGACTTGCCCATTGCTTAAAAGAGAGCTGTCGCTCTTCTTCTTGAAGTTGATGAAGAGTAGCTTGCGCAACGGCGTTGTAGCTTTCAGCACTTAGGGAGTGTAAGGCTTTAGTGACCTCATGACCTGAGGGTGCTGAGTAATCTAAAGCGCTAAGAAGGCTTGCGTAAGGTGAATTGTCCTCATTGGCTAAATGCACTAAAGATCTACCGGTACTAGCAGTAGCAGAGCTGTCAGCATATTGAGCATAAGCATCGGCTTTGCGAGTTACTTGTGCTGAGGTAATGTAATTGACCCCATCTGCTACGTCTTCCTCTTGAAAAGTTTTATTCACAAAGCTTAAGGTTGGTGAGTTAAGCTCAAGCTGTGTATCAGCAAAGCTGCCATAAATTGGATTAGTACTCTCTAAGGATACAGTGCCCTCAATGCTCTCCCCATTATAGTAATAAGCTTGAGGCATCATTACCGCAAGTTTACCATCAAGATTTGCCTCCCCCGTTAACGCTTTAGCACCGTTTGGCAAACGCAAGATACTCTCAGAGTTAAGAGTTAAATTTTCAGTTTGTAGGGTGAAACCTTCAGCATCGCGACCTAAGAGGCTAAGTTCACCATAATTAGTTAAAGATAAGGTCTTGGTGTAGCCTAAAACGGTGAGATTACCGTCAGATAAGGTCAGATCTAAGCTTTTTGCACCGTCTATAGAGCCGTAGAGTGTAAGGTCATAGTCTTGACTTGTGGGGTTGGAAGTTGCGAGATTTCCAAAATTAAGTGCGGTAGTAAGATCTACACCAAAAGCTGGATCTTTAACGAAGCCTGTAAGATAGGAATTGTCCACATCCCAATCCGAGATAATATTGCCAAAGATGTGAGCATTAGGCAGAATATTAATTTCTTGCACTAAGGCATTGTCTGAGATGTAGATGGCAGCGCCTCTTCCTGCTATGGTACCACTTATGTTAACCGTATCCATGAGAGGTCCGTCGTTATTAAGCTCAAAGCCTGCAAAGTCAACGGTAGAGACACTCCAACTGCCATCGGAGTTTTGCCAAGATAGATTGTCGGTATAATTGCCGTTATTATCCGGGGCGTACCAGATATAAGAGCCACGAAGCTCAATCTCATCGCCTAAAAGATTACCACCAAAATCAAAGCGTAGGGCTACACCATCCTCACCTAAAGCGGTAATGATGCCATCAGCATTTAGAGTGTGATTTTTTCCATAGGCAAAGAGTACGCCTGTACCATGAGCGCCATCAGCTCTTACTTGTACATAATGGGCAATGTTTACGGTATTGCCTTTGCCATCTACACGAATACCGGTGCCACCCTCTCCTCCTGCTAAGAGGTGAGCTGCTTGGGTGACATTGTTATCCTTACCGTAGATATGAAGTCCGGTGCCTAAAGTTGCGGTATTCGCAAGACCTTCTAAATAGGCAGTACCCTCAGCATTACGGGCATAAAAGCCTTGGGTGTTGATGATCTCTTGCCCGTCAGCATAAATAGATCTTCCATAGAAATTCTTACGATCTATGGTGTAGCCTAAATCTTGCATGGCAGCTAGTTCAGCTTCCATAAAGAAAGTATAGTTGCGATAATTCTGATGACTCATCATTGAACGTTCAAGCTCAAAGTGTGAGAGCTCAAAAATGTTTTGCGTACCGTCAAACTCTATACCATTAATGGGGATACCCACTAAAGAAGAGCCTTTTAAAACATCACTAACATTATCGCCTATAAAATACACACCGGATTGTGCGCCATCACCTACTAAAAAGACGCTTTTATCATAGAAGCTTGGATCATCGGTTTCAAGATCAAAGTCTGTAAGCTCAAGATTAGCCTTATATTGCACGCCACGAACGTCATAAAGGAAGTTATTGAAGTTGAGATCTAGACCTTCATAAAAGCCAATGCCTAAAGCATGACCAATTTCATGAAAGATTGTCGCATTATAATCAAAGCCGTCACCTATAGGTTGCGTATACCAATAATCCATATAGGTAAAATCAAGTCCTGCGCCGATTTCAACATACATCGGATATTGTGAGTTTTTATCGGAAGTGATTTGAGCTAACGGTCCTACTACGTATTCTGCCTGTCCCGATGCATCAAGGTTTGGATAGGAAATAGCCGAGGCGTTTTCGTAAGACTCGTCATAACCTATGATTTGTACTTTTACAGGTGTTCTATTGACGGCCCCAGGACCTAAGATCTCAGCCCACAGATTACCTGCCATTTCAAGGCCATTTATCTCCTCGGTTGTAAGCTCACGCTCTGCAATTTCAATTTCCCCAGTAGGATTGTATAAAGGAGGTAAGGAAGAGGCACTTTCACCTGTATTTAAAATCTCAAACTCAAAGAAAGGCTTGCCTTGGTAATAAGAGTAAGCCGTGCTTGAAGCGGAGGCTTGTTGCATAGCAAGAGCACAGAGCAAAGCTACTGCATAGCTTAAAGCAGTGCGTCGTGAGGTTATTTTGCCACATAAAGCTATTGATAAGTTGCGAGAAGATCTTCTCATGACCTAGGTCCTTATAATTATTAGTTACCGCAAGGGGAGAGAAATTTTTAGGCAAAACAATACAGCCTTTTCTTAATGATATAGAAAAATCTAGAAAAAAAGTTTGGATTAGCTCTTATTTTCTAAGATTATGTATAGCTTATGTGAAAAAACAAAGTCTAAATGAGGTTTGGCAAGGGTTTAAAGCGCCTTAATTACTGCCATTTGGGGGTGGAAAAAGTGTCAGTACTCCGTTTTTTGCGTGTTGACTTAGTAATTTCATAATATTACAATCACGATCAAAATAAATTTTATATCAACCGGGGGGGGGTAATCATTTTCAAGACTAATAAATAGTCTTATGTTGGTTATCCGTTCAACGGCCTTGCATTTCTTTATGCCTGCGCCATGCCCTACTCCAAGGGAAGGCGAAGCATGTCCTTAATTAACTTTTCGTTTAGTATTTTTTTAATTTTGCCAAACGTGGTTGGTAACGCTTTCCTTTGCCCAAAAATTTGCTTTTTTCAGAAATTATTTCCATTTACGAGCAGCGGATTATATATGAGCTTCCCTCTGCTCGTAAATGTTTTAAAAAGCCCTTTTCATCAAGAATTGCCAAAAAATTAGTGGGGAGATATGGGCTTAATCAGCAAGTTTCGTGATCGTTTACGACTTAATTTATACCGTGCCAAATATGACTTTAAGTGTGAAGGTAAGCTTGAAGACTTTAATTTTGCCAAATTTCATACAGTTGTAATTAGTAAGATTGATGGCAAATTAGGTGACACGCAAGTAATTACGCCTTTTATTACAAGTCTAAAAAAATCCTACCCAAAGTTAAGGATTGTAATTTTAACCTCGGATGGTCTAAAGCCTCTTTATGATCAATGTTTGCATTTAAAGTCGGTACTAGTCTTAAGTAAGCGCCCGCAACAAACAGAGCTTGATGAGTGTTTAAAGGAAATTTTAACTTGTGATCTCTTTGTAACGCTTGAGGCTAAGTTTAGGTTTCATGACTTTTACCTTTTAAATAAGCTTAAGCCTAAATTTGTAGCGGGAATTAATCACGAGGTAGATTGCGTAAATCTTAATCTTGCGGATAGAAACCCCAATTCACATATCACTGCTTATTTTGAAGATCTGCTAAGGCTTGGTGGATGCACAAAGATCTTTTCAGACTATGTGCCTTTTACCACATATGATTCCTTAAATAAGGTCAAAGAGTTTTGTAAGGCAGGTCAGATCTCATTTGCACCATGGGGTGCTTCAAAGCATAAGCACTTAAAAGATGAGGTAATAGTTAAGATTGCGCAAAAGATAGTAGAGCTTACGGGTCAAAAGCTCGTACTCTTAGTACCACCTGATGGTAATTATCTAAAAGAGCAAGTCTTAAAAGTTTTGCCAAAAGAGAACTTTATAAAGGTACCCGATAAGCTTAATGTCTTTGAGCTTGCCTCAATTATAAGTTTGTCAAAAGCTGTAGTAAGTGTAGATACGGCTAACGTGCATTTGACTTGTGCCTCAAAGTTACCTTTATTTGCCATTTATAACGCTAATCATCAAAAGCTCATAACTTTATGGGCACCACATCCTAAAAACCCGCATACAAAGGTTTTCTATCTACAAAATCGCATGATTGATGAGCTTTCGTATCAGGACTTACAAGAGTCTTTAGAGGGCTTTTTAGGGTCATTAAAAGAAATTACAGCCATTGATGCTAATTACACACAGGAGGGAAATAATGCTTATAACCTTTGTCATAAGTTTGCCAAAAAGTACAGAAAGGCGTGAGAACTGTATGCAAAGTTGTAAGGCAGCAGGACTTAATCCTGAGTGGTTTGAGGCGGTCAATGGACGAGAGGTCATGACAAGGTATGAGGCAGGCGATCCTCAATTACAAGGCAAGATTGACCTTAAAGATAAGGTAACTTTAGATCTTGGTTTTGGACGTAAAGTGACTATTGCTGAGAAGCTTTCAGCAGGTGAACTTGGTTGTGCTCTATCACACTTGTCTATTTACCATAAGATGGTAGAAGAGAACATTGAACTTGCCTTAATCCTTGAAGATGATTGCAAGATTGAGCCTTGCTTTCAAGAAATTTTGCCAGAACTTTTATCCACCCAAGCTAAGTGGGACATCTTGCAAGTCGTGCATGACAGTGGCATTAGAGACTTTTTTGTCAAAAGGAAGATTAAGCTTAGCAAAGAGGGTGCCTATCTTAATCATGAAGGCATGGGCGCTTTAGATCCAATCTTTAATCGGCGCAGAGCCTCTTTTATTCTTGCCTGTTACTTTATAACCCTCAATGGGGCTAAACGCCTTCTTGAGTTAGGTATGCCGGTAAGACTTCCTGCTGATTACTTAAGTGGATTGGTGGCATATAACAAATTGCGGATTTGTACTTTGTATCCTCAAGATAAGTATGCTCACACAGATGGCTTTGATTCAACTATTAATGTCAATAATGATAATCGCCCAAAGCATAAATTAAGTTAAAAAGGAAGAATCATGAGTTTTGAATTATTTATAAGAAATGTTAAATACTTATTTAAGTATAATTTAAAGCATATTTACAATCGTGCTAATGACAATCATGATCATGAAATGATAAGTAATATCATTAAGATGCAAGAAAATGAGAAAGATTTGTTAAATTTAAAAAATCGTCCGCACATTATGGATGTTTGGGAAACTGTAAATTATTTAAATAATAGTAATATTTCTTATTGCAGATTTGGTGACGGTGAATTTGCCTTGATGCATGAGAAGAAAGGTGGTGTTTTTCAAAAATATGATCCTCGTTTGGCAGATTTATTGAAAAAAGCCTTTTGCTCGGATAATAACATTCTATGTGTTGGTCTTAATTATTGGTTTTATCATTGGCCTTCTAATTTGCACAAAAGACAAGATATTTTCTATAGGATCTTGTCAAAGGACATAAGGGAGTCCTTAGAGCCTTATATAGATTTTAATCGAGTATATGGGGATTCCTTAATAAGTATGCCATATCATCTTTTTAAGAGTTTTGATTTTGAAAAATATTATAGTGAAATTGAAAAGCTATGGAAAGATAAAGATATTGTTATTATTTGTGGTAAAACGGTTTTTAATAAAATTGAATATAACTGTTTTGAAAGTGCTAAAAGTATTAACTATATTTATGGTAAAAGTGTAAACGCGTTTGACGAATATGATGCTCTTTTAGAAAAGGCTTTAGCAACAGATCCAAAAACTCCAAAATTTATCATCTTAGGACAAACTGCAACAGCTCTTGCTTATGATTTAGCCGTGCATGGACATCGGGGCTTAGATTTAGGTCATTTGGCAAAAGATTACAATGCCTGGAAAAAACAAGAACCTCTTAACAATGACACTATAAGAGATTTTTATGATAAGGATTGAGATATGGATGAAATATGCACTAAAAATCTATGTGTCGGATGTTTAACGTGTTTGCTAAGATGCAAACAAAAAGCAATTACAATAGAAAATGTGCATGGTTTTTCTTATCCTAAAATCAGTCCTGAAAAATGTAATGATTGTGGATTGTGTAAAAAGGTTTGTCCAAGTTTAAATACAAAGCATCTATTTAATGAACCTCAGAAATGCTATTTTGCCGTTGGTTCAAATAGTGTGCGTGAAGAGAGCAGTTCAGGTGGTGCTGCTTATGAGTTAGCTTTAGCACTTTTTCGCAAACAAGCCTTAGTTGTGGGCTGTGTGATGAGTGGTTTTGACGCTGTGCATATCATCGCTCAAAATGAAGATGATTTAACACGTATGCAAGGCTCAAAATATATTCAAAGTAAAGTTTATCATTTATATGCAACAATCAAAGATTATTTAAAGCAAGGGAAGAAAGTATTATTCGTAGGTACACCTTGTCAAGTTGCTGGTTTAAAACGATATTTAACTTTAAATTATGAAAACTTAATTACCATTGACTTAATTTGTCATGGAGTGATGTCAGCAACTTTATTAGATAAAATTGTTCATGAAGAAGTTAGAAAGATTGAAAATAAAAATCATATTTCTCTAAATAAAATTTCTAATATCAAGTTTAGGGATAAAAGGATTAGAAATTTTAATTTTTCATTTAATTCACAAGACTCTTTGGGTAAAGAGCAAAATTTTCAAATAGATGCTAATAATAGCCTTTTTTATAAAGTTTTTTATAATAACCTAGCACTTAGGTCTTCTTGTGGCAATTGCCAGTACTCTACAGGTAGTAGGCGAGTTGGTGATTTAACCTTAGGTGATTTTAGAGGTATTAAAGGCTTTTCATCGAAAATGGACGGGAAAGGTGCTTCGATTGTCTTTATAAATTCAGTTAAGGGGCAACAGGCCTTTGATTTAATTAAAGATAAGTTTACAAAACTTGAAGAAGCTAATTTAGAAGAAGCAAAATTTAGTCAACCTAATCTTAAAAGTTCATCTAAATTGCATCCCGTATCTAAAGAGTTTATTCATAAGGTATTTGAACAAAATATGTCAGTCACTCAAGCTTTAGATTCAGATCTGGTTTCCAAAAATGTAGCTATTTTAAACTTTCATTTTGAGGGAAAGAATTTTGGAGCTTTATTAACAGCAGTTGCTTTAAACAAAGCAATTAATGATTTAGGCTATCACGCGGTAAATATTGATTATCATCCTTTTTTTGGACGAGAGTTTGAATTGAATCCTAAATTTGAACAATTTAAGAGCGATAATTTACCTTTAACAGAAAAATATACATATCTTGATGATTTAACAAAACTGAATGCGTTATTTAAGAGTTTTGTGGTAGGCAGTGATCAAGTCCTTAATCATAGTTTCATTAAAGAGGATAAAGCGATCTATTGTTTAAATTTCATTAACTGTGATAAAAATGCTATCTGTTATGCAGGAAGCTTTGGTTCGGCTAAAGATAGTTATTTAGCAAAAGTAAATCAAGACTATAAAGACTACTACAGTTATGCATTACAACAATTTGATGCTTTTTCTTTAAGAGAATTCAAAACTGGATCTGAAATTTGTAAAGCTTTGGGTCTAGAGAATGTTTGTGGGGTGTTAGATCCTGTATTTTTAGTTTCACCTATTTATTGGCAAACTTTAGCTCACCATGAGAGCTCTAATATAACTGTAAAGGCAGAAGGTGTTGTATACGAGGTTAATGACAAAACCCCTATTAAGAATCAGCTTGAACAAAAGTTAAGCGAATTATTTTTTATTAGCGCAGAAATATCTCCATATGGATTTTTGGCAAGATTTAGTTCTTGTAAATTTGTGCTAACAGATTCTTTTCATGGCACCTGCTTTGCGCTTATTTTTAATAAACCGTTTGTAGTTATCAATTCCAGTCAAACTTCCTTAGTAAGGATCAAAGAGCTTTTTGCACTGTTAGATCCTTCGTTAGAGTCAAAAATTATTGATCATGACAATTATGATGCACAAAGCATTAAGAAATTACTTAATGCTCCTTATCAGTGGGATTTAATTAATTCTCAACTCCAAAAGTTAAAACTTACTTCTCTTAACTTTTTACAAAAAGCAATTAGTAGTAAGCTTAGCGAGCAAAGAATTTTAGAAAAGAGGTTTAATAAAGAGCATCAAAAGAAAATTTCCTCAAAATGGTTAAAACACAATATATTAAAGTATAGGACTAAAAGATTTTTTTCAAAAATTCTTAATCATCAAAAAGTAAAAAAATACGATCAAAGAATCAGGATCGCAAAATTACAATTAAAATATTTTGATAATAGATAGGGAGTTGCCTGATGAAAACTTCAAACTCAAAATATATTGATTTACTTTTTTGTATTGATAAACCATTTGTTTTAGGTACGGGCGCTCTTATAGTCTCAATTTTAGAGCATAATCAGGATCGTCAACTTAGATTCCATATTTATTGCTCTGAGAAAGAGTTTGATTTTATTAAATATAATCTAAGTTCACGACTTAAAAAACTGAACAACTATCAAAATTATGAGCTTATTTTTAAAACATATGAAAATTTAGCGCTTTATAAAAAATTACAAGGCACGATTAATCATCGTATGTTGATCCAGTCTATATGAATAATGGCAGCAAGAGACTGTGAGATAAAAGCAAGAAATCTTATTTACACTGATGTAGATATAATTTGTACGGGAAGTTTAGACTATTTAGCTGATGTCGATTTAGGAGAAAGTCCTTTAGGTGTGATCCCAAATGATCCTACCTTTCAACATATTGAAGAAGTTAAAGGTGGTTACAGACTTAATAAGTATTTTGGCTCAGGAGTCATGGTCTTTAATCTAAATAAATGGAGTAAGACCTCTTTAGATGAAAAATGTATAGAGTTTATAGCCAAAAATAGGCCTCGTTATCCAGATCAAGACGCTTTAAACGTGATTTGTGACGGTCTTACTTTTATGCTTCCTAAGAGATATCAAGAAATATGGGAAACAAAAGAAGATACGGTTTTTGTGCACTATGTAGGTGAAAAGCCGTGGATGCCGTGGTGTAAAAGTAGTTCAAAATTCCCTCTACATGAGATTAATCTGTTTCGCAAGTTTGCCAAAATCTTTGAGCCAAATGTTGGTTTATGGCTATCTTTTAATAAAGATAAGGATGTTTTACTTAATTTTGCCAATCATCGTAAAGGTACGAAATGGATTAGCAAAAAGCTTTTTAAAAGAGGTTTTACCAAGGCCGGGTTATATTTTTATGCAAGACATTTGTATATTAAGGTTAAGCAAAAAGGTTTAATTGGCACCTTGCTATTTAGAAGCAATACTAGAAGCTAGCTTGATTAATGTTGCATAAAAGCAGATTTGAAGAGTTAAGGGTTAAAGATGACTGAGAAATTTAAGCTTTATATCGTAGTTTCTGATAAATCAGATCTAGGTGATTTTACAAATTACGAGTTATTTAAAGACTATTTTGAAGTTATTTTTGTTTTTAAAATTCCCTCATTCAAAGAAATAGTTTTTTCTAAACAAAGCTTTTTCTTGTTAAGTAAGCGCATGAGACAATCCTTTAAACTTCACTATAAAATCATTCGCTTGCTTAAGAAAAATTTTAATGAATTCATCTTTGCGCGAGCTTTTAACATTATAAATCCTGACAAAAAGGCTATTATAATTGCTCCTGAGATAAATCTTGCTGATTGGATCTATCATCAATTGCCACAAGAATACAAAACTTTAATAGTATCTACTGTCTTTAGATATCCTTTACCTAGCAATAAGCAACATCGTATTAATCGCTTTATGCAAAAATTGCAAAACTATAATGTTAATTACGATTTTAAAGGGCTTGTTTTAGTTTTTAATGTATTGGTTCCAGAGACTTTTTACTTTATTAAAGCTAAATACCCTAATGCGCAAATTGTATTTAAATTAGTAGATCCTACAATTAAGATCTTTAATGCTGGTTTAGAGTTAAAGGAAATTTTAAAAGATAAGCAAACATCAAATAGTGAGATTTTAGATAAGATTAAAGCTTTAGGCGTCACTGTCTGTTCTTACAGTAAGGTTGAGGCATCTTTTTATTCTCTGAATTATGAACCTAATTGGGTAGATTTCTCTTACTTAAAGCAGTTAGTGCTTAAAAACGCTCAAAACTCAGGATGGTTTTTCGCGGGAGCTTGTCAAGGGGAGCGCTATCAAACGGTTTTAAATTTAGCTCAAAGCTTAGAAAAAGCTAAAATCAAAGCTAAATTTATCGTTGCAGATCTTAAGGGAAGTGCTAAAGATAAGTTTATAGAGTTTTCAAAAGTTTCTAAATTTATAGAAATATCTTTTGATTTAATCAGTTATGATGAATATTTGAAGTATCAAGCAAGTTCTCCTGTCGTAATAGATTTATTTAGACTCTATCCTGATGAGGGATTTTCATATCGGATTAGTGAGGCTTTAGCTATGAATAAAGCGATCTTAACTAATCGCACAAGCATTATGAATGAAAGCTTTTACAATGAAGACTTTATACTCTACAGTAAAGATCTTATTATTTCGCCAGATCGTTTAGTGAAATTATCTCAAGCTAAAGTAGAGTATACTTATAGCGCTATCGCTAAATATGACGTACAAAATAGTCTTTTAGCGCAAAGTTTAAAATAATTTTGCCTCTTTAAAAGAAAGTCCACTCAAGTCTTTAGGTGAAGTAAGAGGTTGTTGTCCATCTAAAGGCCATTTGATGTTTAAACTTGGATCATCATAACGAATACAGTGTTCAGTTTGAGGGTGGTAATAATCAGTGCAATGATAAACAAAATGCGCCATTTCTCCTGTAACATAAAAGCCGTGACCGAATCCCTCCGGAACCCATAATTGTTTGCCATTTTCAGCAGAGAGAATTTCTCCGACCCATTGCCCAAAAGTAGGCGATCCTTGTCTTAAGTCTACAGCTACATCAAAGACTTCACCTGCAACTACACGAACTAATTTTCCCTGTGGATGAGGATTTTGAAAATGAATTCCGCGTAAAATATTAGCACTTGATACCGATTCGTTTACCTGTACAAAGTTAATCTCTCGACCTACAGCATCATTGAGCTCATCTTGACGCATAATTTCAGAAAAGTAGCCACGAGCATCGCCATATCTTTTGTTAGTAATCAGTAATACATCAGGGATTGAGGTTTTTTCAATAATCATGCTAAGTCTCCATTGGCAAGGTCAATTAAGTATTGTCCATAATTATTTTTGGCAAGAGGTTTGGCAAGAGTTAAAAGTTGCTCTTTATTAATCCAGCCTTGTTTAAAAGCAATTTCCTCAGGACAACCGATTTTAACACCTTGGCGATTTTCGATAATTCTGACAAAATCTGAGGCATCAAGTAGTGATTCAGGAGTTCCCGTATCAAGCCAAGCTGTTCCTCGACTTAAGATATGTACTTGTAACTCATTTTTGGCAAGATAGATATTATTAAGATCGGTAATCTCAAGTTCACCTCTTTTAGAGGGGGTTAAGGTTTTTGCATATTCGGAGGCTTTTCCATCATAGTAATAAAGTCCTGTTACTGCATATTGAGATTTTGGATATTCAGGTTTTTCTTCAATAGAAATAGCTTTTTTATGTTCGTCAAACTCTACGACACCATATCTTTCAGGATCATTTACGCGATAGGCAAAAACAGCAGCACCAGGCTTTGAAGTATCTAGATCTTGTAATAAATTATGAAGGTTGGATGAGAAAAAGAGGTTATCACCTAAGATCATTACAGAAGGATCACCATTTAAAAAATGCTCAGCGATAATTAAAGCTTGGGCAAGACCTTCAGGTTTTTCTTGCAGAGCATAAGTAATACGCATTCCAAATTGAGAACCATCTTTTAAAAGACTCATATAAAGTGGTAATTCTTTAGTGCCTGATATAAGCAAAATCTCACTTATGCCAGCTGACATTAAAGTGCTTAGTGGATAATAAATCATCGGCTTATCATAAATTGGGAGTAATTGTTTATTCACTGATAAGGTCATAGGATAGAGGCGACTTCCTGTACCACCCGCAAGAATTATTCCTTTCATAAAAATCCCTAATACTGACGAGACAAATTGCTTATCAAATGATATAACAGTTTTGCGTATAATTAAGAGCTAATTACAAAAATTCAAAATTAGCTGTTTGTTGTAAACAATTTGATTGCAAGACTATTCTTAGGATAAGGATTTATGGGACATAAGAGCGATTATTTTAATTTTAAAATGGTGCCTTCTTTTTTAATAAAACCTACTAAAACTCTAATTAGACTTGTTTGCGTTTTTCTTCCTTCATCAACACTTAGAAAGAAAGTTCGTCATTATTTATTTACATATTGTTTAGGTACTTATAATTTTGATGCGCGACTTGCCAAGCTTCTTGTGCAACAAGCTAAATTTACGCTTAACAATAAACAATATATAGAAACTTTAATTTTAGGTTCTTCCCATGGTATGTATGGCTATATAACTTCAAAAAATCCTCAAGAATTGAATCTCTCAATGGCAAGCTTAGATTTTTATTATATGAAGCAGCTTTATCTAAATCTTATTTATTCAGTTACCCCCCCCTCTCTCAAGAATTTAGTAATTGTTTTTTCGGCATTTAATTCAGGTTTTGCCATACAAAGGTCAAGTGAGGCATTAGGTGTGGAGGCTGCTTTCTATAAGCAATTTTATAAAATTAACCGTAACCCTGAAGGGTATAATACCAAGCAAGAGACGGATGTTGAAATAGAAACAGCTTTATTTACTAAGCGCTTTTTTAATAAATTTGATGATGATTATATGCGCTGTCTTTATGAGTTATCTCTTATCCAAGATCAAGACGCTCAAATTAAAAGAACTACTCTAGGCGAGGATGATTTTATTCAGCAAGAGTTGCAAAGAACTATAAAGCATGTTAAATATGCACAAAGTAATTTTTCCATGCCTCATTTTGCAGAAATTTTAAGGACCGCTAAAGAAAATCACCATCGAGTATTTCTTATTATTCCACCACATACTAAGGCCTATACTAAGAGACTTAAAAAGTATAATTGCATTTATTTCAACTTAAAAGATTATCTATCAGATAATGTTAGTTTATTAAACCTTCTAGATGCGCCAATATTTGATGATAGTGATTTTATAGATCTTGATCATTTAAATCTAAAAGGGGCTAAGAAATTTACTAATGCCGTGCAAGCTTTTATACAAGGAAAATAGTTAACAAGCGAGGTTAATCTTCAATTATAATAGAGTTATATTAAGTAGAAAGTAACAACTAATCTTAAGGATTTAAAAAATGAGTATTTTTGTAACTAGGCCTTATACCCCCCCCCTAGAGGAATATCTTGTTGAACTTAAAAGAATTTGGGATGATAAGATATTTACCAATCAAGGGCGTTGTGTTACAGAACTTGAATCTCGCCTTAAGAGTTTTTTAGATGTTGATAATATTCAATTAGTCTCAAATGGTACTATTGCTCTACAAGTAGCTTTAGAGACTTTTGGAAGATTAGCTAAGAACGAATTAAACTCACAAAAAAGAGAAGTAATCACTACTCCTTTTACTTATGTGGCAACTACTAACAGCATTATTTGGCAATATTATGAACCTGTTTTTGTAGATATTGAGAAGGATAACTTTACTTTAGATCCTGCAATGCTTGAAGATGCTATAACAAAGAATACCTATGCGATTATGCCTGTTCACGTCTTCGGTTATGCCTGTAAAGTAGATGAGATTCAAGGTATTGCTAAAAAACATCAAGTGCCTGTAATTTATGATGCAGCACATGCCTTTGGTAGTCGCTATAAAGGTAAGTCTCTTTTAAGCTATGGTGATCTTGCAACTATCTCTTTTCATGCAACTAAGCTTTATCATATGGCAGAAGGTGGTGGCATTATTGTCAATGATAGTAACTTACAAGATAAAGTAGATCTTCTAAAAAGATTCGGTCACTTTTATGATGATTACATCTATCCTGGCATAAACGCTAAAATCTCAGAAATCCAAGCGGCTTTAGGTTTAGTTAATCTTAATCATATACAAGAGATAATTAAAGCAAGAAAAGAAATTTGTGAAAGCTATGATGCCTTGTTACAAGGTGTAGTACAAAGACCTAAAGTACAAGAAGATCTTGAGTATAACTATGCCTACTATCCGGTGGTTTTTAAGTCTGAAGATGATCTTTTAAAAGTTATGACAAAACTTAAAGAACATGACATCTTCCCAAGACGCTATTTTTACCCATCTTTAAATAAGCTCCCTTATGTAAAGCCGTCTTCTTGTCCAATTTCTGAGTCTATTTCCTCAAGAATATTATGCTTGCCTCTTTTTGTAGGATTAACGGCCGAGGAAATCTCAAAAATTTGTAAGTTAATTAAGGAGTGCTTAGTTTAATTATGGCAGAGCCTCTTGTTACTATCTTATGCATTTGCTATAACCAAGAAAAATACATTGCAGATGCCCTTGAAAGTTTTGTTAAACAAAAAACTACGTTTCCTTTTGAAATTTTGATTGGAGATGACTGTTCTTCTGATAGAACGGTTGAAATTATTAAAGAGTACCAGCAACAGCATAGCAATATTAAACTTATTGCTCGTCAAAAGAATTTAGGCGTTTGTGCTAACTTTTTTGATCTTGCTGAGAAAGTCACCTCAAAGTATGTTGCTTTATGTGAGGGAGATGATTATTGGATTGATGATCTAAAACTTGAAAAGCAAGTTAAAGCTCTAGAGCTTCATCCTGAGGTAACTTTGTGTTTTCACACTGTAAAAGTTTTAGAGCAAGAAAAAGAAGTTGAGCTCTTTCCAACAGATAAGATGATAAAAGGAAAAGAGCTTAATTTAGATCTTTTAAAGCAATACAATTTTATTCAGACTAATTCAGTAGTTTATAGGTGGCAATTCCCTAAGTTTAAAGAGAAATTACGTGGCGTAGATATGCTACCACTTGATTATATCTACCATTTATTTCATGCTTCTTATGGCAATATTTTATATCTTGAAGAGGTAATGTCAGTATATAGGCGCAATAGTGGTGGTGTGTGGTCTAACATTTGGACACCTAGATGGTTTGATCGTAATGCAGTACGCTATCTTACCTATCTAAATTTTATGACTAATGAATTTGTTAAACAAGATGAAGTGATCATTGCTCTGTTTAAAAATGTTATTAAGTACCGCAAACTTAATACTAATCAAGATTTGACAGATACTTTAAGTGAGCGGGAGTTACATAAACTTGAAAATAAATTTTATGCTAAATGTAAAATTTTAGGACTTAAGCTTTGTCGTGAACTTACTTTTGGCAAAACTAAGCAATATTTTGTCAAACACTATAGGATCAATAAAGAAGTTCATAAATTAATTATGGCTTATCAGGGTGAAGAAAAATGATTTGTTTAAATGCTGATTATTATGATGAAAACGATTTAGTAAATCTTGGAATTAAAAAAGTTGGAAGTAACGTTAGAGTTTCCAAGAATTGTACTATTGTGGGTTTAGATAATATTGAAATAGGTAGTCATGTAAGAATTGACGCTAATTGTGTTTTAACTGCTACAAACTTTGAGCTTCCGATGGTGTTGGGTGATTATATTCATATAGGCTCTAATTGTACTATCTTGGGAAATGCGGGTTTTACGATGAAAGACTTTTCAGGTCTTTCTCATGGGGTTCGGATTTTTACAAGCTCTGATGATTTTTCAGGAGAATATCTCTTTGGTCCAACAGTGCCTAAAAATTTACGCCATGCAACTTCAAGTCCAATTGTTTTAGAAAAATATGTGCTAATTGGAACTAATACTGTAATTTTGCCTGGAGCTATTTTAAATGAAGGAGTAGCTGTAGGAGCTTCTTCTGTTGTCAACAAAGAATTAAAACCATGGACAATTTATTTTGGAGTTAATCCTAAAGCAATAGGTGAAAGAAAGCGTAATTTAGAATATTTAGCTCAGGAGTTAAAGATGAAATAATTGTAAATAGAGACTTTTTAAAGTCTCTATAATAAGTGTGCGCGGCATGCACGCAATCCAATGGGTGAAAGTCCCTGGACCAGCTGTACAGAGCAAGGTCGAAGTCCAA
>CALXNU010000047.1 GCA_944389835.1 uncultured Succinivibrionaceae bacterium
AAGCCTGTGGAGATAACCGTTAGGAAGTCTTTGAAGCAGGAAGAAGCCCTTAACCTTTAGGTTATGGGTGATTCACGCGGTGTTGCTATTACCATAGTCTTGAGAATAGTAAACAGCCATGACACGGCCATAGGCGTCGATTGAAGTGCCATCCTTGCTGTAAATGGTAGCGGCAGAGGCAGAGGTTGAAGCAGCTGCAACAGCAGCGATAGCTAAAGCTAAAAGTGACTTCTTCAGTTTAAATTTTAATCCCGTAAAAGACTTATTCTTTTTTAAATCAATCAGAATTTCTTTTTCGTGCTTCTTGAAAACGCTTTCCTAAATTCTGACTATTCTTTAAGTCAGTAAAAATTTCAAAGCTCTTTTTAACTGACAGGGGCAGTATAGCACTGTAAAAGTAATCTGATGAGATCTAGCGCACTAAATTTAGTTTTAATGGACCTTTTTAGGACTATTTTGCATGATTTTGTGTTCTCAATCACAAATTAAGCGGAACTTTTAGCAAACTTTTTGTTTAATTTTTCCGCAAGCGCTTGCAAATTTAAATCACAACGCTGCAATTTTTACACCCAAAGCCCTTAAAAAATCCCCCTCCCTACTCTTTTTAAGCTAAACTTAAACTAAAGGAGATTTTTTATGACAGAACTTAAAGAGCTTATCAAAACCTTAAAAATAAGCGAGCCTAAATTTATCTTTAGAACTAATTCTCTTGAACAAATAGTTGTAAGCTTTGAAGATTTTGAAGCCCTACTTATCGCTCTTAATGAAAACTCCGGTATTTTAAGCGCTAAGGTTGCAAGCCTAAATCATGAGCTGCCCAACTTTTTAATGCTTAAAATCTTGCAAGGCCAATATCTTTATAATGCCACGCAAGGTGCTACCTTAAGCGTTAACGAGGATTTAAGCGAACTTGTCTTACAAAAAGTTATAAAGTTTGAAAAACTTAATATTAAAGATTTTGCCCAAAATTTGCGTGACTTTTTTAAAACCTTAAAGAAATGGCAAGAGATCATACAAAAAAATTTAGAACCGTCGCAAAACTTTGATCCAAACCTTCTAAATATTCTGCAAATCTAAAAAATTAGCGCTTAAAAAAGCGCTAATCTTAAAAACCTTAGAAAAGTTTAAACCTTATTTGATGTAACGCACGCGACCTTCACGGCGAGGGGCGGCTTGTGGTTTTTCACCTTCAGGATAGCCTAAGATACAAAAACCTATACCCTCATAATTGCCTTCTGCAGGTAAACCTGCCTTTTGTAGCATCTCCTGCCCTAAACGAGTTGGAATAGTCTCACGGCAACGGTGGATCCAGCAAGAGCCAAGTCCTAAGGAGGACGCGGCAAGCATCATATTGCCAATACACATTGCCCCATCATAGACGCGATTTTTAAATTCTTCAGAGGCAACTACCGCTAAAACTACCGGTGCACCATAGAAAGGATCAAAAGGTGCATCCCAACCGCCAATTTCACGATTTAAGACACTTAGACGATCACGAAAATCAGGATCGGTGATGGCAATAATAATTGGAGCTTGTTGCCCACGACCGCTTGCTGCGTATAAACCTGCCTCAATTACCGCATCAATTTTCTCTTGCTCAACAGGATCTTGGCGATACTTTCTAATCGCACGTCTATTTTTAATAGCTTCTAATACTTCATTACTCATTTTTAAAGCCTCCAACTCTCTAAAAAAGGCATTTTAAAACCTTATGCTTTAACTAATCTTATTAAGATCAGCTCGTTAGCTTAAGTATAACAAGCTTAGTAAAATTGTGAGCACCAAAGACTTAGAAGCTTTGTAAAGCGCGAAATAGATCACTTATTTTAAGGCCGCTTAATGGTTTGATAAACCTTATCCACACCTACTAAAAGCTCAAAATCAGGCTTGTAGCCAATTAATCTTGCACTCTCAAGGTTTAGACAAAGATTTAAAGGTGCATAGTAGTACTCGGAGATCTCATGGGCTTTTTTACCTTGCACAAGTTGCTCTATAACATTAGCCTCAAACTCACCTGAGGCTTGTAAGTCAGAGTTTGATAAAGCCATTAAAGCCCCCATTTCCACCTCACTCTCCCCACTTTGCGAGAAAACTGGGATCTTATGATCAAGCAAAGGCTTTATTTGCTCATAAAAGTTGGTAGGTGAAGCGCCATTGCCCATCGGGATATACACCGCATCCACTTGTGAGGATAAGTATTTGGCACACTTACTAAACTCACTTTGTGTAAGTTTTGGATCATCGCCTATGATATCGCCTTGGCATTCAATTAAATAAAAGCGCTTCTCACGGGCTAAATTTCTAATTACAGGTACCGCTTGTCCTGCGTGATTGTCAGGGTTACTGTCAATTATGACGCCTAAGTCTTCAAATTTGAAAATATTATAAAAAAGCCTTAACTCTGAGTCGTAGCGATTAACTTCCTTTTGCGCGTGCACATTTTCTTTATCGGAAAACTCCCCAGGACCCACAATTCCTGAGCGCTCAGGATCGGTTGGAGTCATAACAAGAACTGGAATGCCTAAACTTGAGTCGGCAAGCAATTGACCTGCCACTGTTCCTAAAGCCCAGATCATAGAAATATCTTGGGTATTTTTAACTCGCTCTTTAAGCTCATTGGCAAGATCTTGGGTATATTCTGAGTTCCAAAGTCCATTGTAAAAACCATCGCTTACAAATTCGATGCACCCACCTTGTGAGTCTTTAGAAAAGCGCTCATAAACACCCTCTTTATCATGAGTAAAGGTAGGATCTAAAAGCGGGCCTTTGATTAAATCTTTTTTCTGTAGTGCAAGGGTGGTTTGCCTGAAAACCTTTTGAAAGTCTCCATAGCTTCCAGCCTGAAAGACGGCCACTTTAAAAGCCTTGCCCAAAGGGCAGGTAGAATTACTCGTGTCGCTTGCAAAAGCACTTGGTATTAAAGTCAAACTTAGCATTAAGGTTATAAGTTTTATAATTGAGCCAGATCTAAATTTTTTAAGCAACATACGCCCTCAAAATACCCTTCTGAAAACTTAAACGCTATTAATTGTATAATAACTCAAAAGTACAGTCTCCAAACTTTAGTAAGATAAGATTTGGGCAAACTGTGAGTTACTTTATTGATTTAAGCTTAATTTTTAGGTAAAAGTTTACAAATTTTAATTTTATCTTATGAAAAATATATCCAAAATTTTATTTAATCCAGAGCTTTTAGCGACTTTAGTGGTCTTTATTCTCTCACAAATTTTCTTTGTCTCCCTGTGTATCTCCTCTTATAACGAGTATCGCGCGCAAAACACGCAAAATCTCTTGCAATTTAACTTAAACAATACTGCCGCAAGAATTAATAACATAACATCCATGGGGCGTGACGTACAAAATTATCAAGGGATTTTCGATGAAATTTATGATCTAAAGCTTATAAGTAAAGCCGATGATGTCTTTATTGTTGACAATCAAGGTGATTTAGTAAGAAGCCAAAGTGTCACCAAAATTACCCATCTTAATTTAGCTGAGCTTAAAAATGGGCAAATTACCATAAATGATCATCTTTATTTAAGTGCTCCTTTTTTTGATATTAAAGATCAAAGAGCAGGTTTAGTTTTAGCCTCCTTAGGTGATAACTTTCAAGAAGGCTTAAGTGAAGCTGAAGAAAGTGCCCTCTATAAGCAAGTAGGCTTTGGCATGTTAATCTCCATTGCCATCTTTATTGTCTTCTTTATCTTTTTTAACCGTCAAAAACCATCTCAAACTAAAAGATCTATCTCCCGCTTTAAAAGCTTTTTACTGCCCTTTTTTATCGCGCAACTTATTATTATCGCTTTTATCGCCCCAAGCATGAAAAACTCGATTGAGGATTTTAATTTCTCAATTCAAAGATCTGCTTTAGGCTCGATAAATAAAGATTTTTCAGCGGTAGCACGCTTGGGACTTAGTTTTGATGAAGTAAGTGGCATTGATACTTACTTTGCAACTTTAAAAGAGCATGTCTCCTTTATTAAGGAGATCTCACTGCGTGATGCCAACGATAAATATATTGCTGGCGATGATATTATCTCAGCCCACTCATTACCTATCGTTGGGCAAAATAAAATTATCGGCTCTTTAAATCTCACCACGCAAATTGACTTTACCCAATTTATTGATATCGGCTTAAAGCTTTTAACCCTCTTTTTTATCTCCACCATTTTAGCCAATGAATTATCCTCACTTTTAAAACTTGAGATAAATCGCATACAAACAAGAAAAAAGAAAATCTTCTTTGAGCCCAAGTTAGTACGACCTTTAGGCTTTTTAATTGTCTTTGGCATGTTCTTACCGGTAAGTATCGTACCGGTCTTTATGGGACAGTATGCTTCCGATTTAGCATTTTTACCTGATAATTTTGTAAAAAGTCTTGCCGTTTCCACGGAAATGTTTGGTGTGGGTATAAGCTCACTTTTAATTCTCTTTTTAGATAAAGCTTTGAGCAATTGGAAAAAGCTTTTACCGTGGTGTCTTGTATTATTAATTGCCGCCACCACTATAAGCTATTTCTCATTTAATGCCGCAAGCTTCTTACTTGGAAGATTATGCTATGGCCTAGGCTATGGTGGCATGGTCGTAAGCTTACAGCTCTTAGTTATGGATATTACCGATGAAAATAGCCACGGCACAGGCATGTCAGGTCTTTTTGCAGGACTTTTCTCAGGCGTGCTCTGTGGTCTTGCCGCAGGTGGTATTATTGCCGATAAGGTAAGTTTAAGAGCGGTATTTTTAGTCTCAGCTATCATTACACTTTTCAACTTATGTTTAATTACTTATCTTTTTGTAAAGCGTGAGGCTAATAGAAAAGCTCAAGTATCTTCTGCAAATGCCCAAGAAAGTCATAAAATTCTGCCTTTATCTAAGGTTACGGCCTTTATTAAAGATCCTAAGTCCCTCTCTTTAATGTTTTTACAGGTCATCCCTTATAGTGTGATTGGTATTGGCTTTTTCAATTTCTTCCTGCCAGTTACCATTCAAGAAAACGGTATGGGAGCTTCAACCGTTGGGCAGTTAAACTTTATCTATTCATTTTTAATTATTATGCTCTCCCCACTTATGGGTAAACTTTTAGATAAAGTTGAACACAAATATTTAATTTTAACTTTAGCCTTAGGCTTCTCAGCTGCTGTACCTTTGGCCTTTGGTCTTCCAAATATCATTGTCGCCTCCATTATCGCCATGGTCTTGCTTGGAATTTCGGCTTCAATTAATGAAAGTGGACAGCCTACCTATATGACCACGCTTGAAGTTGCCAAAAGGATTGGCCCGACCATTTCAATTAAAGTCTTAGATAGTTTTTTAAGAATTGGACAAATCACAGGTCCAATGTTAGTGGCTTTAATTATGGGAAGCTTTGGCACGCAAGGCTTTACCTATTTGGCAATCGGCGTTGCACTGTGCGCCATCCTCTTTTTTATAAGCCAACAATTCTTTAAAAACCACACGACAAAAGAACAAGAAGAGACCGCAAAGCCTCAGGAGATCTTAAATGCTAAGTGATTTTCTAAAACCGCATTTAAAAAGCTTTAGTAATACTTTTAAAGATTACACCCTAAAGGCTTATCATCAAGAGCTTTTCTCTCAAAGACAAGTGGTCTCACCTCACTTTATAAGTGAGGTTTTAAAAAATCTTGAGGAAAATTACGGTCCACTTGAGGCAAATGATAAAAGTAAAATTGAAAATACCCTTTTAAAGCCGCATATGATGTTTTGTGCCAATCACGGAGGCTTTGAAAATCACCCCCAACTTATTGCCTCAACCTTAATGGGCTCCTACTTTGCCCCACAATGTGGACTTGAGAGCAATTTAATTTTAGCTTGCACTTCAATAAGCCCGAAAAATGCGACCGCCCCATGTGGTTTTTTCTTAGGAGAAAGACGCAAAGCTCACAACTATAGGCGCGAGAGCTTAAACTTTATCCCGCGCAAATACACCATGCATTATTTAAGGACCATTCGTGCGCTCAGTTCAGGCGATCTTAAACGCAAGCTTGCCACGATTAAGCTTAATGCTTGTGAGAAAGAGGCTTTAGAGAACTTTAAACCTGAGGATTTTGGTGAGAGTCACTTTATCTCCCAAAGCTTTAGGGCTAATACCTTTTATTATGAGAGATTTTTAAGTAAGGTTCCTCACGCTAAAACTTACTTTTTAGACGATAGTATCATTGCCTCAAGACTTTTAATTTGCGCTTTAAACGATCCAAATTCTTTTACCTTCAAGCTTTTTGCAAAACCACTTAAACTTTTTGAGCTTTGCCAACAATTACAAGACCGGCCTAATCTTTGGTCAAAAGAGCGCATTAGTGATAATTGGAAACAGGATTTAACCGGTAAAGGTACGGTACTTTTTTACTTGCGCCGTCCTTCAGGGTCGATTGCGCAATTATCCTTAATTAAAGATGGAGATAAAGTCTTTTTTAGATCTGAGGAAGGCTCATTTGAAATTACACCCCAAAATATAATTGAGAGATTGCAAAATGAAAGCTTAGTTCCAGATCTTTACCTCGTGTATACTTGCTTGAGCTTTGATTTTAAGGTGACTTTAATCGGTGGCATTTTCTTTAATTACTATATTAAAGATATGCTTGAAATTACTTCCAAATTTTTTAATTTAGATGATGTATCAACACTTAGTACCCGCTATGTGCAATCCTTTTTAACTCCCTTTAAAATTATTACTCACGCCCAAGATCCGCTAAATTGCCATCGCCCGCTCTTAAATTTAGATTTAAAAATTTTAGATCCGATAAGTGAAGAGCAAATTGCCACGCTTAATGAGGCAAAAATCTCTCAAACTCTAAATTTATCTATTACCGATATGCTTTTGGATTTTGACTTGAATATGGATGAGATTGCCCAAAATTTATGGGAGATTTTAAGTTCGCTTAAAGCCCAAGCTCCAATTGAGCTTGAGCTCTAAGTTAAAGCTTTGCTTTAGGCAATGGCTTTAAAGTAAGTGGTTGAGGCATCATGGAAGACAGCTTGGAGATGATTTAACTCCAAGGCCTTAACCACTTCTTCAACCGATCTTGAATCATTAATTTCCCATTGGGCCAAATTCTGTCCCTTATGGGCATAGCCACCAGGCTCGGTTGAAGAACCGGCACTTACAGCGGTAATGCCAAGTGGGATGATCAGATCGCGAAATTCAGCACTCTCACGGGTTGAGATAGTAAGATCAAGTTCTGGATCGAAAATACGCCAAGCACAAATTAATTGCACCATCTTCGCATCATTGACCGGATACTGAGGCTCAAAGCCACCTGCCGCCGGACGCAAGCGTGGGAAGGACACAGAAATTCTGGTCTTCCAATAATGCTCACGCATATATAAAACATGCATGGCCACCGCGCACAAATCAACCTTCCAATCATAAAGGCCCAAAAGTGCGCCAATACCGACCTTATCAATGCCCGCCTGTCCTAATCTGTCTGGAGTCTCCATTCTCCAGCGCATATCCATCTTTTTACCGGCTAGATGGTTTTCCTTATAGCAGCCTGGATGATAAGTTTCCTGATAGACTGAAACAGCATCTAAACCTAGGGTTTTAAGCTCGGCATAATCTTCAGTAGCTAATGGTTGCACTTCCATTTGCAAATAAGCGGCATGTTCTTTAACGATAGGTAAAACCTGCCTAAAGTAGTCCATACCCCCGCGTCGGTCAGACTCACCTGTAACTAAGAGGATATTCTCATAGCCTAATTTATTGATGGCCACGCACTCCTCTTTGATCTCCTCTAAAGTTAAGACCGTGCGCTTGAACTTATTGGCAGATGAGAAACCACAATAGCGGCACTTATTAGTGCAAAGATTGGTCAAATACAAAGGCAGATACATGCTCACGGTGCGACCAAAGCGCTTTCTTGTAAGCTGCATGGACATGTGTGCCATCTCTTTTAGATAGTGCTTGCGGGCTTTCTCAGAGATTAAGGCTGCATAATCATAGACATCTAAAGGATCTCTTTTTGATAAAGCACGCTCGACATCCTTATCGGTACGAGAGTCGACCACGTCGCGAAACTTATCTAGATCTATTTTTGAGATCTCATCATAAAAGCTCATTTATGCCATTGCCTCCACTAAAAACTTCTCCATAGGAGAGGTCGCGCGAGCAGTATCCACGATCCCAGCTAAACCTGCCTCATAAGCTATGACACCTGCCTCACAGGCAAGCTTGAAAGCCTTCGCCATCGAAACTGCATCATTGGCAGCGGCAATGGCAGTATTTACCATCACCGCAGAGGCACCAATCTCAAAAGCCTTAGCCGCCTCAGATGGGGCACCAATACCTGCATCAATAATGACCGGTACATGAGATTCGTTGATGATGATCTTTAAAAATGGCAAGGTCTCAAGACCGCGGGCTGAGCCAATTGGAGCACCTAAAGGCATTACCGCTGCCACCCCTACTTCCTCAAGTCTTCTGCAAAGTACAGGATCGGCTGGAATATAGGCAAAGACCTTAAAGCCTTTTTCACATAAAACCTTACAAGCCTCAAAGGTTTCAATAGGATCTGGTAATAAGTACTTCTGATCTGGATGAACTTCAACTTTAACCCAATCGGTACCTAAAGCCTCACGGGCAAGCTCGGCGGCAAAAATAGCCTCTTTGGCATTACGGGCACCTGAGGTATTTGGCATTAACTTAATGCCAAGATCTTTTAAAGGCTTTACAATATCATCAGTTCCGGCCTTAAAATCAACGCGCTTGACGGCCATGGTCGCAATTTGTGCCCCAGAGGCTTCACAAGCTTTTCTTAACTCCTCTCCTGAGGCAAATTTACCAGTACCTACAATTAAACGTGAATTAAACTCTTCACCTGCTAAAACTAATTTTTTCACATCAACCTCCTGCAACTAGTGTAAAGACATCAAATGTCTGTTGTTCTTCTAATTTAAAAGTGTCCCAAGTAGATGAGGGAACAATCTCACCATTACAGGCCACCGCCGAACCTTGAGCTTTAATCTCAAGTTCTGCTAATAATTCTTTTAAGGAAGTCTTTTGCGTCTCAACTTCCTCACCATTTACGATTACCTTCACGAAGACTCCTTTTGACAAGTGCAAGTAAGATCTGGGCGTAATACAACTTCAGTTGATTTAAAGTTTAAAAAATCAATAAAGCGAATTTTACCTGCCTCAATTTGACCTTGAAAATATTGCATGACATAAAGTGCCACCAAAGAAGCCATCGCTGAAGCCACCGGTCCTAAAATTCCAGGACTTGTCATGTGCCCCATATTTTTGGCCAAACACCTAAAACAGCCATGCTCTTTTACAAAGTTTTGCTCTTTATAATTAAAAAGTGCAATTTGCCCTCTTGTATTACTTACCGAGGCCTCAATTAAAGGCACTTTAGAGGATAAAGCCTTATCTGAGATAAGCTCTCTTACTTGTACCTTGTCGGTTAAATCTAAAATTAAATCTAAATTTTCGTTAAAAAGGGCAGCATTGTGCTCTTCAAACTTGGGGAAAAGCTCAACTTTGACACTTTCATCCAAGTTTAAAAGTCTTTGTTTTAAAACTTGCGCTTTACTTAAACCTAAACTTGTTTGGTCATACATTACCTGACGATGTAAGTTGGAAAGACTTACCTCATCAAAGTCACAAAGCTTTAAGTTTTTTAAGCCCGCACCTACTAAAAGATAGGCACAAAGTCCACCTAAGCCTCCAAGACCTACAATGCCCACGCGCTTATCACTTAAGTTTTGAGCTAAATTCTCAAAACCTGTAACCGCGCTTTGCCTTAAATAACGATCATTTAGCATTAAATCTCATCCCCACCGTTCCCACAGAGGGTAAGCCATTTTTGCGTGGCAAGATATGGATCTTTATCTTGAGTAATAGCCGTGACCACTGCAACAGAGCCCACGCCACTTGCAAGTACCCCCTCAAGGTTTGAAAGCTTAATACCTGCAATAGCAACTGTAGGATAGGTGTGATTTAAAAGCTCCACCTCATCCCTAAGTCTTTTCACCCCTTGCGCCTTACTCTTCATTTTCTTAGTTTGCGTCTCAAAAATGTGTCCTAAAGCAATATATGAAGGCTTTAATTGCACCGCTTTTAAAAGCTCATACATACCATGAGTTGAAACGCCTAAACGAAGATTGGTCTCTTTAATCTTTTTAAGATCAGCAGTTTTAAGATCTTCCATGCCAAGGTGCACACCATAAGCCTTAGCTTTAATTGCCAATTCATAATGATCATCAATAAAGACACGGGCTTTATAGGTTTTACCTAAAAAAACAGCACGCTTGATCTTCTCAAACAATAAAGGATCATTTGAGTCTTTAATTCTAAGCTGCGCAGTTCTCACCCCTAAAGCAAGTAGCCACTGTAAGGTTTCAACATCGCCAACTACTGGATATAAACCCATATTTAAAGGACTGCTTGCAAAAGGTCCTGCCTCCTCTGGGAAGCCTTCTTCAAAAACATGAGGCATAAGCTTTAAATCACGTGGGAAGCCATGATGACCAATCGGAGGTCTTACCTCACCTTCTAAAATAGCAGGCTTTAAAATGCCATCTGTAATATAAGCTTTAGCTAAAACACAGGCATCTTCAAGGCCATAGCCTTGACTTAAAAGCGAGGCTAAAGCTGAGGATAAGGCACAACCGCCACCATGAGCTCCGTCACCTGCCTTTTTAGGGTAACTTAGAGTAAAGCTTAGATCAGAACTTGCAAAAAAGTCCACGGCCTCACTTTTATCTTGGCGATGACCACCCTTTATAAGGATCGCCTTAAGCCCTTGATCTAAGAAAACTTGCGCTAGTGCTTTAAGACCTTTTTTCTCTAAATCTTCCTCACTCCAGCCTGCAAGTTCTAAGGCCTCAGGTAAATTGGGGGTGAAAATGGTTGTGATCTTTAAGATCCTCTCTAAGGATTTTTTAAGATCGGCACTTTCCATTCTCCCGGCAGTTGCAGTTAAAACCGGATCCCAAACCACTAAGGCTTGAGGTAATTTTTCCTCTAAAAACTTAAGCACTAAATTTAAAGTGCTCTCTAAAGGAATAAAGCCTACTTTCACCGCCTGTGGTGTCTCATCCCAATCACTTAAGATAAGATCTAAAGCACTTTGCACTGCCTTATCCGATACTGACTCAACGTAAGCGACCTGCTTTAAAGACTGTGAAGTCACCGCCACCGTGCAAGGAAGTGGGAAAGCTCCTAGATCATGTACAGTTTGACAATCGGCGGTAATGCCCGCCCCGCCACCTGAGTCTACTGAGGCAATAATTAAAACCTTATTTGACATAACGAGCCTTTAATACACGATTAGTACGAATTGGACAGAAACGAGGACCACACATTGAGCAGAAAGATGGCTCATGCGCACAATCCTCAGGCATTTGAGCACGCCACACCTCAAAGGCGTGTTCCTCATCTAAAGATAAGGCAAACTGATCATACCAGCGAAAATCAGCACGGGCCCTGCTCATCGCATCATCACGCAAGGTAGCACCTTTTAAACCTTTGGCAATATCAGCAGCATGGGCTGCAAGCTTATAAGTAATAAGACCTACTTTCACATCCTCCGGGGTTGGTAAGGCTAAGTGCTCAGCTGGAGTTACATAGCAAAGCATCGCGGTGCCTTCTTTTGCAATTTGTGCACCACCAATTGCGGAGGTTATATGATCATAGCCTGGAGCAATATCGGTAACTAATGGTCCTAAGGTATAAAATGGGGCTTTATTGCAATAAAGATCTTCTAATTCTTGATTTTCTTTAATCTTATTTAAAGGTACGTGACCTGGACCTTCAATAAAGCATTGCACGCCTGCCTCATAGCATCTTTTAGCAAGCTTACCTATCATCTTAAGCTCACCGTATTGTGCCTCATCACAGGCATCGGCAATGGCCCCTGGTCTTAAACCATCACCTAAAGATAAGGCCACATCATAAGTGCGGCAAATTTCCAATAATTCATCAAAGTGCGTATAGGCTAAATTTTCCTCATCGCGTCTTATCATGGCGGTAGCCATAATCGAACCGCCGCGCGAGACGATACCTAAAATACGCTTGGCAGCATGAGGCAGTAACTCTTGGACTAAACCTGCGTGAATGGTGAAATAATCAACACCCTGCTTGGCTTGATCTATAACCGTGTCACGAAAAAGCTCCCAAGTTAAAGCCCCTACATCACCTTTGGCTCTATCTAATGCCTCATACACCGGTACGGTGCCAATTGGCACAGGTGAGTTATTAATAATAGCCTGTCTTAGGCCCATGATATCGTTGATACCTGTGGTAAGATCCATCACCGTATCAGCGCCATGCTTTAAAGATAATTTTAATTTTTCAATTTCCTCTGCAAAACCTGAGGACACTTGAGAAGCACCGATATTAGCATTAACTTTAACTGAGAACTTTTTGCCAATGACCATAGGCTCTAATTCAAGGTGATTTACATTTGCAGGAATTACTGCCTCACCTTTGGCCACTTCTGCCATCACATCCTCAGGGGTATAAGCCATCTTATCGCCTGTAGCATAGGATTCGCGAATGGCTGCATACTCCATCTCTTCAGTGACAATGCCAGCTTTAGCGCAATCTAATTGGGTACGCTTAACAGAATTGTGAGTACTTTTAGTAAATTTGGCACGAATTTTAGGAAGAGGACTTACCTTTTCACCTTCTACTGTTGAAACAAGTATTGTTTCCCCATTTGATAAAGTGATCTTGGTGAAGGGAACTTTAATCGCATCGCTTGATCCTTGAAGATAGATGCGCTCTTTTGATGGTTTTTTAACTTCCGCCATGACCGGCACGCTCCTTTTATTAGAATAAAACGCATGCCAAAGTGTCACTCTTGTTCCCTACGCAGGTATTAACCTGATCAGGTGTACGGATCCCGCTTTCACGATCTCAGCCCAAAAGGGCACTCCGACAAGCTGTGTGTGATTATCGATCGTCTTTTAATTTGATGCAATATTTTTTTAGGTTAAAGGTTTTCTTTTATTACGCCCTTTAGGATCTACAAGCCCAAAGGTTTCATCTAAAGCGGCTACTTTTTCATAAAGACAGGTGCGATTGCGACCTTCACTCTTAGCCCGATATAAAGCCACATCAGCCTGGGCGATAAATGAGGTCATAGTACGTTTATCATCTTCACCTGGAAGCTTTTCACGTGACACACCCACTGAAACAGTTACAACCTTATTTGCGCCCGCACCTTCATTTGGAATTTTAAGCTCAGCTACCGCCTCACGTAACCTATCGCCTACTTTAACTGCATCTAAAGCACTTATCGCGCCTAAAATTACACAAAATTCCTCGCCCCCATAGCGGAAGACGTGATCATTGCGTGAAGTATGGGCCACTAAACAATTAGCAACTTTAGCTAAAACTTCATCACCTTTTAAGTGACCTTGCGTATCATTTAAAATCTTAAAATGATCAATATCAAGCATTAGTACGGCATATGAGGCTCTTGTGTTCGTATTTTCTGCAATAAACTCATTTAAAGCACGGCGATTTCTAATCTTAGTTAAATCATCAATTAAAGAGATATCTTTTAAGTTCTGATTAGTCTTTAAAAGCTCTAAATTCAAATCAGTAGCTCTTTTTACCTCAGTAAATACTGATGGTAGTAAAGACTCAATTTCCCGAATTTCCCGAACCTTTGAAGAGTAGAAACGCTCTGGCACAATACGGTGCACCACAAAAGCATGAATTACTCCTGTAAGGTAGGTTAAAGGTTTGACGATGTAAAATTGCACCACGGCATTTTGAATTAAGAATAAGGCTATGGTCATAACCATTAAAATGGTAATAATTAGTTGATAGAAATGAGCGGTTTGTTTTACATCGGAGAGGTCTTGGGAAATGATATCGAATTCGGTATTAGCAAAAATAGAAGAGGTGTCTCTAATTTGTCTTATAGTAGCTTCCCGCAAAGATTTTAGATCTCTATCTAATCTTCCAGCTTTAGCATAACTATCCTCAAGTTGCTGCTTACTAAATAAAAAGTCATGGCAATTCTTTCGAGAGTCTTCATCTAAAGAGTCTTGATTTAATACGCAAAAATCTACAAAGGGCGCAGTATTCTTCTTGATATGATTTAAAAATCTTTGATCGCCTTCATGGAAATAATGCATGATATCGTGATTTAAAAATGAAATTTGCGAGATATCAAAAGGCACGTTATGTCTAAAATGCATATCAACAAGATGAATATAGGTTGCCTGCCAATAGCCAAACATTTGTGAGCGGGTAAGATCTAGATTATTTCTTATAATTATCATCCAATCTGTATTACGCTTTATAAGCTCTAGATCATTTTTAACTTGCATTAAATAGTAATGTTGCTCAATTAACTCCCGCGCCCTTAAATAAGAATTGCGTGAGCCTTTTGCATCGGCATTGTTGACGATATTATCAACTACATAACCTAATTCGGAGAAGAAACGGACGGTATTTTGTGTACTTTCAAGGCTTGGGATAACTTGCTCTACGATAATATCTGTGTCACGACTGATTCTTGAAAGATCTTGTCTTAGGTAAAAACAAGCGCAGACGAAAATCACGATGATAGGTAACACACTTACCATCATATAAAAACGCACACTGTGTGTGTTTTTAGGGGATAACTCCTTTTTCTCTTTTTCCCCAGCTTTTTTATTAGTTGAGAAATTAAACATTATATTTTTCGTCGCTTGCTATATGAAATTGCAGATAAAAAAATAAAGCCAAAACTAAACGTCTGCAATGTGCACTGATTATAGCAAAAGTTGTCTGAAATTTTGTTGCTTTAGATCAAAAAAGATTAACTCGGGTTAAGCTCTTAGAAATTAGCGTTCACAAAGGGCAAACTTGTTAATACAAGTTTTAAATAAGGCATAAAAAAAGCACCCTTTGGTGCTCTGGCGGTGAGGACGGGATTCGAACCCGTGATAGGCTATTCACCTATACACGCTTTCCAGGCGTGCTCCTTCAGCCTCTCGGACACCTCACCGCGTAACTGTCGGAGGCTATTCTAACGAAAATTTTATTTTATGCAAGAAAAATTTTTAAATTTCAAAGATCATGCAAAAAATTACCCAAACTTTATGCCTGAGCTAAAAACTCTTTGAGACTTTTGCCACCGTCAAGAGATGGGCTAAACTCTTCTAAAACATGGAAAATATCCTTGCCTAAAAGTTCAATGCCATCTTTTAGCGTATTTAAGACACAAATATCGCCTGCAAGACCGCAGATCTCAATCTTATCTATCTTAGATTGAGAAATAAGCTCTAAAAGAACTTTTGCTGAGTGTTCATTCTTAAAAATAGAGTACTCCTCCCTATCTTTAAGATCGCCCTTTCTTAAAATGTGAACATCACCTTGAGTAAGATACACAGCCTCAAGTAAAGGTTGGAAAATCGCCGCACCTACACTGTCTTGTACACAATGTTGAGGCCAAGGACCTCCTTGCGCTTTAAAAGAGCAATGAAAAAAAGGATGGAAATCAGTGGTAATAACTTTTAGCGCATAATCACCATCATGAGCCTTGATAAAATCAGCTAAAGCTGACATTTTCTCTTGAGCATTAGGAACAGGCAAGGTACCAGTAATAAAATCTATTTGAGGATCAACAATTAATAGTAATTTCATGATAAGAATGGCCAAACTTTAAAAAGCTTTAGCACTATCCTCCTTTGGCTAAAAATATTATGTGCACATTCTAACCTGAGTTTTAAGCTCTTAAGGTCAAAATTTAAGTTTTTCCCTTTTGAGATTACAAAAACTTAACCTAAAATTTGCACAAAGATGGAAAATCTCCTAGGCTTTTGCTTTAAGAGTTAAATTAATTTTGCAAAATTAAGCTTTAAATGCCTTTTTTAAGCCAAAAATCTTCCATACTAGGAGAGTGTTTGTGAATTTTGTAAAATTTTCTCTTGCATATTTTAAAAAATTCATTAAAATGTGCACCGAAATTCACATGGTGAGGTGTCCGAGAGGCTGAAGGAGCACGCCTGGAAAGCGTGTATAGGTGAATAGCCTATCACGGGTTCGAATCCCGTCCTCACCGCCAGAGAGCACCACTTGGTGCTTTTTTTGTTTTTGGCATCTGCAATATATCAACTCTAACTAAAAACACTTGCTAAATTAAAGTCCGTATTTTCTTTTTAGAGCAATAACTTTATCTAAATTTAACGAGGAATATTTGGCAATTAACTCCAATTCTAAGCCATCTTTAAGCATAATTAAGACATTTTCTTGAGCTTTTTTGTCTGAACCTATCTGTTCTGAGACGACTTTTTCGTCATCTAAATCGTCAATTTCTTTACACCAAAACTTAGATTGGTCATGTGAAATATGGGCTTAATTTTAACTCTTTTCTTTATTTTTGATATATCTATGAGATCAAAAACCATCCGTCTGCAAATGTGTGCAAAGCATTCACATTTTAACTTACGCGTGTCTCCCCTATAACCTTAGCTACCACTTAGTCTAGGCCTTCCCATAACACCCCTTAAATCTTATCTAGCCATTG
>CALXNU010000048.1 GCA_944389835.1 uncultured Succinivibrionaceae bacterium
CCTCCAGTTGACCCAGTAGTTCCTCCTGTAGATCCTGTCGACCCTCCTGTTGACCCAGTAGATCCTCCTGTAGATCCTGTCGACCCTCCTGTTGACCCAGTAGATCCTCCTGTAGATCCGGTCGATCCTCCAGTTGACCCAGTAGATCCTCCTGTAGATCCGGTCGATCCTCCAGTAAATCCGGTGGTACCTGTAGATCCTGTAAAACCAAACCCAGGTCAAGGTGGCAATAATGGCAACAGCAGTAATTTAAACCCTAATCCGCCAATTACTGTCACTCCAATTGAGGATGGTTCCTTGAAGGTTGAAATGAGTGCCTCTGATGCTGCCATTGCACCATGTGACTTCTGTAAAGGCCCTGATGCGCTCTTAAATGGCAATGACAGTGCTAAATATCAAGCACCTAAAAAGTACAAGCTCTTTTTCATCCATGAAAACTTAAATGAGCTCGTCGTAAATGCCACCAATGAGCCTTCAGAGGAAGAAAAAGATAAGGAAAGCCAAACCATTGCGTCCAACGAGAACGCAAAGCAAGGCTCGAAAGCTTAAAACATAAACTCTCTTAAAAAAGACATAAGCCTAATATTAAGCCAGGTTGACCCTGGCTTATTTGCTTAATTATTTCTTTTTAGAAGTTGTCGCCTTTTTCTCTACGGCCTGCCACTTCTTAGTTTTTTCATCATAGAACATAGCATAGCCTGTAGGCTTACCCTTTTCATCAAAAGAGGCTAGGTACTGACACTTCATCTTTCTTGAGAAGCGAACTTCAAGTAAGTTACCCTCAGGATCGCGCTCAGGACCGTCGGCTAAGTAATAGAATTTAGGTGAAATTCTATCTCTAAAGCGCTTTAATTCTGCGACCTTTGGCGGACGAGTTTCACGAACTTTCGGGAAATTGTGCGCAGCTAAGAAAATACCTGAAGCCCCATCACGTAAGACATAGTGAGAGCCTTCTGCTTTACATGGCAATTCTGGTAAATCAACCGCATCTTCTTTGGGAGGTGCTACCTCACCATTTTTTAAGATCTTACGAGTATTGCCACACTCTTTGTTAGTGCAAGCCATGTATTTACCAAAGCGGCCTTCTTTAAGCTCCATAGGATGTCCGCATTTTTCGCAGGTCACCTCAGGGCCCTTTTCAATTTCATTTGAAAAATCACCCTTTTCAATAATGTAACCATTACATCTTGGAGCTTTAGCACAGACGTGGATCTTAGTCTTATCATCGATTAAGAAAGGATCCATGACGGCACCGCATAAAGGACAGCGCTTGCGCTTTCTCATAAGCTCAGCCTCTTCTTCCTCACTTAAATCGTGACGTCCGGTATTTAAATTAATTTCTTTTAAATTTAAAGTCTTAGTACAACGCTGATCTTTAGGCACCGAAGTGTCAAAGTAACCTTGGCAGGCTAAGAAATTACCAGTTCTGCCTGAGTGTAAGGCCATTTTGTACTTGTGACATTGAGGGCAGAGCATATCGATAACTAAAGGTCGGTTATCGGCCATGCCACCTTCACTCATAGGCTTTTTAGCCTCATCTAAAGTCTTTTTAAAATCAGCGTAGAAAGCATTTAAATTATCAATCCAGTAAAGCTTACCGTGGGCAATTTCATCAAGATCGTTTTCCATCTTCGCGGTGAAATTAAGATCCATAAGCTTAGAGAAGCTCTGACGTAGCCTGTCGGTTACAATCTCACCCATCTTTTCAGCATAAAAACGCCCGCTCTCCAATCTTACATAGCCACGCTCTTGAATGGTGGCAATAATGGAGGCATAGGTTGATGGACGGCCAATGCCATCTTTTTCAAGCTCACGCACAAGCGTTGCTTCTGAGTAACGTGCAGGAGGCTGTGTAAAGTGCTGCGTTGGGATGACCTTCTCAAGGGTTAAAGGCTCATTTTCAGAAACCTTTGGGAGAATTTCATCTTTAGTTGAGGATGGCCACACGCGTCTGAAACCATCAAAAAGCACCACTCTGCCTGAAGCCTTTAGCGTATAGTCCCCAGCTCCCACAGTGACCGTAGTGGTCTCATAAACCTGATCACTCATTTGACAGGCCAAATACCTATCATAAATAAGCTTATAAAGACGCTGCCCATCCCTATCAATGGTAGATGGTAAGTTTTGATAAGTCACATCAGGATGTGAGGGACGAATAGCCTCGTGAGCCTCTTGTGCTGACTCTTTGGATTTGAAGACATTTGCTTTTGTTGGTAAATAATCCTTACCAAAGTTTTGTGAAATCAAATCACGGGCTGCGGCAATAGCCTCTTGAGAGAGGTTTACCGAGTCAGTTCTCATGTAAGTTATATAACCACTTTCATAAAGGCGCTGTGCGGTGGTCATAGTCTTTCTTACACTAAAGCCTAATCTTTGATTGGCAACCTGTTGTAAAGTTGAGGTGGTAAAAGGAGGAGACGGATGCGTCTTACCTTGCTTGGATTCAACTTTTTGCACGATAAATGGCACTTGACTTAAAGCTTCAACTACCTTATCGGCACTCTCTTTATTCTTTATCTCAAGCTTTTTGCCTTTATAAGAAACTAAAGAAAGGCTTAGATCTTTTTTGCCTTGAGTTTTAGTTAAGGCCTCAACAGTCCAATATTCCTCAGGAATAAAGGCCTTAATTGCCATTTCACGATCGACAATTAATTCAACAGCTACAGATTGTACACGACCTGCTGAAAGGCCTCGGGCCACTTTTGTCCATAACAAAGGTGAGACCATAAAGCCCACGACTCTATCTAAAAAGCGTCTTGTCTGCTGGGCATTTACCAAATCCATATTAATTTGCGATGGATTTTCAAAAGCCTTTTGAATGGCAGATTTGGTGATCTCAGGATACTTTACGCGCCAGTATCTGTCCTTTTTACCGCCTAAAACCTCACGCAAATGCCAGGCAATGGCCTCACCTTCACGATCTAAGTCGGTTGCAAGGTAGATTTTATCTGCAGTTTTAGCAAGCTTTTTGAGCTCACTTACGACCTTTTCCTTACCCTCCATGATCTCATAATGGGCCTGCCAATTATTTTCAGGATCAATGCCCATCTTCTCATAGAGTGGATTTACCTTTTTATCTTTATCTTTTGTAGTCTCTCCCTTTTTGCTGGTCTTTTTTGAAGATCCAGTAGGCAGATCGCGGATATGTCCCACAGAGGCTTGCACAATATAATCATCCCCCAAATAGCGGTTGATGATCTTAGCTTTTGAAGGAGACTCAACGATAACAAGAGACTTTCCCATATTTAAACCTTACTTAATATGTCTATAAGCGTTGTCTTCCATTTTTTCAAGAATGGTGCCGTAAACATCATGCTTTATATGTTTTAACATTAAAAGATCACGAAGTTTAGTCATAAAATTCTGTTTTTGCTTGCGAGTGCACATAATTTGCAACACACAATCATAAGTATCAAAGGCGCGTTTGGCAATATACTCATCAGAAGTTGCAATTTCATCGACCAAACCTAACTTTTGAGCATCAACTGCCAACCAATACTCACCGGTTGAAACCTTTTCAATATCAACTTGTGGACGATACTTTAAAACCTGCTCCTTAAAGCGCTCGTGAATTACCTCAAGCTCGGCTTTAAATTTGGCACGAGCATCGTCGGTATTTTCACCAAACATGGTTAAAGTGCGCTTGTAATGACCTGCGGTAACCTGCTCGTAATCGACCTCATGCTTATCTAAAAATCTCTTAAAATTAGGCATGGAAGCGATTACACCAATACTTCCAATATACGCAAATGGGGCGGCTACTATTTTATTGGCAACCGTTGCCATCAAATAACCACCAGAGGCGGCAACTGAATCTACCGTACACACAAGATTAATATTCTTTTGTCTAATCCTTGCAAGTTGTGAGGATAAAAGACCGTAACTGTTGACCATGCCACCAGGGGAGGTTAGATTTACAATCACTTCATCTTTTGGAGTTGCCACATCTAAAAGGGCATCGATTTCTTTTCTTAATCTTTTAACTTCAGAGCCTTTTGAGCCGCCATTAAAATTTAAAACAAATAAATTCTTAGGACAGAAAATGCCTTGGGCTTCTTTTTCCTTAAGCTCTTGTAAATACGCCTCACGCTTTTGCTTGGCCTTTTGAAAATCATCTTCCTCATCTGCATCTTTGTGCTTTCTTTTAAGCTTTTTGGTAATAGGATTTAGATCTTCAATATCCTTATCAGGATGATGCTTTTTTAAGACCTTGCGCATATTATCGCGTCTTTTGATCATGCCCTGTCTTAAATCTTTAACCACAATTTTAAGACCGTCTTTTTGATCTAAAGACTTATCTTTGCGCCGCATAATAAGCGCAATTAAAAGCAAAGGTGTTACCACTAAAAAAGCGATAATCAATGACTTTAGGAAAAATCCAAATAAGTCGAGAAAGAACTCGATCATAGGCACCTCCTATTTCGGTGCATCAGAAACTTTAGCTAAATCTTGTCCATCATGACTAGCACCAAGTTCAGTTAAAACAATACCATCATCTTTAATTTCAATGAGCCTTGCCTTATATAAAGCGCCGATTGCTTTTTTAAATCTGCCTTTGGACATATGCAAATAATCTTCAATCGTCTGGGCGCTTGTTTTATCATTAAAAGGCAAATGCCCCTCTGAAGTTTTTAAGATTTTTAAAATCTCTAAAGCAGCGTGCTCATCGCCACTTCTGCCTAATTCTTGTAAGGTTACATCTAACCTTAGATCATCGCGCACATTTAAAATATAGCCATCATATCTTTTACCGATGGTGATTTGTCCTTTTTGATTGGTCTTATAAATAAGGCCATAGACCACATCATCAACCACGGTGCGATAGCCTAAAGGCGTATGGGAAAGTGGCACTAAGGTGACTTTCTGACCTTTAGTAAATTGACCTTTTTTGGCAAAGTCCTCAATATAGCGATTAAAGCGCTGTGTGGCAAAAAGTCTTCCTTGATCATCTTGGGCAACATAGATGACTACAGATCTACCTACTTCATAAGCGCCACGTTGCTCAGATACCGGTAAAACTAATTCTTTTGGAATACCTAAATCAAGATAGACCGTACCACAATCAATGGAGGTTACTTTTAAGCGTCCTATCTGGCCTAATTGCAAATAAGGGTGTCTTGCTGTTGCTAAAACGCGACCGCCATCAATGTATAAAAATACTTTGAGAAGATCACCTAACTTTAAATCTTTAGGTAGTTGTTTGCGAGGCACAAATAAAGAGCCAATCTCCTTGGCATCAACGAAAGCTCCTTGATCGGTTAGATCAACCACTTCAAGTTCGCACATCTGTCCCACACTAACTGCGTTTTGCATAGTAGATCCTAAAGTTTGCGCGCAATACACTTATTTAATCAGTATAGTGAAAAACCTAAAGTTTGCACGTTTTGCCTTAAAAATTTAAAAATTAAGCGTCGGAGATCAAACTTTTTTTCAAGTTTTATATACAGATTTACTATACTTGTCTGTATATCGACAAATTCTGTGCCCCAAGGACCAAAATTTTGCTCTCACCTAAGATCTTAATTTCACTCTTTTTTTAAAATACACAACTTAAGCTAAACTTGCAAACCCTCTTTACACAAAAGCTCTACAAGTTTTAAATAAGCTTAAAAAAATGACTTAAGACTTACAGAATTTTTTTAATTAAGGACTCACATGATTTTTCGTGGATTAATCGCCCTCGCCTTTGGAACCTTAGGCCTTGGGATTACAGAATATGTAGCGATGGGGCTTTTGCCCTATTGGGCCTCAAGCTTTGAAGTATCAATTGCAACTTCAGGACATGCCATAAGTGCCTATGCTCTAGGGGTTGCCATTGGTGCTTTTTCTTTGTTGTTTTTAAGAAAGCTTAAACTTAAAACCATCCTCCTTCTTTTAATCTTGGTGCACATTTTAGGCAATGCCCTTACCGCTTTTGCCCCAAGCTTTGATCTAATGTTAATCTCCCGCTTTATTGCAGGACTTCCGCACGGATCATACTTTGGAGTAGGATCTATCATCGCCCAAAGAATTGCCAAAAAAGGCCATGGCACCTCGGCAGTTGCCATTATGACAGCAGGTATGACAGTCGCAAACGTTTTTGGCGTCCCATTAGGCACGGCCTTAGCCCTCTCTTTATCGTGGAGAGTTATCTTTATTTTCGTGGCCATTTGGGGTGTGGTGGTCTTACTTTCAGCTTTGATGTGGGTTAAAGATGTAGGCTATATTGAAGATACTGGCTTTAGAGGACAATTTAAATTCTTAAAGCAAAAAGCCCCGTGGCTGGTGCTTGCGGCAACCTTATTTGGTAACGCTGGAATTTTCACCATGCTCTCCTACGTAAGTCCACTTCTTACTAATTTAAGTGATCTTGCTTTAGCACATGTCTCTGCGGTGATGGTGGTGATGGGACTTTGCATGGTCATCTTCAATTTAATCTCAGGAAAGCTCTGCGATAAATTCACTCCAGGTAAAGTTGCCGCCCTCTGTCAGGCCTTAGCGGTAATTCTCTTACTTGCCATGGCACTTTTGGGACACATTCTTATCGTCAATATCATCTTAATTTGTGTAATTTCAGGCCTGCTCTTTGCAATTTCACCCCCAGAGCAAGTCTCAATTTTACGCTGCTCTGAAGGTGGGCTCTTACTTGGAGCCTCCTCAGTGCAGGCGGCCTTTAATTTGGGTAATGCCCTTGGAGCCTTTTCAGGTGGCATTCCATTGACTTTAAATCTTAATATTGCCCTTATTCCAGTTTTGGGAGCAATCATTGCGGCCATTGGTTTTGTAAGCTTATTTTTCTATGCCAAAAACCATGAGGCACACTTTAAAGATTTAACAGCGCAAAATTAAGGTTGATTTAAAGCTTTAAAAGAGAACTTTAAGAGATGAAAAAGCCCTCGCATTGGAGGGCCTTTTTATAGTTTCAATAAAAGAGGTATTCTTTAATTAAACACGCATGAAGTCCACGTGGATAATGCGTGATGAAACTGGGTGGCGTTGCATAGCAACTGGCTTGCAAGCAATAGCCTCACCGTTTACATTGATGGTGCAGCCTTCAGAGTAGAACTCATCCTTTAAGGCAGCCACAATTAACTTCTTCTCATCTAAAACGATGGATAAAGTCTCTTGACCCTTAGCAATGATGATAGCTGGGATCTGCTCAGCACGGCGTAGGCGGCGGCTCGCACCTCTCCCTAAGACTTCGCGCTTTTGGGCATCTAAAGTAATCATTTTTATATCCTTTTTTAAATTAACATGGTTGGTGTCCTGCGACCAAAACACCGAGGCGGTATTTTAACAAAAAGCAAATTTTTCTCAAGATAAATTTTCAATTTTTAGGGAAAAATAAGCGCGCTTATGTTATGGTATGCACCGAATTTTGCGAGGTTTTTATGACTACCACATTACATCGCCCATCAAAAGATGAATCCTTTATGGAAATTGCCCAGGCCGTCTCTATGCGCTCAACTTGCTTAAGACGCCGCTATGGGGCTGTGATTGTCTCAAAAGACGGAAGAATTGTCTCCACAGGCTACAATGGTGCCCCAAGACATAGAGCTAATTGCTCAGATTTGGGCTCCTGTCTTAGAGAGGAGCTTAAAATCAAACCTGGCACGCACTATGAATTATGCCGCGCCGTACACGCCGAGGCTAATGCCATCATCAATGGCAATCCTTTAGATATTGTAGGATCTACCCTTTATCTTGCAGGATCAGAGGCTATTTCTAATCTTCCAACTAAAAATATGCGCCCGTGCGCGATGTGCGAGAGACTTATTTTAAATGCGCAAATTGCAAGAGTTGTCTTGCGCGATGAAAATGGTCATTTAATTTCAGTAAACCCACTTGAGTGGGAAGATGATATTGCCTCTAAAGCTAAAGAAACTTTAGAAAAAGAGCAAAGTGGCAAGTAGTTTTAAAACTTAAATTTAAAAAGAGATCTTCTTTATGATTGAGAATTTAGATCCCAAGATTTTAACTTTTAAATACGTCATCTTTGATATGGATGGCACTTTATTAAATTCAGAACCTCGCCATGCAGATGCCTGGAATAGCGTGGTGATGAAGTATGGGATCCCCAAAATTACCTATGAGTATTTAGGCTCCGTAGGTGGCATTAGCACCTATAACATTTGCAAAATGCTCTGTGAGCAACATGGGGTCAAAGAAGACTATCGCAAAATCGCCGATGAAAAGATTAAAGCCTATCGTGAAGTCTTTATGCATCAGGCAGAATGCTTCCCCTCAATGGTAGAGTTAGTTAAAACCTTACACGAACAAGGCACTACTTTAGCCGTAGCAACAGGCTCGATGCTCCCCGAAACTCAAGTTCTATTAAATAAATTTGGCATCACCCCATTTTTAAAGGCCATTGTCTCAACTGAGCAAGTAGAGCACGGCAAGCCATCCCCTGATATTTATCTTGAGGCAGCCAAGAGAATGGGTTGCACAAATCCTTTAGAGTGTCTTGTTTTTGAAGATACGCCAATTGGCTTTAGGGGAGTTAAAGCTGCCAATATGAACTTAGTTAAAGTTAAAGAAGGTAAGCTTTTAACTCAAGTTCTAAGCCCATCTGAGAACGATGCAGTGCTTTAATCTTTAATTTAAAGTTTTAATAAAAAACATCAAGGAGTCTTAAAGGTTTAATCTTTAAGACTTTTTTATCTTTAAGCTTAGATTTTTCGTATGTCAATTGCAAAAAGTGCCAAGCAAATTGTAAGACTTGCCCTGCCCATTTTATTTGGCAATCTCTCCTATGCCCTCCTTGGCATCTCAGATACCGTGATGTCTGGTATGGCTGGCACCTCAGATTTAGCAGGTGTTGCAGTAGGAGGCTCTTTCTTCTTTCCTGCGATCATGTTTTTAAATGGTCTTATGTCAACCCTGCAACCTTTAATTTCGAGGTTGCGCGGTGCTGAAAAGTGGGAGGAGATCCCCAAGACTCATTTAACCGCGGTGGTGATGACCTTTATTGCAAGCTTAATTTTAATGACAATTTTGATTGTCTTAGTCTTCTTTGTGATAAAGCTTGATGCAGATCCAAGGATGGATTACACCGCCCGCTACTATATTTTAGCCATTGCCTTTTCAATCCCTATTTTTGCCCTGTACTCAGGCTGTCGCGCTTATTGTGAGGCCATGGGTTATACCAAAGCGACCCTCTATTTTGGTTTTGTAGCCTTAATTTTAAATGTACCTTTAAACTACATTTTAATTTTTGGCTCCTTTGGCCTTCCAGCCTTGGGAGGTGTAGGTTGTGGTGTGGCGACCTTAATTTCAGGATTTTTATCCTTAGTGCTTTTTATCATCTTTATAAGATGTCGCCCCTTCCTTTATAAAAGCACCTTAATCCATTGCAAGGAAAAATTAACCTTTAAGGATTTAAAAGAATTTTTTAAACTTTCAATTCCTTTGGGACTTTCAGCCTCAGTGGAGTGCTCGTGCTTTACGATTATTGCCCTCCTTTTAAGTCCTTTAGGTTCATTTGTGGTCTCCTCACACTCAATTGCAATGTCCGTTACCTCCTTTATCTTCAACTTACCGCTCTCACTTGGTATTGCAACTTCAATTGCAGTAGGCTTTAGTATTGGACGTGAAGATCTTGAAAAACTTAAAAGTCAGATTAAGGCCGCCTATCGTTTAGCTTTTTGTGCAGCCTTTTTTAATATGTTTCTTTTAGGTGTGGGACGGGAGTTTTTCACCTCCCTTTATACTGAAGATCCGCATGTAGCAGCCTTTGCGGCAGTGCTTTTAGTCTTCTCAATTGCCAATCAAATCTCAGAGAATACGCAAACCATGCAGGCTTTTATCTTAAGAGGCTTTAAGGACAGTGCTACGATCTTCAAATCAACTGTGCTTTCTTTCTATGTAATTGCCCTACCGGTAGGTTTCCTGCTTTGCTATGAGTATTTGCCCTCCCCATTTAATGGAGCTAAAGGGTTTTGGGTGGGAATTTTCTTAGGCCTTACCTTTGCCTCACTTTATTATCGCCGTCGCGTATTGTTCCATTGGCGTGCGCTGAAGGCTGGTCTTAAGAATTTCTAAAAGCTTAAGTTTAAGCTTAGGTTTAATAAAAATTAAGATAATTTAAAGGCTTAAGTCCTTACGCTTAAGCCTTTAAAAAGCCTTAAAGTAAAAGGCTTTAACGTTCTTTTAAAACCTACTCTTCCTCAGTTAAAACCGGGAAGCTCTCTTGTGGTCTAAAATCGATCCTATCTGAATCAAAAGCGCGTCTTTCATTGGTATTGATAGAATCAATAGAGTCTTGATCGTCTTTTGAAATCTCAAAATTAAAAAGACCACTATTCTCAAGAATACGCTCTGGGTGCACAGACTTTGGGATTACTACCACACCGCGCTGTAAATTCCATCTTAAGATCAATTGTGCGGGCGTTACTTTATAGTAATCTGCCAAGCCAATAATTCTTGGATCATTAACTAAGGTGCGACCTTGTCCGCCTAATGGTGAATAGGCAGTTAAGACAATGCCTTTTTTCGTGCAATACTCTAAAAGCTCACTTTCACTATTAGCAGGATGGCACTCCACCTGATTTACCGCAGGACAAATTGTAGCGCCTGCGTTTTTTAATTCCTTTAAATGATGGATTTTAAAGTTTGAAACACCAATACTTTTAATTAAGCCTTCAGCTTTTAACTTCTCAAGCTCAAGGTAAGCCTTCTCAAAACCTTTAAAAGGCCAATGTAAAAGGTATAAATCAATATAGTCAGTTTGCAAACGCTCTAAAGATTTCATTAACCCCTCACGTGGGTTTTCCCAATCACTTTTCCAAAGCTTAGTGGTAATAAAGATTTGCTCACGTGGGATCATCGTATCTTTAATCGCCCGCCCCACACTTTTTTCATTACAGTAAACGCGGGCGGTATCAATGTGTCTGTAACCATACTCTAAAGCGGTACGCACTGCATTGCGTGCAATCTCACCTGAGGGAGTTCTAAAAACTCCAAGACCTAAAACTGGAATACGATTACCATCATTTAAATCAAAGCAAGAGTTAAGTTTAAGTTGTGCTTGCATAGTTCTTCTGTCCTAGATATTAAAAGTTCCTCACACCCTTTCCATTGCCTCACGAGCTTCAAAAAGAAGGGCGGGCTGTACAGTAGGTGAGGTCATATAATCTGATAAATGGCGGCGAAAACGCTTAGCTCCGCGTATGCCTTGATAAAGACCTAAAAGGTGGCGAAATAGATGATGTAAAGCGGTGCCCTCTTGTTGCATGACTTTGGCTAATTCTACAAATTCAGCTAAAAGCTCATCGCGCGTTTTAACTTCTACATCTTCACCATAAATTTCACGGTCAACAAAGGCTAAAAGATAAGGATTGTCGATAATGGACCTGCCAAGCATTACCCCATCGACCTTTTGCAATTGTGCTTTACACTCCTCAATTGAGGTAATGCCCCCATTGATTGTCACATGCAAATCAGGGAACATCGATTTTATCGCATAGACCCTTTCATAATCTAAAGGTGGAATGGTGCGATTCTCTTTTGGTGAAAGCCCATTGAGCCAGGCTTTTCTGGCATGCAAAGTAATTTCCCGACACCCTGCCTCATAAATGCTTGAGACAAGCTCCACCGTAAAATCAAAGCTATCCTTCTCATCCACTCCAATGCGCGTTTTAACTGACACCGGAATTGAAACCGATTCAATCATAGCTTTAACTAAACTTTGAAGCTTTTTGGGATCATGCATTAAAACTGCGCCAAAGGCACCTGATTGCACCTTATCTGAAGGGCAGCCTGCATTTAAATTTATAGCACTATAGCCTCGTTTTTCACCAATTTGTGAAGCCTTTGCTAATTTTGCTTCATCATTACCCCCTAATTGCAACACTAAAGGCAATTCTTCATCTTTAAAATCAATTAAATGATATTTCTCATGGCAAAGCGCATCCGCGGCAATCATCTCCGTATAGAGAAGAGCTTTCTTACTTAAAATGCGCGCCATGCGCCTGAAGGTTGAATTGGTAACATCCACCATGGGAGCAACAGAAAAAAGACGATGCAAAATTAGATCCTTTCTAAATAAATCAAGACCAATCTACTTACAAGAGAGCTTATTTTACTTAAAAGATCACGCATAAAAAAGGGGCTTTGCGCCCCTCTTGAGTCTTATTATATACCTAATTATTTTTTAGAATGCTTTTCTGTATACTTGCGAGCTAAAAGCTCCAAGCGGCTTGGGTGAATGGAATCTTTGATCATGGCACTATCTGAGCTCATGACACTTAATTTCACTAAATTCTCACGCACCTGCTTTGGCATCCAGTGATCATAGAAATCAGGAAGACCTACGGTAATTCTTGAGATCTGATCACGTAAAATCTTACCATTTGCCTCATAAGGATGAGTTAGAAAATCTGCGATATTAATACCAATCTCTTTCATCTGTGAAGGTGAGGCTCCACGAGTTGATGGAGATAAGGTTGAGAAGCGAATACCCTCATATTTAATAGCCTGATCCTGCGTGAGAACGTTACAAATTCTCACCATCACACCAGATTCAGCTAACAACTCTTGAGCACCACGCGCAGATAAGGCACAAGATTTAGCATCGACGATCACCTGATGGGTTTCAGTACCACCTGAAACTAACTTCAAGCCACCCTCTTTCAAGCCCTCAGCTAAAGCTTTAGCATTATCGACAACACGCTTTGAGTATTCAGCGTAGACAGGATCTTTCATCTCCTCAACACGAGCGGCTAATGCGGCTAAGTGTGAGGTATGAAGGCCTACGTGCCCTGAGCTTACTACCACTCTATCAATGGCATTAGCTAAATCCTGAGTGCATAAAATAATTGAGGATTGTGGACCTTGCATAGCACCATGTGCTGTAAAGGTCACCACATCTGCATAAGGTACTGGAGATGGTAAAACTCCACCTGCAATTAAACCTGCAGTCTGTGAAATATCACACCATAAAACCGCCCCACAGGCTTTGGCAATCTTTGAAAAGCGCTCATAGTCAATGGCTAATGGATAGTTAATTGGCGAGCAAATAATAAGCTGTGGACGACACTCCATAGCTTGCTTTTCAATAGCATCCATATCAAGCTTTTCAGTATTTGGATCTACTCCAAAGTTTACAAAGCGATAGGCAAAGCTTTCTGAATTGCAGTGCTCTTTTTTGCGCAAATCAAGGCTCATCACCACATCACCGCGACGGGTCAGTGCCTGGAACACTACACGCGATGCAGCTTCAATGGTAATGGTACGAATATTGGCATGATCGGCTTTAAATAATGAGCAAATGCGCTTGGAGGCTAAGCCCTCAACGCCTGACATGCGACTGAAATTCAAAGAAGCTTTAGTAGTGTTAACTAACACACTGCCCATAATGGCAGCACACAATGGTGAGATACTGTTTTCATCTGGGATAAAAGACAAGGATAAATGTTGTCTCTCAAGCTCAGTTTCAAAATAAGTATATAAGTCAGGGTCAAAACCACGGATAACATTAAGCGGATTCATACTAACTCTCCCGCGCCTTCTTAAGTGAACATGCTTCTTTGTTCCCAAAATTATAACAAAACTTTAAATTAAGGCTTAAGTGGCTAAACGCAGAAATTGGATATAAATCAAAGTTTTTTATCTGCGTTTATAAATACCTCTAACCTTAACTTGTTTACTTTCTTCACCTAAGCCCGAAGGCTTAGGCATAAAACTATAACCTTTAAAAAAAGGTCTTACCTAAACTTCTGGGAAGAATGGCCAGAAGATTGGAATAATAATCACACAGACAATTAAGGCTAAGAATACTAATGGAGTACCTACCTTAATATAGTCATTAAAGTGGAAGCCACCAGGACCTAACACTAAGGTATTAGGTGGGGTTGCAACCGGGGTGGTAAAGGCACAAGATGCCGCGATGGCAATGGCCATTAACACAGGATATGGAGATGCTCCCATCTCTTGGGCAATTGAAATACCAATTGGGCATAACAAAGCGGCAGCTGCCGTATTTGACATAAACTGCGTAAGACCGCAAGAGAGGCAGAACAAAACTGTCATAAAGAGCATTGGTGATGGATTATCTCCCATAAAGCTTACCACCTCATGGGCAATCATGGCTCCGGCACCTGTCTTATCTAGTGCATTGGCAAGTGGCAACATACCTGCAAACAAGAAGATGGTTACCCAGTCAATGCCGTTATAGGCTTGTCTTTCAGTAAGGCAACCTAAAAGCACACATAAAAGTGCACCTGAAATTGCCACCATTTCCTGGCTAAAGCCTGGGATGCCCACGCACAAACCGATAATGACGTAAATTAAAATAAAGGTACAAATAATGCGAGCTCTTGGAGTACCACTCATGCCTTGAGTGCTATCAATGGAGCCTAAATCTGCCATATTGTGTGGTACAAGTCTGCGTCCTACTGTAATCATGTACACCAAGGACATTAAAGATAATGGAATACCCACAATAGCAAATTCAAAGAAGCCAAAGCCTGGAATATTGGCAGCCTCTAAGGCACCTGCTGCAATGATGTTAGGTGGTGTACCTACCATGGTGATAGTACCGCCGGTATTAGCCGCAACTGCTAAGGCCATCAACAAAGGAGATACTGGGATCTTACCTGCCGCGCAAATACCAATTACAACTGGCATTAAGCAGGCAACCGTTCCGGTATTGGAGGCAAAGGCTGACATGGAGATGGTAACTCCCATCATAGCTGCCATTAAAGGTACTTCATTAGTACCAACCTTTTTTACCACCCAGTTTCCGATCGACTGCGCCAAACCTGATTCAAGCATAGCCGCACCGACCACGAACATACCGGCAAAAAGCACTACAGTGGAATTTGAAAGTCCTGAGAACACTTCATTGAATTTTAAAACTCCAAAGAAACCTAAAACAATAGGAGCACTCATTGCAGTGACCGCAAGGGGAATTAATTCTGTAACGAATAGGAAGGCCACGACAGCGAGCACAATTAAGGTAATAATTGCGGGATCCACGACGCTCTCCTTAGATTAAAAAAGAAAAATCGCTGAATGTAGGATAACCAAAGCAATTAAGGGCGGTCAATGATATGACTTAAAATTTTAGTTAAAAGTGTTTACTAAATCGCAGATTTTAAGGAAGGAGTAAATCTTGCTTTACAAAAGCTTAAAGTCAGCTAAGCGGTTCATCCCCGCAGGTGCGGGGTACATAAGCCAATTGCCACAAATCTCAATGCGTCTAGCCTCAAAAAATCTCAACAATACCTCTTACCAGACAGTAAAATCGACGATAAAATCAATACAAGTTTTTAAAGAGCCTGAAAGCCTTTGCTAGAAAGGCTTTGAATTAAATTTTAATCACGGAAAGTCGAGAAATTAATTTTTAAAAATTTTTAAAAGTTACTGTTCACTATTTAATATACCCCATTATTATCATTTAAATAAAATGTGTATGTATAAAACCAAACTTAGATTAGTTTGGTTTTTAAAAATTGAGGCAAAAAATAAAGCACCCGTTAACTTGTCTTACAATTAAGCAAATTAAGGGTGCTTAATTCAATATTTCTTCTGTGAAAGTGCTAAAAATGCAAACATGCAGGGGTCATTTTAGCACTTAAGACACTAAATTTTCGTTTGCCAAACGATAAAAGTCTAAGAAGATGGAAAGTTTAACGCTTGATTAGAAAAGTGTCTCTTTTAAAAATGATTTTTTGAGCACATCAAGTGCCTTAAGGAGCTTAAGATAAGAGTCCAAAAGATGCGCAAAGGGTAAAGATCCTGCTTAGCAAAGCTTTAAGTAAAAAACCTTCTAAAGTTTTGGATAATTACTTAACCTTAGGTTTAATATTTTGCTCTAAGAGCAACTTATTTTGCTCTAAGAGCAAAATAAGCTGATTTTTCTGCTACAATAGCCACAATTCATGAAAATGAATTTTTTTCCCAAATAACATTAAAGGTTTTAGTAAGCGAGCTAAAACCTTTCGTGTTTTTAAGGATCATGCTTTTTTAGAAATCCTTCTATTTTTGTATTTTGAAATAAATGTCCGCGCAATCCCATTATCTTTAGATGATGGGTCTAGCGGACTCAATGTTATAATGTGACACAT
>CALXNU010000049.1 GCA_944389835.1 uncultured Succinivibrionaceae bacterium
CATGGTGGGTCTTGAGGGGATCGAACCCGCGACCAACGGATTAAGAGTCCGCTGCTCTACCAACTGAGCTAAAGACCCAGCAAGAAAAAAATGGATTGTCAGTAAACATGGTGGGTCTTGAGGGGATCGAACCCGCGACCAACGGATTAAGAGTCCGCTGCTCTACCAACTGAGCTAAAGACCCATGTACACATCTTCTTAAACAGACAAAGTGTTAAATAAACAAAGTGAAAGTCTAAGTGGTGGGTCGTGAGGGACTCGAACCCTCGACCAACGGATTAAAAGTCCGCTGCTCTACCACCTGAGCTAACGACCCGGTGTAAGATGATGTCATCTGACGGGGGCTAATTATAACGATTTTTTTATCCTTAGCAAGAGTTTTTTACAAAATTTGTAAAAAAATTTTTCCCCATCCTCAAAAAGCCTATAAAGAAGCCAATTCTTTGCGTGCTAAATTCGATGAAGTATCAGCAGGATACGTTCTTATCACTAAATTAAAGTAAGCCTGTGCCTTATCTTTATCGCCACGCATTTTACTTATAAGCCCTAATTTATATAAAGCATCAGGTCTTTTAGTACTTGAGGTAAAACGCGCTACATTTAAAAAAGATACCCGCGCTTCATCTAATTTTTTCTGCTTATATTGCACTTGAGCCAACCAATACCATGCATTAGGAGTTAAGGTATTATCAGGATAATTTTGCAAATAATTTGTAAAAGCACTACTTGCTCCACTCAAATCATTATTTACCACCTTAGCATAGGCTGCATCATATTCTTGTTGGGCTTTAGGTTCTACACTCTTTAACACCAAGGAAGATGATTGTGCGCTTGATGAACTTGAAGTAGACGTACTTGCAGCTTGAGTTGAATTAGACGCTGTTTCTTGAGCTTTAGCTACATTACTTTTAGTTTCACTTGTCGTTGCCGCACTTGAAGTCGTATTAGTTGGGATCTTAGAGATTTCATAGCGCAATTGCTCAAGATCACCGCGTAAGGTATTTACTTGAGTTGAAAGCTCGGTAATCCGATTTTGCATCTCAAGCATGGTACGTTGTTGAGCATCAATTTGCTTTTGCAAATCAACCGCTGATGCACCATAAGCACTTAAAGCGATACTAGAGCATAGCAACAGTGCCATTTTCGATAACTGTTTTATCACTATCTCCTCCTAATGAAAACGGCAGGAAGGTCCTGCCGCTTTTTAATCTTTTAGTAATTAATTACTGCACGACGATTCTTAGACCAAAAAGCCTCAGAATGTCCAACTTCAGCAGGCTTCTCCTCGCCGTAACTTACAATTGATAATTGATTTACATCAACACCTAAGTTTTGCATATAACGGGCAACAGATCTTGCACGTCTTTCACCTAGAGCAATATTGTACTCAGGGGTTCCTCTTTCATCAGTATGACCTTCAATAATGATCCTTGCATCAGGATTATCTCTTAAATATTGAGCATGAGCCTGCATTACGCCTACATACTGATCTTGAATAGTTTCTGAGTCGTAATTGAAGTAAATCGTATTATTCTCACGTAAAGCTTCAGGACCTTGATAATTTAAGCTCTCATTTTGCTCTGCATAAGGATCACCTACCATCAAAGCGCCGTCTTGCCCCATTGTTACTTGAGTATCATCTCCAAGTCCTGCTTGATTACCACCATAAGTTGCATCTTCAACTAAGGTAGATGAACTTCCTGAAGAATCACCAGAGGAACTAGTACAAGCACTGACCATACAGGCTAAAGCCATACAAGTTACAAGAGTACCAAAATTTTTCATCTTTCTAAACGATCTGCCTTCCTTGCAGATCTCCTCCTAAACAAACCTAACTTTTACCCTATTTATCAGTGATAGGACCCCAGCATGGAGCACTAACCTCACCCGAGGTGGAAGGCAAATTAGCCTTAAATCTACCATCGGCTGAAACTAAAGCTAAGCCTTTACGACCCTGATATACTGTACTGTATATTACCATACTGCCATTAGGTGCAACACTTGGACTTTCATCTAAAGCAGAGGTAGTTAACATATAAATACTACCATCGACATCCATACGTGCTACACGATAACCATTTTGTTGAGTAATTACAATAATTGAATTAGACCCCGGAATGGCTTTTGCAGAAAGGTTCATATTACCTTGGAAAGTCATTCTCTCAGAACGTCTCGTATCAAAGTCAAAACGATAGATTTGAGCTCTACCCCCACGCTCTGAAGTAAAGTAAATACTCTTTGAATCCTGTGACCAAGTAGGCTCAGTATCAATGGCTGGATTATCAGTTACTCTTACTAATTGCTTATTGACTAAATCATAGTAATAAATATCAGGCTGTCCGCCTTGATAAGATAAAGTCATCGCAATTTTAGTGCCATCTGGAGACCAGGATGGAGAGCTATTTAAACCTGGATATGAAGCAAGTTTAGTTCTTTTTTTAGAGTAAATATCCTGTACAAAAATCGCAGGTTTTCTTTGCTCAAAACTTACATAGACCAAACGTGTGCCATCAGGTGACCATGAGGGGGTCATAATAGGCTGAGTAGAGCGTAAAATTGCAGTTTCATTAAAGCCGTCATAATCGGCGGTCATTAATTGATAAGGATAAGGATCTTTGTGCTTATACACAATATAAGCAATTCTCGTTCTAAACGCACCATCTTGACCGGTTAGATGTTTATAGACTCTATCTGAGACCCGATGGGCAGCCTGGCGCATAGTTTCAATTCCAGAAGGCCCACGATAGTGCGCAATAATCTGCCCTTTTTGCGCACCCATTAAAGCGACCATCTGAAATTCTACTTGATAGACATTATTGTCTGGGTAAACTTGACCGAAAACTACCGCCTCAGCACCAGTTTGCGCCATGACATCGACATTTAATCTACCCTCGGTCACGGCATTTTGTGGAATTTGCGATAAGGCAAGTGGAGAAAACTTACCTGAACGCATTAAATCAGCACTTACCACCGCCTGCACATCAACCCCGATATTATCAGGCTGACTAAAAGGCAATACCGCAATTTTGCGACCTTCATTAATACCACCGGTAATTTCAATTTGCAAAGCAGCTTGCGCTTGATTTGCAACTAAAAACAGCATTGCTACTGTTAATAGAAGTCGATTTAGGATCTTAAACATAGTCTTTTTCCTAATAGCATAAAGTCTAATACCATTATAATTTTGGTGTCATCGTAATCACAATATTATTACAATCTGGGCAATCTTTAGGAGGCATAGGTAGCATTCCAATTAATCTTAAAGTAGCCAAAGCACTATCGCAGACTGCTTTATCACCTTGACATTTTTCATTGGAAATTAAACCTTGGGCATCAACCTCTAAGGTTACCACCACCTTTTTACCATTCATTGATGGATCAATACGCCAATTTTGTTCAACTAAAGTTTGCACCTTAGCTCCATATTCAGCCACAATACCATCAGCACCAGAGCCTAAACCCTCACCTCCTTCAACACCATCGGCTGTACCTAAAAGCTCTTGCTCCAACAAAGCAGCTTCTTGTTGAGCCTCAAGCTTTTTTTGAGCCTCCATTGCTTCTTGTTCAAGTCTTTTAGCCTCAGCCTCAGCCTTCTCTTTAGCCTCCTTCTCTAATCTCTCTTTTTCCTCTTGCGCTTTCTTTTTAGCCTCAGCCTCAGCTTTAGCCTTAGCCTTAGCCTCAGCCTCGGCCTTAGCTTTTGCCTCAGCTTCTGCTTTGGCTTTAGCCTCCGCTTCAGCTTTAGCTTTAGCTTCTGCCTCTTTGCGCTTTTTCTCCTCAAGCTTTTTTTGCTCTTCTTGCTTTTTCTTTAGCGCAAGAACCCTTTGCTCCTCAGCTTTCTTTTGCGCTTCAACTCTTTTCTTTAAAGCCTCTTCTTGAGCTTTACGTTTACTGTCATCCGTATTTTTCTTTACTGTCTCTTGAGGTTTTTTAATATTTTGCGCACTACCTGTTTCTTTACCTTTTGCAGGTGGAGTTATAACCGTAGCGTGCATAATTTTGACCCCAGCATCCTGTGGTCTTTGAGGTTTATCTAAAGAGACATTAACTACTAAAAGTAAGAGCAGTAGTAAATGAACTACTAAAGCACAAATAAAAGCTACAAAGGTTGAAAACTTCACTCTGACTCCACTGGATCAGTTACTAAACCTACGGATTCAACTCCTGCATTTTTTAGAGCATTCATTAATTGAATCACAGCATCATAGGGCACTTGAGCATCCCCTTGTACTACTACAGGACGACTTGGGTCTTTGGAAAGTTCCAAAGCTACATCTTGGGCAAGCGTATTTAGATCTGGAACTTTTTTAACTGTAGTATCAATACTTATAAAGTACTGACCACCCTTATCCACTGAAGCTATGATAGGCGTCCTTTGATCCTCACTCATAGCCTCAGCAGTAGCTTTTGGTAAATCTACCGTAACCCCCGTCATTACCACCGGAGCTGTGGCAATAAAAATTACTAATAACACTAGCATGACATCAATGTAGGGAACTACATTGATTTCAGCTACTGTCCGTGACTTACGACGATTTCTCGTGGGCATTTTCTATTTACCTCTTTGGGAGATGATCACCGTTCACCCCCGGAGTTAAATAGTGCGGCTCTTCACTTAAGCTTTGCTCACGTCTTGCCCTTTCAGCTTCAGTTAAAGGTCTAGGTCCTACCTGATAGGCAGGCACTTCCTTATTTAAATTAGGATTGGCCCGATGCATTTGCTCAGGAGTCACTCCCACACGATAGGCAGGAGCATTTTTATTTAACTCCTGACGTGCCCTTTCCATAACTTCTTGCTGTCTTGGAGAAGGTCCCACACGATATTGCACAGGGTTACTATTACTATTTGCCAAATTGCGCTCTTTAACCTTATTTGGATCAAGACCTACCCGATAATGAGGACCTTGCTCTTCCTCTTTAGGAGCTTCTTGATCCTGTGGTGCTTGAGCTTTAGTAAAGGTTGGCTTTACAAAAGAGGCATTAATAGTTTTAGGCTGAATACCCACACGATACTGAGGTACCTCTTGAGTTTTATTTACAGGAGCGCTCTCATACTCTTTAGGTGTCACTCTCTCTTGAGGTTTTGCCTTAAGAGGAGATGAGCCGACATTTGAGAAGATCGCAGGACTGACCTTAGCTTTGCGATTTGAGCTTGCCACATTTGACATGTCTTGAGCCCCATACTCTGAAATCTCACGGGCTGCTGCATGATCTGGCAATTTAGCCTCAGTTTTATCAGAGGCGGTTCTTGGAGGTACGACAGGTCCTACTTTCACCTCATTTACTTGCTCTTTTGCATAAGTTTGCTCTTGAGCGTAACTTTGAGTTTCTGCTTGTTGAGGATTTACACGAGATTGAGTCTGCGGCATAGAACGTAAAGTGACTAAGCGGCGATTTAAAATCGTGGCAAACTCATCCATAAAGTTTAAATAACGATTTTCAAAGCCTTCCAAACGTGAGGCAAAACGGTTATAGCACATAACCGCAGGGATAGCGGCAAAAAGACCCATAGCAGTTGCAATTAAGGCCTCGGCAATTGGAGGTGCAACCATGGCTAAAGTTGCATTTTTAACAGCAGCTAAAGCCACGAAAGCGTGCATAATGCCCCAGACCGTACCAAAAAGGCCAATGTATGGAGAAATAGATCCAATGGTAGCCAAAGTAGTCAAATGCGTCTCTAAGGCTTCAACCTCACGATTGGAAGCGACTTTCATTTGACGATAAGTACCATCCATCACCACTTCTTGATCGGCATGTCCTGAGTTTACTAGACGGACAAATTCTTTAAAGCCTGCTGCATAAATTACTTCAAGGCCTACTAAATTTTCTTGTCTTTTAATGCATTCTTGATAAAGACTGTTTAAGTCAATGCCTGACCAAAACTTATCTTCAAACTCATCAGCCTTTTTGCGACTTTTCTTAAATTGTGAAAAACGCTGAAAAATAATCGTCCAGGAAATAATCGATAAGGCTAATAAAAACAGCATTACCAATTGCACCGGCAAGGATGCGTCAAACACAAGTTCAGTGAAGGAAAGGGAAGCATCAGTCTGCGGCATCTTTATTCTCCTGTTTTTGCAAAGCCATAGAGTGCTCAATAAAATCTATCATAGATTGAGGCATTGCTTTCATAGTGCCCAAATTTTTATCTACATAAGCAATTTCAGCTTGCATGGTAAAAAGCAATTGCCCCTGCTGATTTCTAATTTCCTGTAAAAAAGTAACTGAAACATGTCTTACTTTAATCGGCACACAGCTTACCGTTAACAGATCATCTAAATGGGCACTACGTTTAAAGGCAGCTTGCATACGTGCTATAACAAAACCTTCACCATCATGTAAAAGTTTTTCTTGTGAAATGCCAGTTTGCCTTAACCAATCAGTTCTTGCCCGCTCACAAAACTTTAAATAATTAGCATGATAAACGATGCCACCTGCATCGGTATCTTCATAATAAACTCTAACTTGAATACTAAAGTCTTGCATTTTATTCTGTTGCCTCCACGCCACCTCTTAGGCCAAATTTTGCATAAGCTTTGTTAGTTGCCACCCGCCCCGTTCTGGTACGTTGAACAAAACCTTGTTGAATAAGATAAGGCTCAACTACATTTTCTAAAGTATCTCTTTCATAACCTAAAGAAGCTGCTAAACTTTCAACTCCCACAGGTCCACCTGAAAAATCTTCAATCATCACTTTAAGATAGTTGCGATCAAAATCATCAAAGCCATCTTCATCAATACGCAACATATTTAAAGCAGCATTAGCAGTCTGCCTATCAATAAGACCACTGCCTCGAACTTCAGCATAATCTCGAACTCTTCTTAATAGACGGTTTGCAATACGTGGAGTTCCACGTGAGCGCCTGGCAATTTCCATAGCCCCATCTACGTCGATGGCAATTTTAAGTTTAGATGCTGATGCTTTAATAATTAAAAATAATTCTTCAGGGCTGTAAAAAGTCAATTGCAAGATAATACCAAACCTCGCGCGCAATGGAGAGGTTAAAGTTCCAGCTCTTGTCGTAGCCCCAATTAAAGTAAAAGGTGACAGACTAATTTTAATCGATCTTGCAGAAGGTCCTTCACCTGTCATAATGTCAACTTGATAATCCTCCATCGCAGGATACATAAACTCTTCAATGACCGGTGATAAACGATGGATTTCATCAATAAAAATCACATCGCGACTTGAAAGATTAGTAAGTAAAGCTGCCGCATCGCCTTTTTTTTCTAAAGCAGGACCTGAGGTTTGAGATAAATTTACCCCAAGCTCATTGGCAATAATATTAGATAAAGTGGTCTTACCTAAACCTGGAGGTCCAAAAATTAACACATGATCTAAGGCCTCACCACGTTTTTTAGCCGCTTCAAGATAAACTTCAAGTTCTCGTTTAACATTTTCCTGACCTATATAGTCAGCAAGCTTTTTAGGTCTTAGCGCCCGATCTTCAAATGCTCCCTGACCTCCAGCTTCTGCAATAACCTCATCTAAAGTCTTATCGGGACGTGCTAGATCATTCACCCCAAGATTATCTGCCACAATTCCTGACGATTTAATTCCTGACATTATTTTTTATTCCTTGAGATCTCAGCTAAACTTGCCATAATTATCTCTTTGGTCTCCATGCCTTCTTGATAGACCTTCTCCACAAGCTTCAAAGCAATTTGCTCTTTATAACCTAAACCTACTAAAGCACCGATAGCCTCATCTTTATAGATCAAAGCTTGATTATTTTGAGGATTAGCTTTGACATTTAAAGCACCTTCTTTTAAACCTAAATTTAATTTAGGTAAACGATCTTTAATCTCAATTAATAATCTTTCTGCAGTTTTCTTACCAATTCCTGGAATGGACACAATAGTTGAGACCTGATCTTGAGCTACAGCTTGTATAAAATCCTCAACACTTATTGCTGATAATAATGACAGCGCAATTTTAGGGCCAATGCCTGAAATTCTTACTAATTCTCTAAATAAAGCTCTTTGCTCAAAACTTACAAAACCAAAAAGTAACTGTGCATCCTCTCTTACTACATGATGCACATATAAAAAAATTTCTTCACCTGTTTTTAATAAAGGTAAACACTGTCCGGTTACTTCAACTTCATAACCTAAACCTTGAACTTCAATTAAAGCTGTCATGCCCTCTGTTCGGATGACTTTGCCTCGAATACTGCCTATCAAAATCTTCTCCTTTTTTTTACCGCAAAGATTATATAGCAAGAACCTTAAAAATAACTTAGCTACGTAAACGACCATGAATTGAAGATGCTGTTTTAAACCCCATAGCTTTACTAACCCTTGCAGTAAACCCGTGACAAATAGCACAAGCTAAAGCATCAGCAGCATCGGTTTGTGGCGTGCCATTTAAAGCTAGAATATGACTTACCATATATTGTACCTGCTGTTTTAGCGCACTTCCGCTTCCTACCACTGCTTGTTTAATTTGCATGGGAGTATATTCAAAAACCTCTAAACCTGCCTTCGAGGCAGCAACAATGGCAGCCGCCCGCGCTTCTGAAAGTTTTACTGTAGATTGTACGTTTTTAGCTAAAAAGGTCTCTTCAATGGCAAACACTGTAGGATGAAATTGCTCAATTAAAGTTTCAACTCCATTAAAAATCGTTAATAAGCGATCACTTAATTTACCGCGGCCTGCGTTAATACAACCTGAGCCTAAATAATGCAATTTAGAACCTTGCATCGCAACTACACCATAGCCTGTAGTTCGAGAACCAGGATCAATACCTAGGATAATCTCATTTGTTGTCATGCGTAAATTTCCACTTAGCTTGTTTTATATAAGTCTCTAAAAAGACAGTAAAATTTCATGTAAAAAGACTTTTTAAGCTTTAGAGCTAATTTTGTGTAAAATAGCCATCAAAATTTTTGCTTCACCTATAAATTACTTTTATTGACTTTAAAAATTCATGGATACTATTTTACAAGAAATCTTAACCCAACTTGTGCTTTTTGTCATGGCAATTGCAAGCACCATCCTGGCTGCCGTAAGTGGCGGAGGTGCAGGATTTGTTCTGTTGCCGCTCTTAATTCTTACAGGCCTTCCCTTTTTAACCGCACTTGGCACCCATAAAATTAGCATGTTAATGCTAGGGTTGACCTCTTTACTTAAAAATCATCAAAAAGGACTAATGCGCCGCAAGATTGTCTTATTACTAGTGCTTTCAGGCACCCCAGGCGTAATTTTAGGTACCTATACTATAAGCTTAGTCGACTCAGCCATAGCCGAAAGGATCTTAGGTGTCATTACTATCTTAATGGCCATCTACTCTTTATTCTCTAAAAAATTCACCCAAAGTCAAAGCGATCCAAATCTCACAACTAAGCGTTATTTAGCAGGCTTTTTTGCCATGTTTTGTGTCTCCTTTGCCTCAGGCTCACTATCCTCAGGTGCAGGACTTTTTGCAACTTTAGTGATGATTGTGATTTTAAAAATAGATCTTAAATCTGCCATCTCCTACTCAATGGTCTTTGTCGCCTCTTACTATAATTTAGTAGGTGCCATTATGGTAGGAGCTTTAGGCTCTATTTATTGGTCATATTTACCCACCTTACTTGCCGGCTGTTTTATTGGTGGCTATTTGGGAGCAAGCCTTTTAGATAAGCTGCCTGTAAAAATTGTCAAATATATCTTCTCAACTGTGGCAGCTTTAAGTGGGGTCTTACTTTTAATTGCCGCCTAAAGACCTTTTGGCAGCGGGAAGGAGGTGTGAAGTGCTTTATCGCCAACCTCAATTACCTCTTTTACCCCATGAGCTTTTAAAAAGGCAATAATGCCATCGACCACATAAGCTGGAGCTGAGGCTCCGGCACTTAAACCTATCTTATCGACATTCTCTAAAACTCTAAGATCTATTTGCGTTTCATCATCAATAAGGTAGGCTTTAGCACCCATACTTTGAGCCACTTCTTTTAAGCGATTTGAATTAGAGGAATTAGGCGATCCTGCAACTAACACCACTTGACACATGGCAGCTAATTCTTTAATCGCTCTTTGTCTGTGTTGCGTGGCAAAACAAGTATCATCAAGTTTTGGACCTTCAATATTTGGAAACTTTTCACGCAAAGCTTTCACCGTTTGCGCAGTTTCATCAACCGATAAGGTAGTTTGGGTTGCAAAAATTGCCTCTTGAGTAGTAAGGTTTAAATTTTCTACATCACTTGGAGTTAAAACCACATGGACAAGTCTTGGATCGCCTTGATATTGCCCAATCGTGCCAGTGACTTCTTGATGCCCCTTATGCCCTATCACTACAGCACTTTTCCCGGCAAGTCCTGCAGCATTCATTTTACGGTGAATGCGTGAGACTAAAGGACAGGTGGCATCAATAATTTCAAGACCACGACGTTTTGCCTCAGCTACAGTTTGAAGACCCACGCCATGGGCTGAGAAAATCACCACACTGCCATCTGGGATCTCATCTAAGCTTTCAACAAAATGAGCTCCACGAGCTTTTAAATCTTCAACAACATGGCGATTGTGTACCACCTCATGCAAAACCCAAACTTTTGCAGAGCCAAATTTATCAAGAGCTACACTTACAACTTTAATTGCGCGATCTACACCTGCACACATGCCCCTCGTGCTTGCAAGATATAAAGTGCTCATTTACAATCTTTTCCCTTTGAATGGCCAAATGATGAAATAATTAATAAAAAGGCTCCCACACAAACTGCAATATCTGCAACATTAAAAGCAGGATAAGCCCAAAAAGAATCTTCAGTTTTAATATAAAACAACAAGAAATCTACGACATAACCTAAAAGAAGACGATCTATAAGATTACCTATTGCACCACCTATAAAAAGGGCAATGGCAATACAGCTTAATTTATGACTTCTTGGGGTTTTACTTAACCAAATAATAAAGAAAAGGGAAATTATCACCGCGATAATCGCAAAAAACCATCTTTGCCATCCGCCCATAGAAGCTAAAAAGCTAAAGGCTGCGCCGTGATTGTAGACATGTACTAAATTAAAAAACGGGAAGATCTCAATACCCATCGTCCCGTATTCTATATTTTCAACGCATAGTACCTTAGTGAGCTGGTCAATAATAATGACCAGCGCACTTAAAATTAGGTAGACCATGCCATTAGGTCTAACCTTAGTCACTATGCAAAACGCCTCTTCTCACCTTCAGGGCCAATGTTCTCAAGGCAGCGTGGGCAAAGTCCTGGATGCTCAGCATTTTCACCGACACCCTCCTCATAGTGCCAGCAACGCTCGCACTTATGAGCTTTGGACTTAGTCACAACAAACTTAAGCTTGCCATTCTCACTTGCAAAGGCATTTAAAGGTGCCTTATCTAAATCATGTAAGGTAACCTTTGAGGTAATTAAGACAAACTTTAATTCATCATCTAAAGCCTTGAGAGTTTCAAGATCTGAAGCTTGAGCATAGATTTCAACCTCAGCCTCAAGAGTGCCACCGATGACACCATTCTTGCGAGCCTCTTCGATAGCACGATTGGCCTCATCGCGGATATCTTTAACTTTCTGCCAGAAAGCATCGTTAAAGAGTGCACTATCCTCTAGCTCTTGTAAGTTCTCATACCAAGTTGAGGTGAAGACAAATTCATCTCTCTCACCTGGCATAGCCTCCCAAGCCTCTTGAGCGGTAAAGGAGAGAATTGGGGCAATCCAGCGAATTAAAGCCTCAGCGATTAAATATAAAGCGCTTTGGCAAGATCTACGAGCATGACTGTCAGCTTTAGCGGTATATTGTCTGTCTTTGATGATATCTAAATAGAAAGATCCCAAATCAATAGAGCAGAACTTCATTAACTCTTTAACTACTAAGTGGAAATCATAGTTATCATAGTAGGCTACAATTTCCTTTTGTGTCTTAGAGGCTAAAGAGACCGCCCACTTATCTAACTCCACCATCTTGTCAAATGGTACTAAGTCAGTTTGTGGATTAAAGCCATTTAAGTTTGCAAGTAAGAAGCGAATGGTATTGCGCACGCGACGATAAGAGTCAGAGGCACGCTTGAAAATCTCATCGGAGACTGCAATTTCACCAGTATAGTCGGTGGAAGCTACCCATAAACGTAAGACATCAGCACCAAGCTTATCCATGACGCTTTGTGGAGCTATCACATTACCTAAAGATTTTGACATCTTGCGGCCTTGACCATCAACGGTAAAGCCGTGAGTTAAAACCTGCTTGTAAGGTGCTTCATCCTTCATGCCCACAGATAACATTAATGAGGACATAAACCAACCACGATGCTGATCTGAACCTTCTAAGTAAAGATCTGCTTTGTGCTTAAATTCAGGACGTCTATCTACTACGGTAAAGTGAGTTGAACCTGAATCAAACCACACGTCTAAAGTGTTTGGATCTTTATAGTATAAAGGCACTTCCTCAGCTGGAATTAAATCTTCAAGCTTTAAATCCCACCAAGCTTGAATACCATCTTTCTCAACAGCTTGAGCGACCTTTTCAATAATCTCAGAGGTCTTTGGGTGAATTTCGCCAGTATCTTTGTTAACTAAAATGGCACATGGCATACCCCAGGTTCTTTGACGTGAAATACACCAGTCAGTACGCTGTGAGACCATAGCCTCAATACGATTTTGTCCCCAGGATGGGATCCAACGCACGCCCTTAATTTCCTCTAAAGCACGCTTTCTTAAGTTGTTGCCATCCATGGAAATAAACCATTGAGGAGTTGCACGGAAAATCACTGGAGTCTTGTGACGCCAGCAGTGAGGATAGCTGTGTAGGATCTTCTCACAAGAAAGTAGCGCACCCTTTTGTTTTAAAAGTTCAATGACCTTAGGATTGGCATCAAAAACATTTAAACCTGCAAAATAAGGGGTATCTTTTAAGAAGCAACCGTCATCACCTACTGGATTGAATACTTCAATACCGTATTTCACACCCACATTGTAGTCATCAACACCATGACCTGGAGCAGTATGAACAAAACCAGTACCTGCATCTAAGGTTACGTGAGCACCTAAGATCATAGGCACAGAGTAATCTAAGAAAGGATGCTTGAATTGAAGAAGCTCTAAAGTCTTGCCCTTGCAAGTTGCAAGTACTTCATAGCTTGTAAATTTACCTCTTTTAACTACCGCTTCAATAAGCTCAGAGGCTAATAATAAACGCTCCTTACCATTTTCACCTTCAACTTGAACTAAGGCATACTCATAGGCCTCATGAGCACAAATGGCGCGGTTTGCAGGTAAGGTCCATGGGGTAGTAGTCCAAATTACACAAGAGATTGGACCTTCACCTTTGTCAGTTGCAAAGGCTTTTAAGACTGCCTCTTCATCGCAGGCTCTAAAGCGCACATCAATAGAATCTGAGGTAACATCATAATATTCAACCTCAGCCTCAGCTAAAGCTGACTGACAGGCAATACACCAATAAACTGGCTTAAAACCTCTTACAAAGTGACCGTTTTCGATCATCTTACCTAAAGCACGAATAATATCGGCCTCGGTTTTATAATCCATAGTAATGTATGGATGATCCCAATCACCTAACACGCCTAAGCGAATGAAGTCTTTTTTCTGACCTTCAATTTGCTCTTTGGCATATTTGCGGCATTCCTTGCGGAAGGTTGCAGCATCAACCTTAACACCTGGCTTGCCAACTAATCCTTCAACTTTAAGCTCAATTGGTAAACCATGGCAATCCCAACCTGGAATATAAGGAGAATCAAATCCAGCTAAGGTCTTAGATTTGACGATCACGTCTTTTAAAATCTTATTAATTGAGTGACCAATATGAATATTACCGTTTGCATAAGGAGGACCGTCGTGCAAAATAAACTGATCACGACCGGCTCTTGCCTCTCTTATCTTTTGATAAAGACCTTTCTCTTGCCATTTTTTGAGCATTAAAGGCTCTCTTTTGGCAAGATCACCACGCATCGGAAATGCGGTTGTCGGAAGATTTAATGTGCTCTTATAATCTGCCATGGATAAACCTACTAAATTTTACTTAGTTTAAGAATTTGTGAAGCCTTAATCTTGTCAGATTTTATCTGTTCAATCAAAGCATCTAGATCTGCAAATTTTTCTTCATTACGGATCTTTTTAATAAAAAATACTTCAATGGCTTTCCCATAAAGATCTTCTTTAAAATCAAAAAGATTAACTTCTAAAATACTGCGTCCTTTTAAATCACCAATCGTAGGTCTTTCACCAACATTAGCCATGCCATCAAACATTCCATATGGAGTTGAAACTTTAACAGCAAAGACGCCCTTTAGCGGACATACGCGGCGATTTAAATTTACATTTGCAGTTGGAAAACCAATTGTACGGCCTAAGGCATTGCCTCGCACCACACGCCCTGAAATTGAATAAGGATGCCCCAGCATTTCACTTACCGAAGTAAGCTCGCCATCTTCAAGTAAGGCTCTTATCATAGTAGAAGAAATCCTCGTACCACCTGATGCAACACCTTGAATTGCAGAAGCTTCCATACCAACTTCCTGACAGAGTTTTTTTAATTCTTCAATTCCTGCAACGCCACCTTTTCCAAAAGAAAAAAGTGAACCTACTGTTACACTTCTCACATTAAGTTTATCGTGTAATAAATCAATCACAAACTCTCGCGCGGTTAAATTAGAAAATTCTTTTTTAAAAGGCATACAAAAAAGAATATCAATATCTTGCTTTTTAAAAGCTCTAATTTTATCTCGCAAAGAGTAAAGGCGAGGCGGAACAGCTCTTGCAAAGAACTCAAGAGGTTGAGGCTCAAAGATCATCACCGCGCTTTCTAAATTTAAAGCGCGAGCTTTATCTTTCATCGCCTGCACCACGGCCTGATGGCCTTGATGGAATCCGTCGAAATTGCCGATGGCAAGCGCAATTCCTTTTTCGCTTCCTTTAAAATCAGACAGTTGACGGTAAAGACGCATCAGTGCTCCTTTTCAAATTAAAAAATAAGAGCTTATTATATATCCCAACTTAAAAGAGATCATCACATAGGAAGGCGCAAGAATGCGCTTTTTAGCTTTATTTAAAGCAAAATGCTAAAAAGGCTTAAAAAAGTTGCACTGTTCTAATTAAAATTGCTTAAAAATCCTAAAGTTAATTAAAATTTCTCTCAAAAAGCCCTTCTGCCCTAAAAAAGTGCACAAAAGTTCTGCCCGCTGATGGAATTTTTTTAGGCTTAAAAAAAGATCTCTTAGCAATTTAGCTTAAGTTTATGTATAATACTGCGTTCAATGCTAGGGCACAGTGTAAGCCTTAGTTGTTTTTTTCAGGAATCTTAAAGAATTTTCAGGAGCTATTTGTGCCTAATATTAAGTCTGCAAAGAAGCGTGTTCTCACTGCTGAGAAGTCCCGTCAGAGCAATGTTGCTGCACGTTCAAAGATGCGTACCCTCATGAAGAAGGTTATTAAAGCTTGTGAAGCCAACGACAAGGCTGCTGCCGTTGCTGCTTTCAAGGAAGCTGAGCCAATTCTCGATCGTGCCGCTTGCAAGGGCCTTATCCACAAGAATAAGGCTGCTCGTCATAAGAGCGAGTTAAGCGCTAAGATTAAGGCTTTAGCCTAATTTTAAAGATCCCCCCTTATAGGGGATCATCCTCAAAAATCCTTCCTAGCCACAAAGATTCCCTATTGCATACCGTGTCCTATATGCACCCAGCTAGGAAGGTTGATTTTTAACTGAATGCCGCGTAATTCCCCATGCGTAAGCGTGGGGATGTAAGCGGCCTAGCCGACTTTAGATCGTACAGTTTTGACTTTTGATATTGCACTCAATAATCATGGTATTAGTACCGTCTTCCACGGAAATTACGCAGTAACTTTTAGTCCAAAACCGTTGTCTCCTCAGTGTTGTTCTAATTTCCTTTGTAAATTCGGCACTGATTTTTTGCGATGATACGACTGTGAATCACCCATAACCTAAAGGTTAAGGGCTTCTTCCTGCTTCAAAGACTTCCTAACGGTTATCTCCACAGGC
>CALXNU010000050.1 GCA_944389835.1 uncultured Succinivibrionaceae bacterium
TGTCACATTATAACATTGAGTCCGCTTGACCCATCATCTAAAGATAATGGGATTGCGCGGACATTTATTTCAAAATTTAAGTTAGACCACCAAAAAATCCTCACGCAAAAAAAATTGTCTTAACAAGTGTACACAAGAGCTTATTCTTCGATTACTATACTGTGTTAGAATAATAAAGTTGTGTTGTTACTTAAGCTTATTCCATCATGAGTTTAAAAGAGCATCTTAATTTTGCTAATCAGCATTTGAAGATCCGCATCGGGCTTGTCAAACGCTCGATTTTTACCTATGGTTTTTTGATCTTTATTCTCTTTTTAGCTTTCTCTTTTACAGGTCTATACCTGTTTCGCAACAATACGCTTAAAAACGCCGACTCTGTCAGTATGGAGATGGCCACTCATTTGAGTATTCGCTCCATCTCAGTTTTTGAAAGACAAAAACAATTAATTGAAACTGCCTCCTGGTTTACCTACGATAAACTTTGGGAAGCGCAGATGAATAATCAAGAAGTAGATCTTGTGCAATGGCTTCGTGATTGTCGAATTCTGCTTGAAAAACACTTTGATAAAACTCAATTTGACCTCTATGCCTCAATTAACAATAAGATTGTAGCTGCAACCTTTTGGCACGGTGATGAACAATTAGATGTCACCTCGCGCCCTTGGTATCGCGAGGCGATAAAACATCGCGGGCAAGCAGTCATTTTAGACCCTTACGTTGATATCTACACTGGACATCAAGTGGTAACTATCTCCTGCACAATAGGTGAGAGTAATGATGTCTTTGTCTGTGATATCTATCCTGAGATCTCACAAATCACCGAAGTTCAAGATTTACTTTTAAAAGGCTATGCCTACTTTTTAATTGATAAAAACGGCAGTTTAATTACCTTTGCCGGAACTGAAAATCATAACTACCGTGAAATTCAAGACTTTATTGACCGAAACTTTATCCCCGAGTTGCAACGCCAAGGCAAATTAAGTGGCATGCACTATACCGACTTACAAGAAAATCGTTTGCATGTAGTAAGTTATCGCGATCCTGTCACTGGTTGGTATTCAATTTTAACGGCTAAATATGACACCGCGCTTGCAGGTTATGAGCGCGTTAAAGAATTATTTTTAATCTTACTTGCCGCCTTCTTTGTTATTGAATGTGCCATGCTCTATCGTGAGTATCGCCTCTCAAGACAAATGGAGATTAACAATGAAACCTTAAAGGTTTTAGCTAACTCCTATGAGACGATTGTGCGCATTAACTTTAGAACCGGCAAATTTACTACTTTAAAAGCCCATCGTGAGGTAATTGAGTTTTTATCTAAATTCCCTACAGATAGAGCCGATACATATGAAGTACTTTTAAAGTATTTAACCGAACACATTTGCCCTGAATTTAGGCAATCCTTTGAAGAGAATTATTCATTAAATTCCATTACCCATTACGCTTTAAATCGTGTGCGTGACGTAGGACATGACTATCGTTTTGAAGTCATTCAAGGACAGCCGATGTGGTATAACGTGCGCATTTTATACGATGAATCTTTAGATTTAGTCGAAAGCGTACTCTCCTTTAAGATGGTTGATGATGAAAAGATGCAAGAGCTTGCAGAACAACAACTCTTGCGTGAGGCTTTAGAGAACTCAAGGCGTTTAGAGCAATCGCGCAATACTTTCTTTGCCTCCATCTCCCATGATATGCGCACTCCTTTAAATGGCATCATAGGTTTATGTAGGCTTATTTTTGCGCAAAAGGGTAAAAACTTTAAAGAAGATTACATTAACGATACTTTCAAGAAAATTGAATCTTCATCTAAGCAATTATTACACTTAGTTGATGATGTGCTTGAAATTTCAAGACCTGATCAAGACAAACCGCCGCAGCAGTTGCCATTTAAATTAAAAGAATCTTTGGTAGAAGCCTTAGATGTCTTTAAGATGATGGCGGTAAGCGAAAATAAACACTTTAATGTCTCAATTGATATTGAGCATAATTTAGTAAAAGGTGACTTCCCGCTTATAAGACAAGTTATCAATAACCTTTTATCTAATGCTTTTAAATATTCAGCAAAAGGGGCGAGGATTGACTTTAAGCTTCGTGAGATCGTGGAGCTTGAGGGTAAGACTAAATACATTTTAGAAGTTGCTGATACCGGTATTGGTATGAGTGAAAACTTCATGAGTAGGATCTTCTTACCTTATGAAAGAGAGTTGCGTCTTAAAGATGTACCAGGTACCGGTTTAGGTCTTGTTATCGTCAAGAGTATCGTCAATCGCCTAAACGGTGATATTCGAGTCACCTCAAAGCTTGATGAAGGCACGGTCTTTACGGTAATCATCCCGCTTGATGTCTTAGATGAAAGTGTGGATTTAGATAAAACCTCAAGCACGCCTCAAGAGGAAAGTGAAGAGCAAGTCGATTTTAATATCAAAGGGCTTAAGATCCTCCTTGCCGAGGACAATGAGCTTAATATGGAAATTACAAGCGACATGCTTGAGTTACGTGGTATTGATGTAGTTCGCGCCTACAATGGTAAAGAGGCTGTAGAGGCCTTTAAAAACCATCCTCAAGATTACTTTGATGCCATCTTACTTGATATGAGAATGCCGGTGATGGACGGCTGTGAGGCCGCTCAAGCCATACGCGCTCTAGGTGGCAGCTATGCAAGCTCAATTCCGATGATTGCAGTCACAGCTAATGCCTTTGCCGAGGATATTGCCGCAACTGCCGCCTCTGGCATGAATGCGCATGTGGCAAAGCCTATTGATTTTAATATTTTAGAGCGCACTCTCGCGCGCTTGGTGACTAAGTTTCATGAAGAGCAAAAAAAGGCCAAAATACCGCCCATAATGCTCTAAAGGCTTTAATTTTTTAAAATTTTAGCTTAAAGTTTGAGAAATGTTACAGTTTTGCATTTGTGAAAAGTGCAATATTGATGCATAATCAATATAATAATTTATTAACATAATAAGGCAAGAATTATGACGCTTAAGGAGTTACCAACTAAGCTTGATATTGATGTTCAAGGTGCTTTAGAGCGCTTTGCAGGGCACGAGCTTATATACCTTAAATATTTGCGCCGTTTGTGCACTGATGAAAATGTTCAAGCTTTTTCTAATGCGCAAATTATGTCAGATGAGCAAAAACTTTTAAATCTTGCCCATACTTTAAAAGGGATCACCGCCAATTTAGGTCTTTATTCCCTATCAAGTGCCTACTCTTATATTGTTGATGCGCTAAGAGATAAAAAGCCTGAAATCATCCCGATGCTCTATCAGCACGCTTTAGATTTACAGCGTAAAACTCTGGAAATTTTAAGGAGTCTTTAATTATGCCTCTTAATACTCCTCAAACCCTGCTTATCGTTGATGATAACGAGATGAATCGTGAGATTTTACGTTTAAATTTTTTAGATCGCTTCACCATTGTCGAATCTAGCAATGGCCTTGAGGCACTAAATTATGTAAAAGAGCACAATGATGAGATCTGTGCAGTGTTACTTGATAAAGTAATGCCGGTTATGGATGCCATTGAATTTTTGCATGAGGTGCGTAACCTAAATCTTCTAAAAAGTGTCCCAATTTTTATCGTCACGGCACAAGCTGATGCCATTTCAAACTTTGTCAATGATGACTTGGGGATCACCGACGTTATTGAAAAACCTTTTAATGCCGCTTTCTTAAAAAAGCGCGTCAGCTCGCAAGTTGAGCTTTTTTTAACTAGAAGATCCCTTGAGTACACCAACTTAAAACAACGCGTAATCATTGAAAAGAAAACCCGCGATTTTGCCGAGCTTAACGTAAAAGTTATCACAACCTTAGCTTTAGCCATTGAATTTAGATCAGGCGAGGTGGGTGAACATGTCCAAAATATTCGCTCCTTAACCCGCGCTATTTTGCGCAAAATGCGTGAGATTGGCTATGAGGGTTGCGCGGATTTTTCCGATGAAAAAATCGAGCTTATCTCCTATGCAAGTATCTTGCATGATGTAGGAAAAATTGCCATTTCCGATTTAATTTTAAACAAACCTGGCAAACTTACCCCTGAGGAGTATGAGGTAATTAAAACTCACTCTAAAAAGGGTGCGGAAATTATCTCTAAAATTAATATTGATGAGTCAAACCCTATCATGCGTTATGCTTATGATATCTGTTTGCACCATCATGAGCGCTATGATGGCAAAGGTTACCCTGATGGCCTTAAAGGTGATGAGATCTCCATTGAAGCACAAGTGGTAGGCTTAGCCGATGTCTATGACGCCCTAACTCAAGAGAGGTGCTATAAGCGGGCTTTTTCCAAAGAAGAGGCGATTAATATGATGGTCACCGGACAATGTGGCTCGTTTAATCCTAAGCTTTTAGCTGTCTTTGTAAGCATCATTGGCAAGCTTGATTTTGAAAAAAACACCGAAGAAGATCAAAAAGCCCTAAAAACATTAGCTCAAAGTCTAATTTAAATAGTCTTAAGCTAACTGTGCTATCATAGCCTTAATTTTTAAGGCTTAGACCTTTTTTGCTTATGAGATTTTAATTAGGAGATCATTTGACCATGCAAAAATTTCTCTTAGGTACATGTTTAGCCTCAAGCTTAACTTTAGCCACTAGCGCTCTTGCTGAAGATATTAACATTTGGAATTGGAGTGATTATATTGCAGAAAATACTGTGCAAAACTTTGAAAAGGCCACTTCTCTTAAACCAAATTATGCCCTTTTTGACTCAAATGAGTTAGTAGAGGCAAGACTTTTATCAGGTCATAGTGGTTTTGATGCGGTCATGATGACCTCCTATTACGTACCACGTCTTGCCAAAGCAGGTGCAATTGTTCCAATTGATCATAACAAGATCCCAAATTGGCAAAACTTAGATGAAAATCGCCTAAAGCTTTTAGCTGCTTTAGATGAAGGCAATACTTATGCCTATCCTTATACCGAAATTACCTTAGGTATTGGCTATAACAAAGAGAAAATTGCCGAAATTTTTGGCAAAGACTATAAAGTAGACTCTTGGGACTTACTGTTTAAAAAAGAAAATTCAGATAAATTAAAGCAATGTGGCATTGCAGTTTTAGACTCCCCTGTGGAAGTAATCTCTGCCACCATGCACTATTTGGGCAAAGATCCTGCCTCAGAGAACCGCGAGGATTATCGCGAAGCTGAGAAGATCTTAACCGATTTAGCCTCAAACGTTGCCTACTATCACTCTTCACGCTACATTAATGATTTAGCCTCAGGTGAGATTTGTGTAGCCATTGGGTATTCAGGTGATATTTTGCAAGCAGCCGACAGAGCAAAGAAAGCTAAGCAAAACATTACCATTGACTATGTCTTTCCAAAGGAAGGCTCACTTTTGTGGTTTGACTGCTGGGTAGTGCCACGTAATGCCGAGAATTATGATGAGGCTATGGCCTGGTTTAATTACTTAATGCAAGGGGATGTGGCAGCTGAGATCTCGCATGAGACTAAGTATATAATCCCTGTAAAACCTGCTTTAGCCATATTAGGTGAGGATTTAAAGAGCAATCCTTCAATAAACTTAAGTCAAGAGAAGCTAGAGAAAGCCTATTTTGTGAAACCTACCTCTTCAAAAGTCTCCCGCATCACTAATCAGGTGTGGAACTCTATGAAATTAAATTCAGAGTCAGTGGACAATGAAGACACGGGTTGGGAATAAACAAGATTTAAGCCCAAAGTTTTGCGCTTTGGGCCTTTTTTTAGCTTAATCTTGTTCTTGATACTCTAAAAGCTCTAAGTGTAGAAGTGGGAAGTCGCGTCCTTGCTCATCTTTTTCAGAGCGTCCAGTCTTTACAAAGCCCTCTTTTTTATAGAACTCATAAGCTCCAGGATTATCTTCATTGACATTAACTCTTTTTACACCATATTTTTTGATGGCTTTTTGTAAAAGAAAATGACCTGCTCCCAAACGGAAATAATCCTTGCCGATAAAGAGCATTTCAAGTTTGTCATTGTCAATGCCTGCAAAACCTATTGGAGTATCTCCCTTATAGCAAACAAGTAATGTTTGAATTTGATAAAGGGCCTCTTTTACCACTACACGCAATTGCTCACGCTCTAAATCACTTACAAAATGATGAGTAGCCTTAACTGATCCATCCCACAGCTCAACTAAAGTGGCGATAAGATCGTCATCTCTCCAACCTAGGCTCTCGGCCCTAAATTTAACGTTATTCTCACTCATTAAGGCCTCCTTTAATCTCATTTAAACCTTAGGCTAATTTTACTTAAAAAACAAAAAGCTGTCTTGCTTAGAGATAACAATTTTCACATTGAGACTTAACTTTTACAAAAAAATTAAAGGTCCTTCGCAAAAATTAAATTAAAGTTAAAAATTATCTTTAGCCTACAAATTTTGTGTGTTAGAATCAATCTTACGACCAAATATAATTCTCTCTCCAAGGCTTGCAGTGCTTAGGTGCTGTAAGCCTGGCTTTTTTATAGACTAAAATCCCTACTCTACAAACGCACTTTAAAGATTTTGCTTACAAATTAGCTTTAATTTTAATAATAGTGTCAGTAATAAAATCTTCACAAGGATCGGTAAGTTGCCCGGCCAAAGCTAAATAAGCCCTTTTTATGGCATGATAGCCTTGACGGATTGGCTGTTGGGTAATAATAAATTTAATAATACCAGCTTGTACTAACTCTTTGGTGGTATACAAATCATCATAGGCTATGGCCATTAAGTCGGTGCGACCTAAAGCTATTAAAGCAGCCCCCACCCCTTGAACACCTGCACCTGTCACATACACACAATTAATTGAAGGATCATGTCTTAAGGCTTTTAGAGTTTCCTCTTGCGCAATAATATCTGAGTCATTGCTCTCTACGGTGGCTACTATCTCAAAGTTTACCTTACCTTCAATTAAACTTTGTTTAAAAGCTTGAATACGCTGATTGTGACCTAACATTAAACGCGAACCGGTCACAATTAAAATCTTATAGAAGCTTACATGCGAGAACATCGCAAGCATCCCCCCACAAGTCGCTCCTGCTTTTTGATAATCAGATCCTACATAGCAAAGTCTTTTAGTGCCTGAAACATCATTGTTTAGTAAGATGATCTTAAAATTATCATCACAAAGTTTATTAATATAATCTCGCATCTTAGGCGTGTCGACGGTGGCTAAACATAAAGCACGACAACCTTTTTCAACTAAGTAATTGACCGCCTCTAAATGATCTTCGACATCATAGCCTTGTACTTCTTTTAAGATAACTTCAATGCCTAAATCTGCATACTCCTCTTTAGCCTGATTAATGCCAGTTTTAACATCATCAAAAAAGCGATTGCCAATACTTGGAATTAAAGTACCGATTTTATAAGGAGTTTTAAAGGCCGCTAAAGCTCTTCCTGCACGATTTGGCACATAACCAAATTCACGGGCTAAGGTTTTAATACGCAATGCCACCTCAGGTTTAACTGCACCTCTGTCATGTAAGACACGATCTACGGTGCCTCGTGAGACACCTGCAGCTTCAGCTAAGCTTTTTACGGTAACTTTCATAAAAAACCCCTTTAATCTTAAGTTTATGCTAAAACTTAGCACAAACTTAAGATCCCAAAATCGCTTTTGGGATCGTAAATTGAAAGATTAAATCTTAGGCAAATGGATTCTCGGTTGGATATAAATCGCCTGCCTTTCTATTAAAGCCTACCTCAACGCCTAAAATTGAAAGCACTGAGAATAAAGCCTTACCATGGTGACCGAAAGCTACAGCACCGTGGTGTGGATAACGCTTGCCAATTAAGATATGGCGATAGAAGCGACCCATCTCATTGATGGCAAAAATACCAATACCACCAAAGGATCTAGTACCAACTGGTAAGACCTCACCTTCTGCAACATAAGCTTGTAATTTAGTATCAGGAGTGGTCTGAACACGGAAGAAGGTAATTGGACCTGCAGTGATATCACCCTCTAAGGTACCACGAGTGAAATCTGGTTCATCACGACCGGCTTCAAGTAAGCGGTGTTGAATGATCTGATAGTTGATCTTGCCACACTTTAAGTTGCACTCAGTGGACTTAGTTAACTTGCAGAATGGAGTATTGCCGCAGTGGAAGCCCATGAAGGTATCAGTAAGCTTGTATTGTGGGAAGCGTGGCTTGATATCCTCTTCAAAGAGATCCTTTGGTACAGAGTTATTGATATCAAGTAAGGTTACAGCATCCTTGGTGATGCAAGCGCCGATGAACTCAGATAAAGCACCGTAAATATCTACCTCACAGGCAACTGGAATGCCGCGGGAGGCTAAACGGGAGTTGACATAGCAAGGCTCAAAACCAAACTCCTCTGGGAAGGCTGGCCAGCACTTATCAGCAAAGGCTACATACTTGCGAGCACCTAAATGATCTTTTGCCCAATCTAATAAGGTTAACTCAAACTGAGCCATTCTTGGGAGTAAGTCTGGATAAGTATTACCCATACCAAGCTCAGCCTTCATATCCTCAACAACTTCTGCAATGCGTGGATCGTTCTCGTGCTTTCTGTAAGCTACTAATAAGTCAAGCTCTGAGTTCTCTTCAATTTCAACGCCTAAATCATATAAAGCCTTGATTGGAGCATTACAAGCGAAGAAGTCTTGAGGACGAGGACCAAAGGTAATGATCTTAAGGCCGCTTAAACCAATTAAGGTACGAGCAACTGGTAAAAAGTCCTTGATCATCTCCACGATATCCTCAGCAGTACCTACAGGATACTCTGGAATATAAGCCTTAAGCTTTCTTAAGCCTAAATTGTATGAGCAATTGAGCATACCGCAGTAAGCATCACCACGACCATCAACTAGATCATTGCCAGTCTCTTCAGCGGCAGCAACATACATGCATGGGCCATCAAAGTGCTTGGCAATTAAAGTCTCTGGAGTCTCAGGACCGAAGTTACCCAAGAAGACTACTAAGCTGTTGCAACCTGCACTCTTAGCCTCTTCAACAGCCTTGAGAGCATCAATTTCGTTCTCTACAGTTACTTTAATCTCAGCAATCTCAACACCAGCCTTTTGGCAGGCAGCAACGATAGCCGCTCTTCTGCGCTCAGATAAAGTTCTGATAAAGCAGTCACGAGAGACAGCAATGATACCAAGCTTGGCATCTGGGATATTGTTCATCTGCATGTTACATTCTCCTAACATTTTTATAATTTAGAGGCTTAAATTTTTGCCAATTAATAAACCATGGGTAACTTGAGCCTTACCCTCTGGGGAATCCTTATGAGCATAAAGCCATTTATTATTATGCGTCAAGCACCCAACTTCTTCATCCTTTTCTAAAGTTTGAGGACGAGCGGTATTAGTGCCCTTTGGTAAAACCACACATACTCTAAAGCCATCTTTTTCATCTTTATGGCATGGGGCATAGTGTAAGGTAGTCTCATAGAATAAAACTGCGGTGCCCTTTGGTACAAAGAAAGTCTCCACCGCCTCTGTATCAATGATGCCATCTTTAATCGCGGTCATTGGAGCGACCATTAAATAAGCATCGGTAGCTGCAATATTAAGCTCACTGTTTCTGTGATACTCAAGGCAATTTAGAAGCTTATTGTGTCCTGAGCAGTAACCCATTTCAATTGGTAAACCGCCAAAGACGCGATTTTGTAGATCTTCAAAGACGCCACAATTTTCAAGTAAAGGATCTGATGGCTCATAAACTACTGAAGCCTCTGGGCATGGTAATTTATCTAAAGCCTCAATAACTTTTGCAGTATCGATGCCACTGATGACCCGACCAAAGCGCTCAAATTCAACTGAGCTTACATCTAAGATCTCTTTTTTGCCTTCATCTAAGAAATTGCGCAAAGAGGCTAACTTGTGGAAAGCCGGGCGCATTAAAGGATAGAGGCTTGCATAGAGATGATAAATCTCATCGTATCTTTGGCACTCACTTTGTTGTGGTAAGGTCTCAGTAGTACCTAAAGTTACTAACTTTTGGCAACCCTCTTCAACGCTTGCAAACACGCCTGAGGCCACACCTGCTAAAATTGCAGCACCTAAAGCAGGACCCTCTTTTGAGGCAATGGTGTTAACCTTAACCTTCAAAATATTGGCAATCATCTGACGCCACATCGGGCTTGCGCCACCGCCGCCACAGGCAGTTAAAGTCGTAGGCACAATGCCCATCTCATTTAAAACCTCAAGATTATGTCTTTGAGATAAGGTAATACCCTCTAAGACGGCGCGGGTTAAATGAGCTTTAGTGTGTCTGGCGCTTAAACCAAAGAACACGCCTCGAGCTTCAGGATCTAAAACTGGTGATCTCTCACCCATTAAATATGGCAAGTAGAGAAGACCGTCGCTTCCTGATGGGATCTTTGAGGCACTGTCGGTCATAAGGTTATAAACCTCTAAACCTTCTTTTTCACACTTATCCTTCTCAAAGCTCCAAAACTCATCTCTCATCCAGCGCAAAGATAAACCTGCAGCTAAGGTGCAAGACATCGCAGTCCATGAGTTTGGCACAGCAGCACAGAAGGTGTGCACTCTGCCTAAGGGGTCAATTGAAGGCTTAGTGGTATGAGCAAAAACTACACCTGAAGTGCCTAAGGTGACAAAGCAATCACCTTCTTTGCAAACTCCTGTGCCTAAAGCGGCAGCAGCATTATCACCTGCACCACCTGCCACAATAGTGCCTTCTTTTAAGCCGGTTAAAGCGGCAATTTCGGCAGTAATTCGACCTGCAATAGCCTGTGACTCAATAAGTGGTGGTAAAAGGCTCTTGTCGATATTTAATTTCTCTAAGATCTCATCTGACCAGACGCGATTTGTTATATCTAAAAGATTAGTGCCTGAGGCATCGGAGATCTCTTGAGCCTTAACCCCGGTTAACTTAAAGCGCACATAGTCTTTTGGCAAAAGCATGGTGCGGCATTTGTCATAAAGATCTTTTTCATGCTCGCGCACCCATAAAATCTTAGGAGCGGTAAAGCCTGAGAGAGCAGGATTGGCATTAATCTCAATTAATCTTTTCTTGCCGACTAATTGCGTGATCTCATCACATTGAGCGCCAGTTCTTGAATCGCACCATAAAATGGCCTTTCTTAAAACGGCATCTTTTTCATCTAGCATCACAAGACCGTGCATTTGACCTGCAATAGCTAAAGCTAATACATCTTTAGCATCAATCTTGCTTTGAGCGAGGACGGATTTGATGCCCTCGATTGTTGCTTGATACCAATCGTTAGGATCTTGCTCAGCCCAACCATTTTTCTCCTGATATAAAGGATACTCAATGGTCTTTGAAGCTAAGGCTTTACCTTCTGTATCAAACAAAACTGTTTTAGTGCCAGAAGTTCCTAAATCTACACCAAGTAAGTATTGCATATTAAGATCCTTACTTTACTCTCTTCTTTGATAAAACATCGATGACTACAGCAAACAGTAAGACTAAGCCTTTTACAGTTCTCTGCCAGTTAGCATCAATACCTAAAATGGACATACCATTATTTAAAACACCCATGAACACAGCGCCAATTACTGCACCTGCCACAGTGCCTACACCACCGTAAGCTGAAGCACCACCGATAAAGCAAGCACCGATTGCATCAAGCTCATAACCATTACCTGCAGTTGGGGCTGCGGAGTTAAAGCGAGCCACGCACACTAAGGCGGCCACAGCGGCTAAAAAGCCCATGTTAACGTAGGTGAAAAAGAGCATGAAATTAGTGTTTACACCAGAAAGCTTGGCAGCCTTTTCATTACCACCTAAGGCATAGAGTCTTCTACCTGCTACGGTGCGATTTGCAAAGAAGCTATACACTAAAACGATTACGGTTAATAAAATTAAGATAACTGGAATACCTTTATTACTTGCAAGTAAGAAGCCTGAGCCTAAAAGGGCACCTATGACCACCACTAAGGTGAAGATAAAGGTAGTTTTATCTTCTACTTGATAGTTCTTCTTAATCTTATTTAAGCGACTGTAAATTGAGAAACCTAAGTAGATGGCGCACAAAATAATCGTTACCACCATGGTTAAGCTAAAAGCACCTGATCTTGCTTTTGGAATAAAGGAGGTAAAGTATCTTAAATACTCAGGTGGAAATGGAGAGATAGTCAAACCATCTAAAACTAAAAGTGCCATGCCTCTAAAGAGCATCATACCCGCTAAGGTGACGATGAAGGCTGGAATTCTTACATAAGCAATCCAAAAGCCTTGCCAAGCACCAATTAAAATACCCACAATCAAGCAAGTTGCGATAGCAAGATAAACATTAGTCTCCCAGTTGACCATCATCACACCTGCAATAGCACCTACTAAGGCGACGATGGAGCCTACTGACAAGTCAACGTTACCACAACCTATAATACAAAAGAGCATACCTACTGCAAGAATAATCACGTAGCTGTTTTGTGAAATAATGTTGGTAAAGTTAGATGGTGAGAACATCGAACCGTGGCCTGTAGCACGGATGGTGATCTCAAAGAAAATCATGACCGCAACCAGGGCTAACAGTAGCGAATTGCGCTTTAAAATTTCAATAATGGAACTCATTTTTAAAACCCTTACTTTTTATCTGATGTCTTTAAAATGGCACTCATAATCGACTCTTGTGAAGCCTCTGAGCGCGGCATTTGAGCCACTATCTTGCCTTCATTCATCACATAGACTCTATCGCACATACCTAAGATCTCAGGCAATTCAGAGGAGATCATCAAAACTCCCTTACCCTCTTTTACAAGATCGTTTATGATGCAATAGATTTCATACTTAGCGCCCACATCGATACCACGAGTTGGTTCATCTAAGATTAGAACATCAGGATGGGCAAACATCCATTTTGCAAGTAAGACCTTTTGCTGATTACCACCTGAAAGGTTACCTACTAATTGACGAACTGAAGGAGTCTTAGTATTTAATTTTTGCCGATAGTCATCAGCAACTAGTGCCTCTTTGTCTTTATCTAAGACACTGTGATTTGAGACATCCTCTAAATTTGCTAATGTAGTATTAATCGTAATGGATTGCGCAAGTAAAAGTCCGTCACCTTTTCTATCTTCAGTAACGTAAGCTAAGCCCTCATCAATGGCCTTTTGTACAGTGTTAAGCTCAACTTTCTTACCGCGCAAATACACCTCACCGTGAATATTTACGCCATAGGATCTGCCAAAGACACTTTTAGCAAGCTCAGTACGACCTGCACCCATCAAGCCTGAAAGTCCTACCACCTCACCTTTGTGAATGGTCAAGGAGACATTGTCACAGACTTTTCTGTCATGATTTAAAGGATGGGAGACATTCCAATTTTTAATTTCCATTAAGACTTCAGAGGAAGGTTTTGTCTCACGCTTTGGGAAACGATCTGTTAAAGCACGACCTACCATTCCGGCAATGATCCTATCTTCTTTTACATCATGATTTTCATTTGAGATAGTCTCAATGGTGGAGCCGTCACGGATCACGGTAATATTATTTGCAATATAGGAGATCTCATTTAGCTTGTGAGAGATGATAATGGAGGTCATCCCTTTAGTTCTAAAATCAGCTAAAAGATCTAAAAGTTGCTGAGAGTCTGTTTCATTTAAAGAAGCGGTTGGTTCATCTAAAATTAACAAACGCACATTTTTAGCAATAGCCTTGGCAATCTCAACTAATTGCTGCTTACCAACACCTATATCTTTAATTAAGGTACGCGGATCTTCATGTAAACCAACAAGCTCTAAAAGCTCTGAAGCTCTTTTATAAGTACGTGGCCAATCGACAACTTTACCTGACCAGGAGGCGGTTCTTTCATTGCCTAAGAATAAATTTTCAGCAATTGATAAGAAAGGTACTAAAGCTAATTCTTGGTGAATAATGACAATACCTTTTTCCTCAGAATCACGAATGCCGTGAAATTCACAGGTATTACCATCAAAAATAATATCACCTTCATAGGAGCCATATGGGTAAATGCCTGAGAGTACATTCATCAAAGTACTCTTGCCAGCACCATTTTCTCCTACTAAGGCATGAACTTCACCCTCGCGCACTTTAAGGTTCACATTCGATAATGCGGTCACCTTTCCAAAGCGCTTGGTGATGTTCCTCATCTCAAGCAGTGTTTTTTCCATCTAAACTCTCTTACCCTACAAAATCTTTAAAGGCAAGGCCCAAAGCCTTGCCCACACCTTTAAAAATTAATTAAAGGTCATCTTCACTGTAATAGCCAGAGTCTACTAAGAGCTCCTTGTAGTTGTCCTTAGTGCAAGCTACTGGTTCGCACAAGAAGGATGGAATTACACCAGTACCATTGTTATAGGTGGTAGTATCGTTAACTTCAACTTCCTTGCCTTCGGTAATGGCGTTAACCATCTTAACTACTTGATTGGCTAAAGTACGGGTGTCTTTGAACACTGACATAGATTGATAGCCACGAACGATGTTCTTTACAGCAGGCTTATCGCAGTCTTGACCAGTAATTACTGGGATATTGGTATTATCGTAGCCAGTTGCTAATAAAGCGTTGGTTACACCGTTGGCTAAAGCGTCGTTTTGGCAGAGCACGGCAACTAATGGAGTATCTTCAGGGCCATAACCTACTGAAGAGATTAAGTTCTCCATTCTCTTTTGAGCCTCTTCAAGGTTCCAGTTTAAAGTAGCGCATTGCTCTTTTTCAGTCTGGCCTGACTTGACTACTAAAGTGCCCTTATCAATGTAAGGCTTTAACACTTCCATAGCACCGCCCCAGAAGAAGTTGACGTTATTATCATCGGTAGGACCTGTGAATAACTCAACGTTTAATGGCTCTTTGGCATTGGCAAGATCAAGAGCATCGGCAATGTATTGGCCTTGGAGACGACCTACTTTGGTATTATCGAAAGTTGCATAGTAAGAAACAGCATCGGAGTTCATGATCAAGCGATCATAAGCAATAACTGGAATTTGCTTATCCTTAGCGCCCTTTAAAACTTCAGTTAAAGCTGAACCATCAATAGATGCAATAACTAATACATCAACATCAGAGGCAATCATGTTCTCAATTTGATTTACCTGAGTTGGAATATCATTATCACCTGCATATTGTAAATCAACAGTATGACCTGCTTGCTCTAACATAGCTTTCATATTAGAGCCGTCTTGATTCCAGCGCTGTAAGGATTGAGTTGGCATGGAAACGCCAATCTTAGCAGCTTGGGCGGAGGCAGCAAAGCAAATTGCAGATACAGCTAAACAAATGGCACTTATGCTTGTCTTGATCTTCATTTAACACATCCTCTTTTTAAATAAATTTTTATTACGTGTTTTGTGCACGTGCACATAACTATAATAAAGACTTATTCCCAAAATTAGAAATATTTTTACAATTCTTACCTTAAATTTGTGATCAAGTCATAATTTTCTTACAAACCCAATATCTATGAGCTTTTTAAGCACTTTTTTAAGTTATAAAAATTAAAAATTTCAAGTTTTTGCATTAAAAACTTTTAACTTCATCACATTTTTAAAAACTCACATCCCGTGCACCGCAAACGTTTGCATTAAATACTAGCATAAGCGCTTAAAAAACTTTTGTAAAGTAAAAAAAGTGCCACAATTTAAAATTTTTAAGCCTGTTATTGATAAGAAAAATAAAAATTAAAAGGAAGGTTTAAAGAAGATTTACTTTTGCGTGCTTTTGCGTGCATATTTTACAAAAACGCCCATTTAGGGCGTTTTCTAAAATTTTATAATTTTTTATGATTTCCACCATCTAGGCAGCAATTCTTGAAGCTTAATGCTCTTTTTTGTCTCTAAATCACATAATATCTCAATATATGAACTACCTACGCACTTACGTGCGAGGTTTCGTGAGGTCGGTGCCTCACTTTTAGTAAGCCCCCATTACTGGGTA
>CALXNU010000051.1 GCA_944389835.1 uncultured Succinivibrionaceae bacterium
TTTTTTCAGAAGGGTATAATTTCAAAAATGCTCAAATTTGCTGAGCAAATTTAGATCATTTTTGATGAACTCTGACACTATAGCCTTTTTAGTTTCTTTTAAGTTTTGACTTCTTAAGTTAATTTTGCCACCTAAAATAGGCTTTAGTGAACCATCTTCAGAGGCATTGACAAGATCGTAATCCTCATCATCAAACGTTTCGGCAAAAGCCTCATAGAAGGCATCATCTTGAGAGCAGTACTGCACAGTGCGCTTTTCTTTGACAAAATCTTCAAGAGTTCCTTGAGATTTATCTTGCAAGATAATAATAGGTTTTAAATCAAGATGCTCTAAATAAATAGGTGACAGCCAAGTATCTAGGCGCATTTTTATGGATTCACCATTTAAATAATCTTCAGTATCAATAGTATTAATTAAAAATAACGCGCTTCTTTCAGGGTTTTGATCTTCAACCTTGGAGGTTAGCTTGTGATAGGCTTCTTTTATGTAGGAATTAATAAACAAAGAGAGGGCAATTTGGCCTAAAATTTTAGCACTTATCTGTTCAGGTGCTCTTTCAATTTCAATAAACTGAGGCTTACAAGATAACAGGGCCTGACCTACTTTAGAGGTGACCTCATTAATCTCTTTATCAATAATGGCCGGGATCCAGCGAATGCTAAAGCAATCAGCAATGGGCTCATAAATTTGGGGAATCACATCGCCTGCAATCATTAATTTGGTGGCAATAAGCCAAATTTGATATAGGGCTTCAATCTCTGAGGAGGCATCTTCAAGGCTTTTAGGATCAATGGCCCCTGAGAACATGGCACTTATATAGCCATCATCTGGAAGATCTTTTGGGTATTGCAAGATAGGATCTGCACCTGTAGGGTGGATAGTCCAACTGACTTTCTCTACTTGTAATTTGCCCCACGCATTGACCTTTAAAAAAGTCTCTCTCTCAATTACCGGTAGATCACGGTCTTGTTTGTCGCTAAGTCTTTTAGTAGCAGTTTTGGAGGCTTGAGTTAAAACTTTATTTAAAACCTCTTTTAAAGAGCCTTCGGTATAACCTGGAGGAGTGGAACTAAAAAGCCCTAAAATTGAGTTTTGTAAGGGTTTAAAGGAGCTAAAGGAGAGGTGATTTAAACTCTCTAAAGGCAGAGGTGGTAAATACTCTTCTTTTGAAATTAGCTCTTTCCAGGTTGGAATTTCACTTTCTTGAGTTTGTTCAAGTTCAATACCATATTCTTTAAGGCCTGCAAAAATATCAATGCCTTTTAAAGAGAAGAGAATGAAAGGATTGGCATCAATTTCCTGGCTTAACTTGTAAATTACTGCGGCAATATGCTTGCAAGGTACTGCAACATCAGGGCAAGAGCATGAAGGTGAGAGATCATTCCATCTGTTTGGGAACACATTAATGCCAAGCTCGTTGGCAATGTCGTTTACTTTAGGATCTAGCTCACGATTGGAAAGTGCGGCTAAAATTTTAGGAGAACTGGCAATTTTTTCAATAAACTCTTGGGCCTTTTTATGATCAACCCTTGGTACTTTAATTTTCACCGCATAAAAAGGATCATAGTGTCCACTGACGCGAGCTTTAATTAAGCCTTGCCCAAGATCAAGATTAAGGGCAAAAACCTTGCCGGTATTTGCATAGGTTTTGCCGCGAGGAATGCGATTTGCAAAGTCAAAGCCACTTAAAGCATCAAGCCATTTATGTCCCCACCAAGTAGTACCGTATTCAGTTGCCATAAAAACTCCGTTAAATCTCTTGTAACTTTAAAGTTTAGGTTAATTAGAGTTATTGTAAGCGCAATAGGCAAATTTTGGAGGCAGTATTTTTTATTTATCTTGCCAAAAAGTTTTGGGCTCAATTTTAAGTTTTAGGATCATCTTAGCGCAGGATTGTGTTTTATTTTGGTGCACAGTAAGGCAAAAAACGAGATCTTGCCCTAAGTTTGTTAAGATGCATGAAAGTTAGGGTGGCTTTTTGCCCAAAGATGTCTCATTTTAAAATCCTTATGCAAGGAGAAAGTCGTGATCCCAAGGATTGGCAATTTACAAAAAAGTTCTTCTTTATATCAAAATTATTGTGCAGAATTAAAAAATAGTGCGTTTAGTGGTGACATTGAAGATCAGTATGCTTCACGTTTATTATGCGCTACCGATAATTCTGTCTATCAATGTATGCCATCTTTGGTGATCTTTCCTAAAACTGAAGAAGATTTAGTCATTGCCTTTAAGCTTGGAAATAAAGATCAATATAAAACCTTAACCTTTGTGCCAAGAGGTGGGGGTACTGGGACTAATGGCCAAAGCTTAAATCACGGTGTAGTAGTTGATACTTCACGTTATATGAAAGAGATTGGTGATCTTAATGTGCATCTGCGTGAGATCACCGTAGGTCCTGGGGTTATTAAAGATGAGCTTAATGAAAGATTAAAGCCGCATGGTCTTTTTTTCTCCCCAGAGCTTTCAACTTCCTCACGTGCCACGATTGGTGGTATGGTCTCAAATGATGCGGCAGGACAGGGTTCTTTAAAATACGGACGCACTTCAAGTCACATTAAAAGTTTGCGTGTGGTTTTAATTGATGGCTCGGTGGCGACCTTTGAAAGTGTAAAGGGGGAGGCTTTAGCTGAGAAATTAAAGCAAGATAATCTTGAAGGTGAGATTTATCGCAAGTGCTATGAGCTTTTAAAAGCCTCAAAAGCAAAAGTTCAAGAGATTTTCCCCAAGTTAAATCGCTTTATGACAGGCTATGATTTAGATCATGCCTACAATGAAAAGGAAGATGAGCTTAATTTACATCGCTTAATTTGTGGTGCGGAGGGTACTTTAGGTTTTATAAGCTCAGTGACCTTAGATTTAACCCAACTTCCAACTTATCGGGGATTGGTGGTCATTAAATATGAAGATTTTGATGCCGCCTTGCGTCAAGCCCCACTATTAGTGGAGGCAGGTGCGCTTTCGGTTGAAACAGTAGACTCTAAGGTTTTGAATTTAGCCAAAGAAGATCCTGTGTGGGTTAAAGCGCAAGATTATATTCAAGAAGTACCTGGCAAAGAGATTTTAGGCGTTAATATCGTTGAGTTTGCAGGCACTGACGAGAACAAAGAGCGCGCTTTATTAAAGGCTTTAAAGGCCAAAATTGATGAGATGTCCAAAACCTTTGAAAAAGGGGTGATTGGGGCACAAGTGACTGAAACCTTAGAGGGCATTAACGCCGTTTATGCGATGCGCAAGAAGGCAGTGGGCTTACTTGGGGCCGCTCACGGGCGCAAAAAATTGGTAGCATGTACTGAAGATACGGTAGTCCCTCCTTTATATCTTGCAGATTATATTAAAGAATTTCGCGACCTCTTAGATAAAATGCAAGTGCCTTATGGCATGTTTGGTCACGTGGATACAGGTTTAATGCATGTACGCCCAGGCCTTGATTTAACTTTAGATGAAGATAAGCAAAAGTTAATTGAAATTTCAAAAAGCGTGGTCAATCTTGTAAATAAATACCACGGACAGATGTGGGGTGAGCATGGTCGTGGCTATCGCTCCTGCTTTGGCGAAGTCTTTTTCAAAGAGCTGTATCCTGTAGCCTGTAAGATAAAAGCCGCCTTTGATCAGGATAATCGCTTAAATCCAGGTAAGATTTGTGTGTCTTTTGGGCATGATGGGCAATTAGTGGCGCTTGACTCTTTAATGCGCGGTGATTTAGATAGAACTTTGCCTTTATCGGTACAAGATAATTTCCTGCAGGCTTTAAGTTGCAATGGCAATGGACAGTGTTTTTCCTATCAAAAAAGCGCCTTAATGTGCCCAAGCTATCGCTACACCAAAGATCATGTAAGATCACCTAAAGGCTATAGTGCCTTAATGCGCGAGTGGCTGCGTTTAATGGTCGAGCGCGGTTATGATCCAAACCCACTTGAAATTAAAACTTTAGTCCAAAGTCCTTTAAATCCGGTCAATTTGGTAAAACGCCTTTACAATACTTTGTTTTGTAAGGAAGATTTCAATCATGAGTATTTAGAGTACATTAAAACCTGCCTCTCTTGTAAATCCTGTAAGACGCAGTGCCCAGCTCATGTTAATGCCGCAGATCTAAACTCACGCTTTTTAGCTTTCTATTATTCACGCTATTTGCGACCTAGTATGGATCTTTTAACCTTAAATGCTGAATGGTTAATTCCTTTAGTTGCAAAGATGCCAAAGCTTACTAATAAACTTTTAAATTTAAGTTTGGTTAAAGCTTTTAATAAGAAGGTCTTAGGTTTAATTGATTTACCTAATTTAGATGAGCTCTCGCTTAAAAATGAAGCTTCACGACAATACATTCCTTATCTTTCTTTAAAGAAAGTTAAAAGTGCCGATGTTGAGGTCTTAATTGTCGTAGATCCTTTCACCGTAGCCTATGATGTTAAAGGTTTATTAGCCTTTGCACAGGTGATAAGGAAGTTGGGCTTTAAGCCTGGCTTTTTGCGCCCTTATGTTAACGGTAAGCTTTCGGTGATAAGAGGCGATAGAAGATCTTTTGTGCGCTTTGCAAGTAAACAAGCTGCAAGATTAAATCTTTTGTCCATGCAAGGTGTGACTTTAGTAGGTTACGATCCGGCTTTAACTATTTGCTATCGAGATGAGTATAATGCGCTTTTAAAGGACAGACGCGGGGATTTTAACGTCTTGTTACCTGAGGAGTGGTTAAGTTCTGTTTTACAAGATGAAAAGGTCAAACAAAGAATTAAAGAGAATTTAATTTCAAACTCAAGTGGCCTAAAAGATCCTTATTATCTATTTTGCCATTGCACAGAAAATGCCACGGTCCCTAAAGCGGTAAGTTTATGGCAAGAGGTGATGAGAGCTTTTAATCTTGATTTACTACCAGTTCCGGTGGCCTGCTGTGGCATGGCAGGACTTTTTGGGCATATGGCTCAAAATCAAGATGAAACTTATCAAGTTTATCGGCAAAACTGGCAAGGTGAGATTAGATCTCGTCCTTTTGAGCGTTGTTTGGTGACAGGTTTTTCCTGCCGCTCACAAGTTAAGCGTATGGAGCAAAAGCAGGCCTTGCACCCGGTGCAAGTGATAGCTTCGGTGCTTAAAGGTTAGTTTATGCAAAAAAAAGATCTGTTAGTTTTAAGTTTTGGTTTTATAGCTTTTTTTGTGCTAGGACCTATTGCACAAGTTCTCTTATCTTTAATAGGACCTGAGGACTTCTTACCCCAAGGTAAACTTACCTTGGTGATAAGTGCGATAGCTTGTGCTTTTGGGATCTTCTTTACCTCATGGGCGGTATGGGAGATGTTTAAAGTAGGTAAGGGAGGCCCTGCGGTTTTAGGTCCCGTAAAGCTTATGAAAGAGACTCAAGTCTTAGTAACTACAGGTCCTTATGCGATGTGTCGTAATCCCATGCATCTTGGGATCATTTTGTACCTTTTGGGTTTTGCCTGTTACTTAAATTCACTTTGGGCTTTAATTGTGCCTGTTTTAATGTGGATTTTTGCTTTTATTTTGGCAGTTTTTGTGGATGAAAAGCGTCTTGAGCGTGACTTTAAAGATGAGTTTTTAGACTATAAAAGTCGCGTACCACGTTTTTTACCGGAGGTTAGAAAAAGGTTTTAAGGCTTAAAGGAAGACTTTAACTTAAAAGAATTGACGAAGTCCAAGCTTCGCCACCACACTTTATACCATGTAAGAAGAGAAGAAAAGAAAGGAGCTTTTAATGACTATGATGTCTGGTGCGCAAATGTTAGTTCGCACTTTAGAAGATCTGGGTGTTGAGCATTTATTTGGTTACCCAGGTGGCGCAGTTTTAGATATTTACGATGCACTACTATCTTCTAGCAAAATTAAACACGTTTTAGCCCGTCATGAACAAGGCGCTGCCCATATGGCTGACGGTTATGCAAGAAGTACGGGCAAGGTTGGTTGCTGTTTAGTAACCTCAGGTCCAGGGGCTACTAATACCGTAACTGCAATTGCCACCGCCTATATGGATTCCATTCCGATGGTGGTAATTACAGGACAGGTAGGCACGCCTTTAATTGGTTCTGATGCTTTCCAAGAGGTCGACACAGTAGGTATTACCCGTCCTATCGTCAAGCACTCCTATTTGTGTCAAAGCGCTTTGGATATTCCAAAGTTTTTACGTCAGGCTTTTTATTTAGCCTCAACTGGCCGTCCAGGTCCTGTGGTTATTGATGTACCAAAAGATTGTGTAAATCCACAAAGACTTTTTGAGTATCCAGAGCCTCAAGAAGTTAAGATGAAAACCTACAATCCAACCCTTTCAGGACATAGAGGACAGGTCAAACGTGCCGCTAAACTTTTAGCTGAAGCCAAGCGCCCGGTTTTAATGTTAGGCGGTGGTGCAGTTTTAGGCAATGCCAAGGATAAAGTGCGTGAAGTGGCAGAGCTTTTTAATTTGCCAGTAGTCTCAACTTTAATGGGCTTAGGTGCCTTTAGCGGAACCGATCCTAACTTTTTAGGTATGCTTGGTATGCACGGCACTTATGAGGCCAATGAGGTCATGGATAAGGCCGATGTCATTTTTGCAATCGGTGTGAGATTTGATGATAGAGTCACCAATGATGTCTCAAAGTTTTGCCCAGCGGCTACCATTATCCATGTCGATATTGACCCAGCCTCAATTTCCAAGACTGTAGTTGCAGATGTGCCAATTGTCGGTGATGCGGATACTGTATTAGGACAATTTTTGGAAATTGTTAAAGACGGCTCCTTGCGCAATGATGTAAGAGCTATTGATACTTGGTGGCAACAAATTAACAAGTGGCGTGAGAGAAATTGCTTACACTATCACAAAGGTGAGTTAATTGAGCCCCAAGAGATTGTAGAGGCTATTTATAAGGCCACTAACGGAAAAGCTATTGTGGCAACTGATGTAGGTCAACATCAGATGTTTACCGCTCTTTATTACCCATTTGAAGAGCCACATCGTCTTTTAACCTCAGGTGGTTTAGGCACTATGGGTTATGGCTTCCCGGCAGCTTGTGGTGCTAAGGTTGGAAATCCAGATGAACAGGTAGTGTTAATTACCGGTGATGGTTCTTTCCAGATGAATATTCAAGAGCTTTCAACCTGTCTTGAGTTTGGCATTAAAGTTAAGATCTTTATTTTAGACAATCACACCTTAGGCATGGTAAGACAGTGGCAGAGAATGTTCTATCAAGGCCGCATTAGCTCCACTAATTTAAACTACAATCCAGATTTTGTGGCTGTTGCTAAAGCTTATGGTCACAATGGTGAGGTAGTTGAAAAGCGTGAGGATTTAGAAGCTGCGATTGATAGGGCTTTAAATTATGATGGTCTTTATATTGTAGATATTCTCTGTGATACCGATGCTAAGGTGTTACCAATGCAACAGGCAAGAGGTAGCATGTCTGATATGTTTTTAGGTGAGGAGTAAGAAGATGCGCCATATTGTTTCCATATTGCTTGAAAATCAGACCGGTGCTTTATCTCGTGTCGTAGGACTTTTCTCACAGCGCGGCTATAACATTGAAACGATTACCGCAGCTCCAACTGAAGATCCGTCCATTACCAGGATCACCATTACCTTATTTGGTGATGGCAGAACTATTGAGAAAATTACCAAGCAATTACATAAACTTATTAATGTCATTAAAGTCTCCATTTTAAATGAGGACAATACTGACGGCGCAGTTGAAAGAGAGATTTTGTTTGTTAAATTACAAGCTGTCAATCAAGATGTGCGCGAGGAAATTAAGTTTATTTGCGATATTTTTGGGGCTGAAATTGTCGATATCACTCCAGTTTTAGTGACCGTACAATTTGTGAATACTTCACAGGAAGTAGATCGTTTCCAAAAAGCTATCGCTGAGCATTCTGAGGTTATTGAAACCGTAAGATCTGGCGTGTGCGGTATCGCACGTGGTGATCATTCTTTACACGTTTAATAGAAATTTTCGATACAATAAAAGGAGGGCTAAGCCCTCTTTTTTGTTTGTGAACTTAACATAGGGATAGGAATTATTTATGTTAAATGCCCAAGAAAAAGCACTTTTTATTGAAGAATTACAATCTTTAGATGAGAAAAATGACTATCAAGGTATCGTAAAGAAGATTGAAAGCCTAGGTGAAATTGATTTTAGTTTAGCAATTTTTTTAGCACGCGCTTTAATTAATGAATACAATCGCACCGGCAATGAAATGTGCTTATTGCGTTCTCAAGATGTGTTAAATACCTTCACTGATGAAGGGCACGATGATCCAACTTGGCTTTATTTAGTAGCTTATTGTTTTATAAAACAAGAAGAGCATGATGCAGCTTTAATTCGTTTAGAGCGGGCGGTAACCCGGGTGCCATTAAATGATGCTCAAACTTTAGCTAAGATTAATAACTTAATTAAAGTTTGTAAGTTAAATTTAGGCACAAAAACTTTAAGTGATGAAGATTATAGTATTTTAGATAAACACATTAGAGAGCATTTTGGCGAAGTAGAATTTGTTGAAGAGCGCGGTTTGGTGAGACTTTTAAAGTGTACTTCACATCCTGACTTTAATTTACTTATCACCAAAGGCTTGTGCGAGAGAAAGCTTAATGTTCCACAAGGCGTTGATCCTTTGGAGAACTCACGTATTGAACTGGTGTTAAGCTTAAGAAAAGAGTGGCCTTTAGATGATGAGGATTTAAAGTATCGCTGGCCTTTGGAGCTTATGTTTGATTTAGCAACCTTTGTGCGTTTAACCGAGGAGTTTGTAGGCTTTGGCTATAGCTTTGATTTAGGCCATAAAGCTCATCCTCTATCTTGCTTTACCGGCGGGATGTTAACCGCTTTGGGGGCTTTTAAGCAAAATGCGCAGGAGTTTAAATTAACAAACGGTGAGAGTGTGCACTTTTTTGAGGTGATCCCACTTTGTCCTATGGAAGTTGCCTTCAGACGCAGTCATAGTGCTTTAGATCTTTTGGAGATCTTCAAAGAAAAAAGATTGGTGATAAGTCCTTTAACTGAAGGCCGTCCTGATGCTTTAAGTTCTTTTAAAGTGGCAAAGCCATAAAACGCACTTTTTTAAAGCGTCTGCACAAAATTAGATCAGAAAACTTATGCTTTGATAAAGCATAAGTTTTTTAAGTTAAAGCACCTTTTTGGTAAGGCTTATTTTTAAGAGAGTTTTTATCCTTTTCACAGGTTTTAAGCGCGATATAATCGAAACTCACACAGTTTTTGCAAGGCTTAAAAAAAAGCTCCCCTGTTAAACAGAGGATCAAACTTACCGGTTTGATGCAAAAAAGTTACAGGAGTTTTAGCCGGAACGCGGTTTAAAACAGATAAAGGAAAAAGGTGCTTTATGGTTATGCTCAATGGCGCACAAATTGTCGTGCGCACCTTAGAAGATCTGGGTGTGACTCAAATGTTTGGTTACCCAGGTGCCACAGTTATCGATATTTACGACGAACTTTATAATTCAAAACAAATTGTCCATCATCTCGCACGTCATGAGCAAGGTGCTGTGCATATGGCAGATGGTTTTGCCCGTGCTACAGGCAAGGTAGGTTGTGCAATTGTCACCTCAGGACCTGGAGCCACTAATACGGTGACCGCTATTGCCACAGCCTATGGTGATTCAATTCCTTTGGTGGTTATCACAGGACAGGTTGCAACTTCGCTTATTGGCTCTGATGCTTTCCAGGAAGTAGATACCGTAGGTATTACACGCCCCGTAGTAAAACACAGCTTCTTATGTAAAAAACCTGAAGATATTCAAGTTAATATTCAAAAAGCATTCTATATTGCCTCTACAGGTCGTAAAGGTCCTGTGGTTGTTGATATTCCAAAAAATTGCCAAAACCCACAAGTTTTAGTTGAATATAAAGAAAATCTTGATATCAAGATGCGCTCTTATAATCCTACAGTCTTTGGACATAAAGGACAGGTAAGACGTGCAGTTAAATTAATTAGTGAGGCTAAAAAACCGGTTTTAATTTACGGTGGTGGTGTGGTGCAAGGAGAGGCAGCCCCTGAGCTTTTAAAACTTGCCCATCACTTTAAATTGCCTGTAACCTCAACTTTAATGGGCCTTTCAGGTTTCCCAGGCACTGATCCTCAAAACTTAGGTATGGTGGGTATGCATGGCACTTATGAGGCAAATGAGGCTATGCACAATAGTGATTTGGTAGTTGCCATTGCCGTGCGCTTTGATGATAGAGTCACTAACAATGCCAAAAAATTCTGCCCTAATGCCAAGTTAATTCATGTGGATGTAGACCCTGCTTCCATTTCAAAATGCGTTCATGCTGATTTGCCAATCGTCGGTGATTGTAAGGCGGTGTTAAAGCAATTAAATGAGGCGGTAGAAGAGGCTAATTTAGAGCCAAACCCACAAATTGACGCTTGGTGGGATGAGATTAATACTTATCGGGCTAAAAACTCTTTGGCCTATCAAAAGTCCCAAGATAAGATCATGCCACAGCAGGTAATTGAGGCCGTGTATAAGGCAACTCAAGGTCAGGCAATTGTGACTACTGATGTAGGTCAACATCAGATGTTTACGGCACAATTTTATAAGTTTGACACCCCAAGACAGTTTATTACCTCAGGAGGCTTGGGCACGATGGGCTTTGGCTTCCCGGCCGCTTGCGGTGCTAAGGTTGCCTTCCCAGATAGGGATGTGATCTGCTTTACCGGTGATGGCTCATTCCAGATGAATATGCAAGAGTTATCTACCTGCAAGCAATATCATATTCCAGTTAAGATCTTCATCTTAGACAATCACACCTTAGGTATGGTAAGACAGTGGCAATCTTTGTTCTACCATCAACGCTACAGTCAAACTGATCTAACTTTCAATCCTGACTTTGAAAAGTTAGCCGATGCCTTTGGGCATAAAGCTTTAAAGGTAAGTGATCCTGCAAAACTTGATGAAGTGGTGCAACAGGCTTTGTCCATGAAGGATGATTTGGTGATCGTAGATGTCTTAGTGGACACCGATGCTAAAGTCTTCCCAATGCAAAAAGTTGGTGGCTCAATGGCTGATATGATCTTAAAAGAGGAGGATGCCTAATGAGACATGTTATTTCCATCTTAATTGAAAATGAAGCTGGTGCTTTGTCTCGCGTGGTAGGTCTTTTCTCTCAAAGAGGCTATAACATTGAAAGCTTAACCGTAGCTCCAACTGAAGATCGCACTTTATCAAGATGTACGATTTTAACTTTAGGAGATAAAGAAGAGGCCGAGCAGATCACAAAGCAATTACATAAGTTAGTCGATGTGTTGCGCGTAAGTGATCTTTATGGTGAAGGTGGCGGTTTTGAGCGAGAGTTGGTGTTAATGAAGATGCCAACCCCAAATCGCAATATTCGAGATGAAATTCGCTCTATTTGTGAAATTTTTCATGCTCGCATTATTGATGTTACGCAAGATACTTATACCATTGAATATGCAGGAAGCTCAGATGAGGTCGATAATTTTATTAAGACCTTAAATGAGGTCACCGATATTTTAGAGACAGTAAGATCAGGGGTGCTTGGCATTTTAAAAGGCACGCATTACATGAAAAAGTAAGCTTTAAGGCTTAAAATAAAAAGGGCGTAAGATAATCTTGCGCCTTTTTTGTAAGGAGTTGTGATGCCTTCAATGCTAATTTTAGGTGCCGCCTCGGATATTGCACTTGAGTGTCTTAAAGCTTTTTCTTTGCAAAACTTGAGCTTTTATCTAGCATGCCGTGATAAAAAGGCCCTTGAAAACAATCTCTTAGAAGATAAAGACTTTCAAAACATAAATTATAAAATCTTACATTTTGACGCACTTGACTCACTTGAGGCTCATCAAAAATTGTGGAATGAAGTAAAAGATGAGGTTTGTGTGGTGTTATGTGCGGTGGGACTTTTAGGTGATCAAAAAAAAGCCCGCACAGATCTTAAATTTGCCAAAGAAGTCATTGAAGTAAATTTCACAGGTTTAGTTCCAATCCTCTCCCTAGCAGCTAATACCTTTGAAAAGAAAAGGGCAGGATCTATTATCGTCATTTCCTCTGTGGCAGGGCTTAGAGGAAGGGCTTCAAATTATGTTTATGGCAGTGCTAAAGCTTCGATGAATGCTTATCTTTCAGGGCTTAGGCAAAGATTACATGCAAGTGGGGTGCAGGTGATGACCGTTCTTCCAGGCTATGTGGCAACTAAAATGATTGCTTTTAAAAAGACTCCTAAATGTCTTACCGCCAAACCCTCTGAAGTTGCTCAAGATATTTTAAAAGGCTACCTTAAAAGGCGCGATCTAGTTTACTCAAGACCTTTTTGGAAACTTATCTTTTTTGTGGTGAAGTTTATTCCAGAGTTTATTTTTAAAAGGTTAAAAGGTTTTTGACAATAGAATAGAGTTTTTAGCTAAATTAATATTAAATAACCCAAATTTTGGATGAAGGCAAATTAATCATCTAAAAAATCCATCTTAGCTCACAAAGTTTTACAAATTTGTTATATAATGCGTCGTTAAATTAAACGTCGTGAAGTTTATTTAACGCCAAAGGAGACACCATGCTACGCATCGTTGAAGAAGCTCTTACCTTTGATGATCTTCTGCTTGTTCCAGCTCATTCTACTGTTCTGCCAAGCTCTGCAGATTTAAGCACAAAGCTTACTGCCAACATCCGTATTAATATTCCAATGATTTCCTCAGCTATGGATACCGTAACTGAATCCCGCCTGGCTATTGCTTTAGCCCAAGAAGGCGGTATTGGTTTTATCCATAAGAATATGTCAATTGAAAGACAGGCTGAAGAAGTCTTAAAAGTAAAACGCTTTGAAAGTGGTATGGTTACAACTCCGGTTTCAGTCCATCCTGAAGCCACCATTGCTCAAGTGCGCGAAATGACCCGCAAGCACGGCTTTGCAGGTTTCCCAGTTATCGATAATCAAGATAACCTCTTAGGTATTATCACCGGCCGTGATGTACGCTTTATCAATGATGACAATCTTAAAGTCTTTGAGGTCATGACTCCAAAAGAGAGATTAGTGACCGTGCGTGAGAAGACTCCACAAGATGAAGTCACCGCTTTAATGCAAAAGCATCGCATTGAAAAGGTCTTAGTAGTTGATGATACCTTCCGCCTAAAGGGTATGATTACCGTTAAGGACTTTAAGAAAGCTGCTAACAAGCCAAATGCCTGTAAGGATGCTTTAGGCCGTTTACGTGTCGGCGCTGCCATTGGGGCCGGTCCTGGTAACAATGAAGAGCGCGCCCGCGCCTTAGTTGAGGCAGGTGTGGATGTTTTATTAGTTGACTCCTCACACGGTCATTCACAAGGTGTCTTAGATAGAATTGCCTCTATTCGCGCTATGTATCCAGACTTACCAATTATCGGTGGTAATGTGGCCACCGCAGAAGGTGCACTTGCTTTAGCTGAGGCTGGTGTTTCTGCTGTTAAGGTTGGTATTGGACCAGGTTCCATTTGTACCACCCGTATGGTTACAGGTTGTGGTGTACCACAGATGACTGCGGTTGCTAATGCCGTTGAGGCTTTAAAGGGCAGTGACATTACCGTAATTGCCGACGGTGGTATTCGCTATTCAGGTGATATTGCCAAAGCCTTAGCCGCAGGTGCTCATTGCGTGATGGTAGGCTCTATGTTCGCAGGTACCGAAGAGGCCCCAGGTGATGTTGAGCTTTATCAAGGCAGAAGCTTTAAGTCTTATCGTGGTATGGGATCTTTAGCTGCTATGGCCAAAGGCTCTGCTGATAGATACTTCCAACAAAGCGATAATGCAGCCGATAAGTTAGTCCCTGAAGGTATTGAAGGTCGCGTACCTTATAAGGGCTTATTACGTGATATCATTCATCAGCAGATGGGTGGTTTACGTTCTGCTATGGGTTTAACCGGTTGTGCTACTATTGATGAGTTACGCACTAAGGCTAAATTTGTCAGGATCACTGGTGCTGGTATTCGTGAGTCTCATGTTCATGATGTCACCATCACCAAAGAAGCTCCAAACTATCAGAGCCACAATTAACTCCTTTCTTAATGAGGCTTAAGCCTTACAATTTACCGGTACTTTTAAAAGTGCCGGTTTATATTTAATTAAATTTATTGATTATGCAAAATTCAAATATTCATTCTGAGAAGATCTTAATTTTAGATTTTGGATCTCAAGTGACCCAGCTTATCGCAAGACGCATTCGTGAAATTGGCGTCTATTGCGAGATCTTCCCTTGGGATGCTGATTTAAGTCTTTTAAAAGATTTTAATCCTCAAGGCATTGTGCTCTCAGGTGGCCCTGAGTCTACCACTGAGCATGGCTCACCTCGTGCTCCAACTTGGGTATTTGAGGCCAATGTACCAGTGTTAGGTATTTGCTATGGCCTACAGACCATGTCCGTACAATTAGGCGGTAAGGTTGAAGGCTCCACCCATCGTGAGTTTGGTTATGCTGCTGTAAAGCTTCAAGACTCTTGCCCACTTTTTGATGGACTTACCGATCATGAAGGTGAGGCTATTTTAGATGTTTGGATGAGCCATGGTGATAAGGTCACTCAAATCCCAGAGGGTTTTAAAGTGGTAGGTTCTACCGACACTTGCCCATATGCTGCCATCTATGATGAAAAACGCAAGTTCTTTGGTGTGCAATTCCACCCAGAAGTCACCCACACCAAGCAAGGTGGGGAGTTCTTACGTCGCTTTGTAATTGATGTTTGTGGCTTACATGCCATGTGGACTGAAAATGCCATCATTGAAGATGCTGTGCAAAGAATTAGACGAGAAGTAGGGGATAGTCAAGTTCTTTTAGGCCTTTCAGGTGGTGTTGACTCCTCAGTTACCGCTTTACTTTTACACAAAGCAATTGGCGATAGATTAACTTGCGTCTTTGTTGATAACGGCTTACTTCGTTTAAATGAAGGTCAGCAAGTAAAAGAGATGTTCTCAGGACTTGGCCTTAACATCGTTTATGCCGATGCAGCCGACATTTTCCTTGAAAGATTACGTGGTATTTCAGATCCAGAGGCTAAGCGCAAGGTCATAGGTCACACCTTCATTGACGTCTTTGCCGCTGAAGCTCGCAAACTCCATGATGTCGAGTTCTTAGCTCAAGGTACCATTTACCCTGACGTGATTGAGTCTGCTGCCGCTAAAACGGGTAAAGCTCATGTCATTAAGTCTCACCACAATGTAGGTGGCTTACCTTCTGATCTTAAGTTTAAGTTAGTGGAGCCTTTACGTGAGCTCTTTAAAGATGAAGTCCGTCGTATTGGTGTGCGCTTAGGTTTACCTTTAAAGATGGTGCAACGTCACCCCTTCCCAGGTCCAGGTCTTGGCGTGCGTGTTTTAGGTGAGGTTAAAAAAGAGTACTTAGACTTATTACGTCAAGCTGATGCTATCTTTATGCAAGAGCTTAATGAGTCAGGTTGGTATGATAAGGTCTCACAAGCCTTTACCGTATTCTTACCAGTGCGCTCTGTAGGCGTGATGGGCGATGGTCGTCGTTATGATTATGTAGTCTCTTTAAGAGCGGTTAAGACCATTGATTTTATGACCGCCAAATGGGCTGAACTACCTTATGACCTTTTAGGTAAGATCTCAAATCGCATTATCAATGAGGTCAATGGTATTTCACGTGTAGTGTATGATATTTCAGGAAAACCACCTGCAACCATCGAGTGGGAATGACGCTCGAAACGGCGAAAACCCGCATGAATACAGGCTTTTTTGCCCGTCCATACTGCTCT
>CALXNU010000052.1 GCA_944389835.1 uncultured Succinivibrionaceae bacterium
GCCTGTGGAGATAACCGTTAGGAAGTCTTTGAAGCAGGAAGAAGCCCTTAACCTTTAGGTTATGGGTGATTCACAAGTACACAGTTTTTCTCAAAGTCGCGAGGATCGTTTAGCGCATCATCATAGTAGCTAAAATCTCCCACTAGAATATTGGGGGCTTTGATGACATTTTTAATAAAAACGGAAGTTTTATACTCATTGGCAAAAATTGCATGAGGATCTGGAAAATCACAGGGCATAGCACATCTCATTTAAATTAATGCTTAAATTTAAGGCTATTGTAAGGCAAAAGTCAGATCTCCTAAAGCTTCCATCCTAGGAGATCTTAGCGGATTAGATCCTTTTCCTTGTTTTTTGGGGCCCTATTTTAGGTTGTCGTTTTGGGAGTTTTTTATAGTTTCAACAAAGGGCGATGTTGGAAGTATTTTTTTCAAAATCCGCCTAATCAATTTAATTATCAGATCTACAATCGGATTTTCGAGCTTATAAGCTACATCTTCCTTAAAAACTTGCCCTTTTTGTTCTCCTTTTTTAAAGGTGCAAGCATTAAGTTTTAGATCTTGACTTGAAAAGTTGAAAGACCAATTGTTTTTCATGCACCTCCTAGATAAAAAAAGGTTGGGGACTTATGATCCCCAAAACAAGCTATCAAAAGAAAGACCTGTGGCAAGAGCCACGCTCTTTAGAACTTAAAGAGGTTATATTTAGTAAAACCTAAAACTTTAAAATAAGCAATAATTATATTAGAAATGATAATTTTTATTATCTTGGGAAAATATAGATTTTAATTTGGCTACACAGCGTCATTTGCGCTTTGCTAACTTTTTAGAGTTTGAAATTAACTCTAGAAAATAAAAATTTTAAATCTAATTTTAGTTTAAATTAAGTTGACTTAAGTTTGCTTATCAGGCATCTTATCTCTATTTTGCTAGATTTGATTTTCAACTTCGTTTTCAATAAGTTTCAAATAAAATTTAGGCACGAGAACTGCAAATTGGTTTAAAAGACCATGATAAGATCAGATCATAAAGCTTAAAAAAAACTTCAAGGAGCAAAAATGTGGTTTTTAGGTGCCTTAATTGCAATGTGCGCTGGGGGACTTATTCCGCTACAAACTGCGGCAAATGGCAATTTGAAAACGCAAATGAACTCACCTTTTCTAGCCTCTTTTATTAATTGCGCCACAGGCTCAAGTCTTTTAGCTTTAGTGATGCTAATAAGACAGGAGAGTTTTTTAAGATCTTTTGATGGGTTTTTAAGCATTCCTTGGTATTTGTATCTCTCAGGTCCACTTGGGGCAGTAATTTTAGTGGTGGCGGTGATCTTAGCCCCGCGCCTTGGCATGATAGGTCTGTCTTTGTCGACTATGACTGGCATGTTAGTGTCAGGTCTTATTTTTGATCATTTTGCTATTTTAAATGTGCCCTTTAAAAGCTTTGATCTAATTCGTCTGTTGGGCCTTATCTTAATGCTTTTAGGGGTGATGATTGTTTTAAGATTTTTCTCTTTTCTTAAAAATCACGCGCAAGGTCTGTCACTTTTTAATGTACTCTTTTTTCTTTTAGGCTGTTTTTCAGGATCGCTTATGACTGTGCAGGCGATCTTAAATGCGCAGATGCGCCTTAAGTTAGGTTCAGTTTTTTATTGCGCTTTTATCTCAATGCTTACTACTGCGTTAATTCTAATTGGGGTAGCACTTTTGATAAGACACAGTGTTAAGCGCTTTTTAAAAATTAAAGTGCAAGGTCGCTATTGGATTTTTATAGGTGGTGTGTGTGGGGCAAGCTATATTATTGCGATGGCTTTGTTAGTGCCTATTTTGGGCGCGGCAACTTTAATGACGTTAGGCATTGCAGGTCAATTACTCTCCTCTCTTATAATAGACCATTTTGGTTTATTAGAACAAAAGTTAAGAAAAGTAGGTTTAGCGCAAATTTTAGGTTTAATGTTGATTATAGGCGCGGTTGTCTTAATGCGCCTCTAGGAACTTTAGTAATTTTATGTTTAAATTTAGCCTATACAATAATAATAACAATAGGGGGAGTTTCTATGGTAGAGGAGCTTTTAAAAGAGAGAAAAGCTACTATTACAGGAAAGATTTTTGATCATATTCAACAGCAAATCCGCGAGGGTATTTGGAAAGTAGGTGAGAAAATCCCCTCAGAGCCTACTTTAGTTAAGGAGTTAGGAGTTTCGCGATCTGCAATTCGTGAGGTTTTACAACAATATGCAGCTTTAGGCATTATAGAATCACAACAAGGTAAAGGAACTTTTTTAAGATCAGCAGATCTTGATAGGCTTATGAGTTATTCACCAAGGGTTGAGCACCTTGAGGCGCTACCGACCCTTGAAGAGGTTTTAAACTATCGGTTGATTACAGAAGTGTCCTCGGTGCAAATGCTCATGAAACAAAGAAAGCCTATTTTAAATGAGGCGATTTTAAAGCTTGAACAGATTAATCTTAAAATGCATCAGGCTTTAAATAATACCGATGCTTTTATAAGTTTAGATAATCAATTTCACACTTTAATTGCTGATTTTTGTGGCAATAGCGTGTTTGCGGTGAACCTTAAAAATCTAATTGATAGAATGCGCTCGCAACAAAGAAAACTTAATTCTATGTTAGGTTTTAAAGATGCTTTAGTCTTTCATGACAGGCTTATTGAAGCGATGAAACAAGGCAATCTTCAAGAAGCGCTTAAAGCTATGCAAGATCATTTAATTTATGGTCTAAATAAGCTTAAAGAATATGAAAAGGCCTCAAAGCGCAAAATCAATACCAAAACAGGCACTAGTGCTTTACAGGTTTAAGGATCTCATCCCGCGCAAGGCGGGATGAGTTTTGTTTTAGATCTTAGGGGCACTAATCGTGCTTAGGGCATTAAATTCATGAGGCTTTAATTCACTTTGAGCTTTTAATTTCATTAAAGCATCCACGATTTCAAGGGGTAGGAATTTAGCACTTTGGGTAAAGAAGATCTTCTCAAAACTTGCAAAGTTTGGATCATCTTCAATGGTAAGATGGCTTACCTCAAGATCATCTCGTGTCACGTCTAAGTCTGAAGCCACTTCATTTAAGGTATCATCGAAAGTGCCAACTTTATCAATTAAACCCAAATTTAAAGCCGCATGAGCGGTGAAGACTTGGCCTTCGGCGAAGTTTAGATAATCATCAGGATCTAAATGTCTGCCACGACACACGTCACTTATAAATCTTTGATAGGTGTTATCAACGGATAATTGCCACATCTCAAGTTGATTGTGATCTAAAGGTTTGGCAACATTCATTTGTGCTAGATCATGGCTTACGACACCATCTTGACTTACACCAAAATGATTTAAAAGCTCATGTAAGCCAAAGCTTACGGCAAAGACACCAATAGAGCCTACGATAGAATCAGAGGTTGCTACAATCTTATCGGCAGCAGAGGCTATCATATAGGCACCTGAGGCTCCCGTGCCATTTACTGAGACATAGACTTTAATGCCTGCTTCTTTGAGGGCAATTAATTTGCGTCTTAACATCTCAGATGGGGCAACAAAGCCACCTGGGCTGTCTAAGTATAAGACTACCGCTTGATATTCACCATCAGCTTCAATCTTATCTAAAAGCGGCATGAGATTGTCAGGGCAGAAAGTATTCTCATCACGAGCTAAATCGACAATAGTTCCTAAACCATAGAGCACGGCAACTTTAGTTTGTGCTTTGCGAGGATCTTTAAGATCTTTTACTAAAAGATAATCTTGATAGGAGATCATCTTAGGGTAAATTTTAGACTCGGCACTTGCCCCATACTCATCTTTTAAGTCACTTAAAATTTGTGATTTAGGCAAAAGCTCATCTACTAAATTACTCTCATATTGCATTAAAGCTTTATCACCATGATAAAGGCTTAAGCTTTTAGTAAAGGAAGCTGCATCTGGGGGTAAAAGCGGGCTTTTGGATAAGACTTTACGATTTTCGCTAATTGAGTTTTCATAATCGCGCCACAAAAGATTGGCAAGTTCTTGATATTCAGCCTTTACATCCTGTGACATGCCATTTAAAAGATAAGGCTCCACGGCAGATTTAAAATGACCTGCTCTGAAAATATACGGGGTAATCATCGCTTTATCTAAAAGGTCGCGATAATAAAGAGTTTGCATGGAAAGACCTTTTAGATCTATTTCACCAATTGGATCTAAGGCAATTTCATTTGCTGCAGAGGCGATGATATAAGAGCCTTGAGAGTAGCTTAAAGCTGAGGCGATAACCTTTTTTCCACTGTCTCGAACCTCTTTTAGTTTAGTGGCAATTCTTTTGGCTACCGCGGCATTAATGGGGGCGAGGTTATCTAAAAGCACTAACACGCATTCTAGATTTTCATCATCTTTAGCATAGCTTAAGGCTTTTTCAATGGCTAAAAGCTCATGGGTGGCTGTGCCATTTAAATTTTCGGCAATTTGTCTTTGAAGCGAAGCAAAACCACTCGTACCTAAAGGTGGGACACTGATACTTCCTTTTAAATCAAGAAGGAGGATTTTGCTATTTATAACCTCTTCATTTGGGATCTGAACTTTACCGCCTTCAAAGATGGCTTGGGCCTCTTCTTTAAAACTAGTCGCCGCATTATAGGCAATGACGATAAAGACAATTAATAAGAGCATTACCGCATTGGCAATAAAGTTGCGAATAAAAGTTAAAGTGGCACCAATAAACAATAAAAAGCGTCCTACTGCACCACACAAACTATGTTTTGGTTTGTCTTCGGTATTAATACTAATCACCGTTTTTTCTTTGTCAAAGCTCATAAAAATCCCTAAATGTCTTAGTAAAAATTTGGCCTAGTATAGCAAAGCCACAGGCTTAAAGAACTTGGAAAAAACATCTTTAAGCCTTATGAGTATTATTGTTTGGCAGTATTTTTGACAATTTGCATGGTGGAGGCAATTAAGCTTGAAAGATCTGAAAGGTTAGATGGCACAATCAAGGTATTGCCCTCTTTGGCTAAAGCGCTAAAGGCTTCTACATATTTTTCTGCAACTTGTAAATTAACTGCGGTCATACCGCCTTGATCTTGGGTGGCTTTGGCAATATTTGAAATCGCTTGAGCGGTAGCCTCAGCAATGGCAATCGTGGCTGCTGCCTGTCCTTGGGCTTTATTAATTTCAGCTTGTTTTTCACCTTCAGAGCGGGCGATAGCCGCTTCTTTTTCACCGGTTGCAAGATTAATTTGCTCTTGTTTGCGACCTTCAGAGGCGGCAATTAAGGCGCGCTTTTCTCTTTCTGCGGTAATTTGTTGTTGCATGGCCTGTAAGATCACCTGCGGTGGGGTTAAATCTTTAATTTCATAGCGTAAAACTTTAACTCCCCAGTTTAAGGCGGCCTCATCAATAGCGGCTACGACATTAGAATTAATCGCATCACGCTCTTCAAAGGTTTTATCTAATTCCATGCGACCTATAACCGATCTTAAAGTAGTTTGGGCAAGTTGTGTGATGGCAATGACATAGTTTGAGGTGCCATAACTTGCTCTCATCGGATCTGTTACCTGGAAAAAGAGCACGCCATCTACTGAAAGCTGAGTATTATCGCGGGTAATACACACTTGTGAGGGAGTGTCTAAAGGAATTTCTTTTAAAGAGTGACGGTAGGCCACTTTATCAATAAAAGGAATAATAAAGTTTAAACCAGGGTTTAAAACCCGATTAAATTTTCCCAAGCGCTCGACAATCCAGGCGGTCTGTTGTGGAACAACTTTTATGGCCTTATAGGCAAAAAGACAGGCCAAAAACACTAGAATAAGTGCGGCAAGTAACGTGGTATTTAAAGGGATCATAAATTACTCCTTCTTTAACATTAAAGTTTGACCGACAATGCTGTCAATTTGATAGACACCAGGCACGAGGGCGTGACCTTCTGCACTTTGCGCTCTCCAGGAGGCTCCACGATAAAAGACTTGAGAGCTACCATCATCTTGCACGGTTTTGACACTCACCTTTTGTCCTTTATCTAAGTTTTCAAAATTTTTGCCAAAGTTTTTTCTGCGGCTTCTAAAAAGATAAGCAATAAAGGAGGCAATAATGGTAACTATACCTGCTACGCTTAATTGTAAGGTGAGGCTCAATCCTAAAAAAGCACATAAACATGCACTTAAAGCACCACAGGCTAAAGCTAAGAGGTAAATGGTTCCAAGGCCCATTTCAGCTATAAGGAGCACTAAAAAAGCAATAAACCACAGGGCGGTTGGGGAGAGCATGTTATTTTCTCCTATTTTTTCTAAGTTTATTTAGGATAAAGACCAAAATAAAGATGTAAAAACAAACTATGCCATTAGCCACGTTATAGACAGTATCGGATAAAATCCCTTGGCTTTTAGCAAAACCTAAGACTGCAAAGGTTACAAAAGCTGAGAGGACAATTAAAAAGTTGATGTAAGCAGGTGTCTTTTTAGGCTTTGTGGGATCATCTCTTCGAGAGCCAGGAGTTGGGGTAGGTTGTACCCGATGATCACGGGCACTTTGCGGTGAGTAATTAGGCGGTAGTGTGTAATTAGGTTTTCTTGTTTTTTGAGGTTTTACATTTTCATTATCTAGAATTTGCGCTTGGATTTTATTTCCAATCCTCTGACTTTTAAGCTTGCCTTGGAGTAACTCTTCTTTTAAAACCTCATTGTCTTCACGAATGGAGTTTTTGAGATCTTGTAATTTTTGCTCTTGAAGAGAGTCAATATAGCCAATAAAGTCCCCGTCCTTGGGAGCATTATTTATACCCATAATTATCACGCAAGCTCAAGGCTTAAGCGTCCTCCATAAGTTAAGCAATATTTCACCTGCAATTTTAAATTGGTGCAAGCATTTTTGGGGGAAAGCTCTTTTTAGAGCCTAAAAGAAGTATGGCAAAAAAATTTAAAGTGTGAAATAAAAGTTTTGAAAATTTTTAAGGAAAATTTGAGAAGAGAATTTAAAGGCACCTTTTAAGGTGCCTTTTGTGAGTAAATTTAAAAGAAATTATTCGCTGATGGTCACTTGAGCACCATCTTGGCCAACTGGCACAATCTCACCTAAAAGCCAAGCCTTCTCGCCTTGAGCATTTAAGATCTCAATTGTCTTTTGAGCATCTTCTTTGGCAACTGCCGCAATCATACCGACACCGCAGTTGAAGGTTCTAAACATCTCATGACGGCTAACTCCTCCTTTTTCCATTAAGAAGGTGAAGACCTCAGGTAATTGCCAAGATGTGCCATTGCAGGCAGCGCAAGTGCCTTGAGGAAGGACGCGTGGAATATTCTCCCAGAAACCACCGCCTGTAATGTGGGCTAAAGCATGTACATCAACACTCTTTAAAAGCTCTAAAATAGGCTTGACGTAAATGCGAGTAGGCTCCATTAAAGCATCAGCAATTAATTTGCCTGAAGGTAGGGTTTCCTCTAATGGCTTTACTTGAGAGACTTCTAAAATCTTGCGAATTAAAGAATAGCCATTTGAATGTGGGCCTGAGGAGGCTAAAGCAATTAAGTTGTCACCTACCTTTACTTTGCTACCGTCAATGATCTTAGATTGCTCGACCACACCTACGCTAAAGCCTGCTAAATCGTAATCACCGGTTTCATACATGCCAGGCATTTCAGCAGTTTCACCGCCAACTAAGGCACAACCTGCCATTTCACAGCCTTTGGCAATGCCAGTTACGACGGTAGCTGCCGTGTCGACATCTAAGTGGCCTGTGGCATAGTAGTCTAAAAAGAGTAAAGGTTCAGCACCTTGGACAATAAGATCATTGACGCACATGGCTACTAGATCTTGACCTACAGTTTGATGACGCTTTAAATCAATTGCCAAGCGTAATTTAGTGCCAACACCATCAGTGCCTGAAACTAAGACTGGCTCTTTATAGCCTTGAGGGATCTTAGTTAAAGCACCAAAGCCACCTAAACCGCCAATTACTTCAGGACGATTAGTGCGCTTTACTGGTCCTTTGATTCTCTCAACTAACTCTTCACCGGCATCAATATCTACACCGGCATCTTTGTAGGTTAAATTAGCCATGAAAAAAACCTCTTGTGGGGATGGAAAATCCCAAAGTTTTGGGATTTATAAGGTGGCGCTATTGTACCCTAATGTGAGGCTTTTTTAAATAAAAGAAAGAGCTTAAGTTTGACGATTTTAAAAAAGCTTTTTGAGAAAAAATCGTCTTTAGTAGATTGTGAGTTTTGTTTTTTTAAACTGCGCTGTAAAATACTTATCTAACCTAAAAAAGATAACTTACACAGTCTTGCTATAAGTGTTGTCACATGAGGAAAGGGCTATGCGCACTAAATTAGGATTAATCGCAGCTTTATTCATAAGTCCACTTGCTTTAAGTGTCGAGAATAATTCAGGTTTTGAATTAACAATAAGTGGAGCTCAAGCGCAACAGCCAAGTTCTGTTCAACAAAGTCCTAAACTTAATACTTACCAAATTGAAAATGCGAGCCTTGAAAACTCAAGTGTTGAGGTTATAAGCCCACAAGAGAATGTCACTGTCGCTCAAGAAACTCAAGTAAATGTAGGGGATAGTGCTCAAACTTCAAATAATCCGTCACCACAAACTGTGGCGATGCTCGCTCCGGTAACTATGGGAGCAGTAGCCGCTAATACGGCTATAAATGTAGCAAATAGCAATGCCGCGCAAGTAATGCCTCAAGATAATAGCGCTTTAGAGCAAGAGCCTTCTTTAGAGGATCAATCCCAAGAGAGTGCTTCTTTAGTCGTGCCTCTTAATCTTGAGTTAAAACTTGATGAAAGCATTTTAGAGGCTTTTAAAGATTTAATTGCCAAACGCACCTTAGGCTCATCCTTAGATCCTAATTATGAAGATGCCGCTTTAGCTTTAAATAATCTTTATGAGCAAAATGGGACTTTAGTTGCAGAGTTTTCCACACAAGCTGTAGATGATTTTATCAATACCCAAGGTTTAAGCGTTTTTGATGGACTTTCCAATCCAATTTTAGTGTGGATGGTAAATTATAGTGATACGGCATCGTCTTTGGTTTCAGGTGAAAATGTCACCGCTTTTGCTGATGCGCTAATGCAAGATGCTCAAAGCTTAAATTATCGTTTAATGCTTCCTTTAATGGATTTAGATGATGTGCAAAAGGTAAATGTAAATACCATTTTAATGCACAATGATGCCTTAATTGCCAAAGCCTCAGAGCGTTATGGTTGTGATTATTTCCTAACTATGGCCGTTGAAGATAACAATGGTTTAGGTACGGTTAAATGGAATCTTTATACTAAAGATGCCACCCGACTTATCGGATCTGATGTCTCAGGGGTGACCTCAGAACTTGCAACCCTTACCGCAGGTGATATCGCCCGCACTTTAGCCTCTTTAAGTGGTAATCCTAAACCAGGACAAGCTCAAGAGGAAGTTTTAGCCTCTAAAGTTGATATCTTTGACTTAGGACCTGGCGATGGTTTTGTGCGCATGAAAATTGATAATGTCCAATCTTTAAAGGATTTAAAAGCTATTGAAAGATCACTTGTAAGTTATGGTTATGATGCAGGTTACACCATTCAAGGTTTTGATAATGGCTCTTTAATCCTTGAGATTGAGACTTCCTCAGATCCAACTATTTTAGATGGCACCATGGCACGCGCCCGTGATTTTACCAAGCTTGACTCATGGCACTATGCTTTAAATAATTCAACAAAGACCTCAAAGAGTTTTAAGGGCTTAGGTCCAAAAGACTTAAAGCGTCCAGACTCTCAAGTACAAAGAGTGACAACAGTTAATGCAAATCCTGTAGCCTTAGAAGAAAATCAGGCGTAAAGGAGCTTTGGTTTCATGATTTTAACCTCACGCACTGATCCTAAGCAGGAGTCATTACCCTTTAGAATTGATGATAATGGGTATTTTGACTCTTTTGTTGCCGGACCAAATGAAAGATTGGTTGAAAATTTAAAAAGAGCTGTAAGACTACGTCATTTTGAGCAATTTTATATTTTTGGACCTAAAGGCTGTGGTAAAAGTCATCTCTTAACGGCGTTATTTCGGACGATAAAGAAGCCTACTTTAAATGTTTTTTATGTAGACTTATCTTTAGTTTTATCGCTCTCACCTATGCTTTTAGATGTCGAGCCGCCTCCTGTAGTGCTTTTAGATAATGTAGATGCTCTAGGCGGTGATGATGCCTGGGAGCTTGGTTTATTTGGCTTTTACAATCGCTGGCTTGATAGGCAAGCGGGCGTGTTAATTGCTACGGCCACTTGTTCTGCCGATAGATTGCCTTTTAATCGTCATGATCTAAATACGCGTTTTGAAAATGGCATTAGCTGCCCCATGCATAGATTAGATGAGAAAAGCTGTCAGAAGGCTTTGCAGATCAAGGCGCGCAGAAGGGGCTTTGAGATCCCAAGTAAAGTTGCAGCTTATTTAGTTAAAAACTGCAATTTAGATATGCCATCACTAGTTACGATTTTAAATAAGCTTGATGTAGCCTCCCTTGAGGCACAACATGAGCTTACCATTCCCTTTGTCAAAAAAATCTTAAATTTGGGTAAGTAAGCTTAACCTTGAGTGATAGCTTCATCTTGAGCGCGTTGGTTAGTAATTTCAACTACCCGCGCTTTAATTTTCTCTTGAGTTAAATGATCCCGACAAGTGCGCAAAGCCTCATTAAAAGCCCCAATGGAAGCGGCATATTGGGCTTTAAGGGCCAAAAGATTACCTAAGCTTTGTAAAGAGGAGCACTTATCACCGTTTTTCTCTTGGGCTGTGGCTAAAAGCTCTAAAGTTAAAGTAGTAGGTTTAAGGCGCGTGTTGTAATCGCGCAAGATTTTGCTGGCATTTTTAGGATCATTGCTTTGCAGGTACGCATTAGCTAAATTTACCACAATAGATAATGAATTAGGGGTGCGTCGATAGGCCTTTTTAAGCCTTGCAATGGCCTCTGATGAGCGATTGGCCTTTAAATCAAGATCGGTTAGAAGATCGATAACAAAAACATTATTTTGCAAGGAGGGGCCTAATTGATTAAGACACTCGCGGGCTTTATCTAAATTGCCTAATTCATAGTGTAAAAGAGCTTTGGCATAATTTTGATAGGTTTTATTATTAACTAAAGGATGATGCTCAATAACCGGTAGCAGATCTTGAGGTTTTTGTTTGGTATAGCGCACATCCACGCGGGCTTTGGCTAAATAAAAGTCAGGATTAGTGGAGTTTTTGCGCGGAGGTAATTGCGCGGCACGATTTTGCGCTTCAGCCACACGAATATCTGAAAGCGGGTGATCGATTAACATGGTGAAGGCAGGATTTAAATTGCCTTGCATCGACAATAGCCTTCTGAACATATCAATGGTGCCTTGAGGGTTAAAGCCTGCACGATATAAAAGGGCAATACCGATCCGGTCGGCTTCATATTCGTTATCGCGGGTAAAATTAATTCGCGATTGGGCACTTGCTCCCATGGTAGTATTCATCGCTGCCATGCCCACTACCGGATTTATAATTGCCATAGCAATCGAGCCTATCACCGAGGCTATGGTCATATGGGTTTTTAAACTTTGATCTTCAATAAATCTTGCTAAATGGCGTTGGGTGACGTGTGAGATTTCGTGAGCGAGTACGGAGGCAAATTCATCTTCGGTTTGTGAGTAAATAAAAAGACCGGTATTAATTTGTACCTTGCCACCTAAAAAGGCTGCCGCATTAAGATTTGGATCGTTGACTAAGAAAAACTCAAAGGGGAACATGACATGATCGGCATGTAAGACTAATTTATTGCCAAGGGAGCTTATATACTCATCCATCACCGGATCTTCAATAATAGGAAAAGCAGATCTGGCTTGGCGCATAAAAAAATTCCCAAGTTGCTCTTCTTTTTGCACACTCAAACCTAACATTCCGGCAGTGCCAATTTCAGGTAGGTAAATATCTTGGGCGTAAGTGTTGTGGCTTAGACTTGTTGCAATTAAGGTTAAAGTTAAAGCTTGTGCTAATTTTTTTAAGTTTTTAAAGCAAATTGTGGGCATGAAAGAATATTCCTTGTCTTTTTTTATAAGATAATGTATAAAGCTTCCGTGGTGGAAGCTTTATCTTAGACTTTATTTTAAAAATTTAGTTCTATTTTATCTTTGCGCTTTTCTTAAGGCCTTTTTCACGGCATCTTTAAATTGCTTATTTGAGGTGGTAGCACCGCTTATGGCATCTACCTCATCAATATCTTGGGTCTCAATTAAGGTTTGTTTGTAAATTGGCATGGCTTTAACTGCAACTTGCGCTGCCTCATACATCTCCTTTTCTAAGCCTTGGCCATAACTTTCATCTTTTATCTTGCCATCTGCCATCATGGTTACGTAGTCCACTTGCACAATGTCATCCTTATCAAGGACTAAGCTTACTTTTGCGTATGCACCATGTGAATCTTTAAAGCTTCGAGCCTCATATTTGCCATCAAAATAAGCTGAACTTGAGCAGGCAGTTAACAACAAAGCACTAAGTCCTAAAGTTAGGGGAAGTATTGCTTTCATGGGGGTCTCCTTTTTTTCTTAAGCTTAAAGTAAAAAGCCCAAAAGATCTAAGGTTTCTATCACAATCCTAACACTTTCTTTTACTTAAGATTTTTAAGGAAAAGGGCGCTTTTAAAATAAAGATCTAAAAAGAGATCTAAGAGGGCAAGTACTTTGTTATGATCTTAAGCTCAATTAAGAGAGAATTATAATGTTAAGCTTATTTAAAGATTGGTATCATCGCCATTTCAGTCAACCTGGAACCATTGAATTTGCAGTAGTTTTACTTGCAATCTTTATTCTAATTTACTATTTCATGTGGCTAATTGGCCCTCTAGTGGTGGCTTTGTGTTTGGCCTATTGCTTAGATTGGGGCGTGATTGCTCTGATGCGCCGTTTTGCTTTAGGAAGACATGCTGCCTCTATTGTGGTGATGATAGCCTTTGTGGGTTTTGCGCTTATTCTCTTTTTACTTTTAGTGCCACAAATCGTAAGACAGGGCGCGCAAATGTATGATTCATTAGTCTTAATGAGTCAAGAGGTAGTCTCAGATCATCCTTTAGAAGATCAAGGAGCGGGGCATCGGGATTTTGATACGATTGTGACCGAAAATCTAAGGCAAATTGTCGATGATATGCCAGAGCCCATCCCGGCTATGGTCACTGAAAGCTCAATTTTTAATACTGTGCGGGCGGTGCGTACTCAATTTACGGTGTATTTAGTAAATTTAATGCGCACGCAATTAATGCCTTCTGTGGTCAATGTCTTTACCTATTTAATGTATTTGGTCATTGTGCCGATCTTCACTTTTTTAATGCTCTATAGCAAAGAGATTTTGCAAAGGCGGGTTAGACTTTATTTATTGCCTAATAATCAGATTTTAATCAAGCACTTTTGGCCACATATGAGTCGGCAAATTGAAGGTTATATTAGAGGTAAGATGCTGCACATCATCATTATTACCATTGTAAATACAGCCGCTTTTCAATTGTTTGATTTAAATTATGCTTTTCTTTTGGGCTTTGGCGTAGGCCTTTCGGTGATTATCCCTTATGTGGGTGCAGTGTTAATTGCAATTCCGGTAGTAATTGTCGCCCTTTTGCAATTTGGACTTTCCATGATGCTCTTTTGGCTGCTATTAGTCTATTTAATCATTCAGCTTTTAGATAGTAATTTTTTAACGCCAATGCTTTTTTCCAAAGCCATGAACCTTGATGCCTTCTCAATCTTAGCGGCCATTTTAATTTTTGGGGGGTTATGGGGCTTTTGGGGCGTTTTTTTTGCAATTCCACTGGCAACTTTTATTAAAACCTTAATTTTAGGTTGGCCATCTTTAGATAAGCTTCCTCCTAAATATTCCTTGGTGACTAAAGAAAAATAGGCACAGGAGAAATGATTATCTAAAATTTAAGACTTCTTTGGCATGTATTTTACATAAATTTAACAAAATATAGCTTTTTTACTTTACTTGGCACTTTTATGCTAAAAGCACTTTAAATATAGAGGAAAAAGAAATGTTAAAACATGCCAAGGCAATTTTAGCTTTAGCCGTTATGGCTTCCATCCCAGCATTAACTGCTTGCTCAACTTCTTCAACTGCCGCCGTTGATAATGGCGCTGTTTATCAAAGAGAAGCTCGTGGCAATCTTACCGAGTTTGCAGGTGCTAGAAGATTAGCAGGTGACAATACCGACAACTATCAAGCAGTTTTAGATCTTGCCAAAAAGAAGCACGCTAAGAATGTTATTCTTTTAATTGGTGATGGCATGGGTGATAGCGAAATTACCGCAGCTCGTAACTACGCTCATGGTGCAGGTGGTATGTTTAAGGGTATTGACGCTTTACCATTTACCGGTCAATACACCCACTACAGTTTAAGCAAAGACACTTTAAAGCCAGATTATGTAACCGATTCTGCAGCCTCAGGTACCGCTTGGTCAACTGGTGTTAAGTCCTACAATGGTGCAATTGGTGTAGACGTTTTTGGCAATCCACATGATTCTTTATTAGATTTAGCCAAGAAGGCAGGTAAGGCTACCGGTGATGTTTCAACCGCTGAGCTTCAAGATGCAACTCCAGCCGCTCAAATCGCCTCAGTTGTACAACGCAAATGCTATGGTCCTAATGTAACCTCAGAGCGTTGCGCCGTTAATGCCAAGGAAAATGGCGGTGCAGGTTCTATTACCGAGCAATTACTTGATTTACGCCCAGATGTAACCTTAGGTGGTGGCGCTAAGACCTTCAATGAAGTTGTTAAGGCAGGAGCAGATCAAGGCAAGACTTTATATGAAGTTGCCAAAGAGCGCGGTTACACTTTAGTTGAAAATGCCCAAGATTTAGCCAAGGTTAACGTTGCCAACCAAGATAAGCCACTTTTAGGTCTTTTTGCTGAAGGTAATATGCCAATTCGCCTAAAGGGTCCACAAGCTATCATGGGTGGCATTCAAACTGGTGAAGTTGTTAAGTGTGAGATTAATCAAGATCGCGGTGCTAATGTTCCAACCTTAGCTCAAATGACTTCAAAGGCTATTGAGCTTTTATCAGTAGATGAAGATGGCTTCTTCCTCCAAGTTGAGGGTGCCTCTATTGATAAGCAAGCTCACGCTTCCAATCCATGCGGTCAATTCGGTGAGACTATGGATTTAGATGAGGCCGTACAAGTTGCTTTAGATTTTGCTAAGAAAGATGGTAATACTTTAGTAGTTGTAACTGCCGACCATGCTCACTCAACTCAGATTGTTTACCCAGATGCAGATTCTACAGGCTTTACTCAGTTAGTTGAGACTGCAGATGGGGTGCCAATGGCTATCTCCTATGGCAATAGCAAGGATGTTGACGATACCGGTCACACTGGTGCTCAATTGCGCATCGCAGCCTATGGCCCAGGTGCTTTAAATGTAGTAGGTCTTACTGATCAAACCGACTTATTCTTCACTATCCGTGATGTTTTAGGTTTAGCTCAATAAGTCATTAAATAGTACAACCTTAAGCTTGCATAAGGCAGATCTAAATGATCTGCCTTCTTTAGTGTGCGCGGCATGCACGCAATCCAATGGGTGAAAGTCCCTGGACCAGCTGTACAGAGCAAGGTCGAAGTCCA
>CALXNU010000053.1 GCA_944389835.1 uncultured Succinivibrionaceae bacterium
GACTCATACTGATGGGCCCAAAGCTAAACCGTCGAAGGTGTGAGTTTCGATAGTACAATTAATTGGGCATCTTTTAGATGATCTAAAGTACAGCACCTTGTTTTTTTACTTACAGGCTTGCAGCTTTTACATAAAGCATCTCTAAAGTCAAAGTTGCCGCCGCTAAAGCTGTGATCTCAGATCTATCATAAGAAGGTGCCACCTCCACCATATCAAAACCTACGATTTTCTCCCCGATAAGTCCTCTTAAAATTTTAAGGGCTTGATAGGAGCTTAAACCTCCGCAAACCGGCGTTCCGGTACCTGGAGCAAAGGCTGGATCTAAACAATCAATATCAAAGGTGACATGCACTTCATTGCCTGCGACCACGTCTTTTATCTTGGATATGACATCCACAAGCGGCATTTCTTGAATTTTATTACCATCTAGGACCGTGAAGGCTAAGTTTTTATCGTATTCGGTGCGAATGCCAACTTGTACTGAGTGTGCAGGATCGATTAACCCTTCTTTTACCGCATGATAGAACATAGTGCCATGATCGCAGCGGGAGCCTACTTCATAAGTATCTGAGTGTGCATCGAAATGAATGATACTAAGCTTTTTGCCTAAAGCTTGATGAAGGCCTCTTAAAACTGGTAAGGTGATGAAATGATCACCGCCTAGATTTACCACAAGCTTTTGAAGTTTCACTAATTTTTCAATATGCTCACTTAAACGCTTACACATTTGCTCACTATCGCCACTTGCATAGACTAAATCACCACAATCGATGATCTTAAGCTTATCTCTTACATCAAAATCCCAAGGATAGCGCTGATGCTCCCAGGCCAATTGCACTGAAATTTGCCTGATGGCGGCAGGTCCAAAGCGACTTCCAGATCTACCTGAGGTTGCCATATCAAAAGGCACGCCCGTGATAACCACTTGCGCATCACTTTTGTAAGGCTCAAAAACTAAAGGCTGTCTTAAAAAGCCAAAAGCATTAGAAAAAAGCGAGTTATCCTCAAGATAATTTAAAGTACTCATAATTACTCCAAATAGGTATAACCGTACAAAGCCTCACGGAAAGAATCAACTAAAAGCCGAGCTTCTCTTTCATCTAAGGTTGAATCATGCACTTGCGAGGTAAAAAGCTTAAGCAAGGCTCCAGCATCTAAGTTGACATAGTGCAACATATCCGCAGCCGTATCGCCTTCATCAGAAAGCTTTACTTGTACTTTATCTTCAAAGACGTAGACATCATAGGCTTCAGTATCACCAAAGAGATTGTGATTATTGCCTAAGATCTCCTGATAAGCACCTGCCATAAAAAAGCCAATTAAAGGCGGATCATCGACATTGTAAGAAGGAAGCGCTAAGGTAGTTTTTACATCCTCACCTTCCACATATTGCTTTATTGCCCCATCTGAGTCGCAGGTCACATCAAATAAAATCGCCCGTCTTGTTGCCTCTTGATTTAAATTCTCCAAAGGAGAAATGGGGAAAATCTGCCCAATTCCCCAGGCATCAGGTAACGATTGGAAAAGTGAAAAATTAAGGTAAAGCTTATCTGCCATGCGCTCTGCTAAATCATCGTACAAAGTTCGATGTAAGCGATTGTTTAAATCAAGATGATCTTGTACTTCCTTGCAAATGCCAAGGTACAATTTTTCCGCTAAAGCTCTTTGCTCTAAGGTAAAAAGCCCCCTACTAAAGCCTTGTTGTACATCAGATAAATCCATCTGTCCATCATGCAGCCACTCACGCACTGAGCGTTTGGCAAGCCCTGCTTTGGCCTCAAGATAAGTCTTAAACATCGACTCAATCTCACTTGGTGAGTTCTCTGGAATAGAGCTTAGATCTGTAACCTCAATTTGCTCAACACCAATGACATTAGTAACTAGTACCGTGTGATAGGCTGTAAGCGCCCGCCCAGATTCGGTGATAATCACAGGCTCCTCAAGATTATGCTCACGACAGGCTTGGGCTATAGTAAAGACGATATTATTAGCATACTCTTTAAGCCCATAGTTTACCGAGCAATCAGTCTGGGATCTTGTGCCCTCATAATCAACGCCTAAACCTCCTCCTACATCAAAGTATTTAAGCTTGCAATCAAGCTTAGAGAGTTGCACGAAAAAGGCTGCCGACTCTCTGACCCCGCGCACAATATCGCGAATATTGCTCATTTGTGAGCCTAGGTGGAAATGGATAAGCTCAAGGCTCTCTAAAAGATTGTGCTCTTTTAAGGTTTTAACTAACTCTAAAATTTGTGTTGAAGAGAGACCAAATTTGGACTTGTCCCCACCTGAGGATTGCCATTTACCTGAGCCTTGCGAGGCAAGGCGTGCTCTCACACCCAAAAGTGGTTTTACATTAAGACGTTGCGCCTCTTTTAAGACAATATCAAGCTCTGAGAGTTTTTCAATGACAATAAAAATCTTATGTCCCAATTTTTGGCCCATTAAGGCTAAAGAGATAAATTCCTCATCTTTATAGCCATTGCACACTACCACCGTACCGGTACGCCCGGCATGGGCTAAAACCGCTAAAAGCTCAGCTTTAGATCCTGCCTCCAAGCCTACCTTTTCCCCAGATTGAGTAATGGCATCTAAGACCCTGCGATGTTGATTGACCTTTACAGGATAGACTAAAAAATACTGACCTTTATAAGAAAAATCCTCGCGCGCTTTAACAAAGGCTTGATTAATCGAGCGCACACGATGGACTAATAATTGCGGAAAACAAAAGAGGGCCGGTAATCTCTGACCTTGTTTTTCCCTCTCTTTAACTAATTGTGCCAAATCCACACAAGCCTTTGGCACATCAGGATCGGGGCAAACCTCAACATGACCTAAGTCATTAATCTTAAAGTAATTATTACCCCACCACTCAATATTATTCTTCATAATGCTCCCCTTTAAGGTTATGTGACTTAGCGCTTTTTCATCAAAGAGCGCACCATATAGTGCCCAGGAGGTTTAGCTGAGGCTTTAACAATCACAAAGCCTGCTTTTTGTGCAGAGCGAATGGCTTTAATATCATCGACCCCGGCTACCGTCGAGATGGCACTTAACACCCCAAAGTCATAACAGGAAATTGAATATTGACGAAGCTTTGTAGATAAGCCTTGACCTTGATAGGCAGGATCTACCCCCACGAAGGGCTCGTGTAAAATAAAATCTTTTACCTCACCCTCATTGAAGATAAACATATCATAGCCTATAACCTTACCCTCCTTATTTAAGACAACGGAGACTAATTGTTCACAACGAATTTTATAGACCCAACGGATCCAACTAATTAAAGGCACTCTAAAGAGTACATGGTGTAAAGCTTCAAGCTCTTTTAGCATTGAAGTTGTGGCATGGGTGAAGGTAAAATCACCATCTTTTAGCTCTAGGTCTAAATTTCTAATACCCACAGCCAAACTTTTATTTAGCTGCCAAAGCTTAAAGTCTCTTTTGACATGATGTAAGGTATGAAGTAAGGCCAAAGCTTCCTCCTTATTCTTGTACTAATTAATAAGAAATTGGTACAAAGAGCTCGTGCAATTCTTGAATGCGCTCATGGCCTCTTGATTCTAAAAACTCCAAAACTTTAACTGGTGAAGTATTTAAAACCTTTGAATAACCTAAGCCTGCCTCTTCAATAACTGTCACTGATTCATCAAAGTTGCCCATAAAATAGCAAATATGAGCATCTGAGCCAAGAGCAATGGTATTACCAATTTTCTTAGCTAGTTTAGCAATTTGCACACAATTTTCATGCGATCCAAGCCGCGTATTCACTGATGAGGAAGAATTAATTTCAATGGCTACATTATTCTCTTTTGCACACTCTAAAACCGCTTCCATGTCAATTGGATACATCTGCCAGCCTGGATGGGCAAATACATCTACTAAGCCTGATTTAATAACTGAAAGTGCAAGTTCGGTGTGCGTGACCTTATCACTTGGAGTTAAAGAGGGGTGAAAGCCTGCTAAAACGATGTCTAAGCGCTTTAAGGTAGCCTCTTCAAGATCAAGACCACCGGTTGCGGTAATATTGGCCTCCACACCACGTAAAATTGCCACATCATCAACGATCCGTGGAACCACTCTTAAATTATTAAAATGCCATTTGTGCGGAGCATCCGGGACTGCAGGACCATGATCGGTTATGGCAAACATTTGAATGCCAGTTTCACTTGCATAATTAATATATTCACCGATAGTAGAATAAGCATGATCTGAGGCTATCGTATGAGTATGCAAATCAACTAAAAAACGCATAAGACCTCCAACTATTCAATTACAGCCTGCCAAGTATCGCAATTGGCATGAGCATTAAAGCACATCACAATTTGATCATAAGTATTAGTATCCACCCGAAGTTTATCGCGGGGGATCTTCTCTAAAGAAAACCACGCGCGCTCTAAAGTTTCATCGGTTGGCAAAAACTTGGGTAGAACCTCTTCTTTAGTGCAAAGCATAAATGATTTTAAAGCCCCATAAGGAAGACGAGGACTGTTGTGATGATTTCTATCAATAATGGCAATTAACTTTTTAACATTAACCAGAAGACCTGCCTCTTCACGCACTTCCTTTACGGTATTAGAGATTAAAGTTTCATTTTCATCACACCACCCACCTGGCATATTCCAAAGCCCTGACAGGCGCTCTTTAACTAATAAGATCTCACCTTGCTCATTGAAAATGGCCGCGCGAGTGTCAATCTTGGGGGTGATATAGCCTTTATCAAATAAAAAAGACTCCCTAACCGTAAGATCGCTTTGTCCTGTGGCAAAAATGAGCATCTCTTTGGCAATCTCACGCATTCTTTCATAGCGCTCAGTATCAAAGATATTTTTGCTATAGGTAACCCCAATCTGCCCTAGGGCTTGAATTTCATCTGCCCATCTAAAAAGCCTATCTTGAGGATCATCGCGCTTTTTTAACACCGCTTGCACTACATCAAAAGGATTTAAAAAATAGTGCTTACAGCGCACATGATAGGGGATCTTAGCCCCCCATAAGGCAAGGCCAAAATCCACGCCTGCATTGTGCGCACACTCCAAATCGGTAGTAGCATCTCCAACAAATAAGATTTCAGATGGTTTTGCTCCGGTAAGTTCCATATAACGCAACATGGAATCAGGATAAGGTTTAGGCCTTTTAACATCTGAGGCACTTATAACATAAGTAAAATATGGAGCAATAATATCTGGGAGACAATCGCCTAAAGTGCCTTTAAAAGCACTATTGCGCATTCTTGAGGTAATAATGCCTAAAGTAAAACCTTCATTTTTTAAAAAAGAGAGCACGGAGAGCATAGTAGGAAAGGGTTTGACGGTTGAGACATACTTTTCAAGATTTCCCACCCACTCTTGCATGGACGCTTCAATCTCTTCTTGAGCTACTCCTAATTTTTGTAAACACATGCGCCCTGGTATGCCAAAGTAAGGATCATATTGTTCACGTTTAAAATTAAGCTTGGGATGTCTTGCCTCCATCATGTCAGCTAAAGCTTCTAAGTTGGCATAATAAGTATCAAAAATTGTCCCATCAAGATCGAAAATAATATGTTTATATGAAGACGCAAGCATAGATAAATCCTAAGATTATTATTAAGTTCTATGCTTTTAATTGTAGTACATCCTCAACTAAAACAGTATCACCATGGAAAGAAAATACGATCTCAAAATTGTAAAGTTGCGCCCGATATAACTTTACATCCTCTGTACCTGCTTTATACGCAGGACGGGGGTCTTGAGCTAAGATCTCCTCAATGGCTTTAAGCTCTCTCGTATTTAAAGATTTAAGCTTTAACCTTACCCCTTCTTTGAAAATTACTTGTTTTAAAGGCGGTTTTTCCGTGGCAAAGCCCCCTTTTGCGTAAGGTTTAGCATCCACAAAAGGAATATAAGGCTTGATATCTAAAATTGGTGTGCCATCTACAAGATCTGCACCACTTACAAAAAGTGAAATCTCACCGTCATGCTTTTTAATTTCTACAAGCTCCACGACACTCAAACCAATTCTTGAGGGCCTGAAGGGACTTCGACTTGCAAACACCCCCACATGCTGATTACCACCTAGACGGGGCGGGCGGACCATGGCACGAAAAGTCTCTTCTTTTTCAATCTTATCAAAGAAAAAGATAAGATGCAGGTGGGAGAAGCCCTCTAGAGCAATAAAAGCTTTTGGATCTGAATAAGGCTTATAAAAACAAATTTGTGAAATTGCAGAAGGTGCCAAGCCAGATTGCCTTGGCACTGCAAACTTATCGGCAAAAGGACTTTTTATATAGCCTATAATCGGGCAGGAAAAGTCAGTGGACAAATTACTTTGCATCCTCTTCCTTTACAAACAAAGCGTCAGCATAGCAAGTTACCGACTCTAAACAAGCCTCAGTCTTTTGCACTCTAATGCATTTGTTAAACACAATAGCATTTGCCCCTAACTCTACAGCCTTATTGCGGGCATCATTGCGGGCATCAGTTTCATTGGCAATAAAATCACGCTCTTTAACCTGACAGGATAAGCCTGCAACAAAGCCTTTTGAGATATATGGTCTATCACCTAATTCTTGATAGGTAACTTCCTCTAAAGATCCTGGCTTTAAATAATCAATGACATTATTGGGATCTAAATTACTCTCAAAACTTACCCCACCTTGGCAAGAGGCTAAACACAAACTTGCCAAAGCTACAAAAGGAATAACAGTAAGTCGCATCTTAAGCTCCTTTTTGGCGATAAACCTTAACATTATGATAGCCCATCTCTTTTAGCTGCCGAGCTTGCATCAAACTCATCACGCCTTGATCGCAATATAAGGCATAACTTTTAAGTTTATCTAAACTTTCAAAGTCCTGTGCAACCTTATAAAAAGGCATGGTAATAACCTCATGACCTTCGATGACTAATGGGTTTTTCAAAGCATCATCTGGAGCGCGCACATCAATTACCACATCGTGGAAGTTTAAATCCTCAACTACTTCAACATCGGTTTCAAGGCGGGCTGTATCTTGTGGAATGTCTTTAATATCAATAGTGCGTGCCTCATTTACCGCCATTTCAACTAAATTATCATCCATTAAAGCCTCTTGCTCTAAGATAAAGGACTCTTTAGGGCAGACATTTGGATGATCTGAGATTACACCACAATACTCAGGCATGGACTCTGCAAAACCTGCCGTACCAATTCTTTGAGCAGTATCAATAATATCTTGCTTATCACTCATAATAAGCGGGCGCAAGACTAAAACCTCTGAGGCTTTATCAATATGGGAGAGATTAATTAAAGTCTGAGATGAAACCTGACCTACACTCTCACCTGTGACAATGCCGTCTATCTCATAGCGCTTAGCAAGCTTTGAGGCCACTCTTACCATCATGCGCTTTAAAATAACGCCTCTTACACCATGATGAGTACGCTCTAGAATTTGTCCTACGATTTTTTCAAAAGGCACAGTCGTAAACTTCACGCGCTGTGAGGAGGCAAAACGATCCCAAATAAAATAAGACTCTTGTTTTACACCGATCTCGTGAGCGGTACCGCCCATATTAAAGAATAGGTAATTGACTTTAAGTCCGCGGCGAATGGCATTATAAGTTGACACACCACTGTCAAAGCCACCTGAAATTAAGGAGATCACCTCACCTTGTGAGGAAACAGGGAAACCGCCTAAACCTTGATAACGATCTGTGATAATAAAGGCTTTATTGGAGTCAATTTCAATATTTAAAGTGACATCAGGATGTGAGAGATTAACCCCTAGATTTGGATAATGGGCCTTATACATACCACCTATAATGCGCTCTGCCTGCTGAGAGGTAAACTCATGATTACCACGGCGTCTGACGCGAAGCGCAAAGGTTTTATTTTCAATTAAATGGCCTAAATACTCACGACTTCCTTCAAAGATATCCTCTAGAGTTTGAAACTCAAACTCCACAACTTCCATAAAAGAGTGAATTCCAGGGATCCTTGAAAGCTCGGTAACAGCTTGAGTTTTAGTCACATTTTCATCAAAGCGCACAATGATCTTATCCCATTGTGAATAGACATGCAGTCCCACCTGATGATGACGACCTACATTCACAAGATTTTGTTGTAAATTTTTAATTAAACGGTTTCTAACTGGCTTGGATTTGATTGAGATTTCAGGAAAAAGTCTTAATATAAATTTCATAATATATAAACAAAAGAAGGCCCACACTTGGGCCTTGAATAAAAAACTTGAAATAAATAATTATTTATCGTGACGATGGCAGCAATGATGCTCACCCTCTTCACCATCGTGGTGGTGGCAACAATGATGTTCGCCCTCTTCACCATCATGGTGATGGCAACAATGATGTTCGCCCTCTTCACCATCATGGTGATGGCAACAATGATGTTCGCCTTCCTCACCGTCGTGATGATGGTGACCACAGCAACAATGATGTTCACCCTCTTCTGATGGGCAGTGACCGCCATGATGCACATGACCGTGATCTATTTCCTCAGCGGTAGCAGCTCTAACATCCTCAACTGTCACTAAGAATGTTAAAGTCTTGCCTGCAAGTGGGTGATTACCATCAACAATAACCTCTTTTTCACGAATTTCCTTAACCACCACGCCCACGCGACCGCGGCTAGTGTCTGCCTCAAAGACATTTCCCACTTCTAAAGGAAAATCGCCAAACATTCTTTTATCAATGGTTTGAATTAAGGAGTTATCAATTTCACCATAGGCTAAAGCTGGATTTAAAGTAGTGCTGAAGGAATCGCCCTTCTCTCTACCATCTAAGGCTTGCTCTAAACCTATGACTAATGAACCATGACCAATTAAAGCTTCAATTGGATGTTTAGGATCAGTACGACCTACGACTTTACCATCTTGATCTGTGACTACAAAATTTACTGTAGCTACAGTATTGCGTGAAATCTTCATAAAAACTCCAAAAATATTGGCTTAATCTTAAAATTCTATCATAGCCCTTTAAGGCTAAATCCGATCTTGAGAAACTTTTGTATGATCGGCCACTTGCGTTAAAATCTTCTTGCGACCTGAAGGGGCTGGATTGCCATGCAACTCATCAGTTGAGCGTCTTAAAGAACTTATTTGCACATTTTGCTTCTTTAAAAGACAACTCTCAGTTAATTTGCCTTGACTGTCAAAGGCTAAAAGACCACTTTGGGAAGTTACTTCTAAAGTAGGACAAAGATCATTGAGCTGGGCACCTTTGGCAAATAAGCTTAAAGAAAAACCATCATCAAAAGCTTCAACCTTTGGAATAAAAGAGCCTAAAACCTTATCTGAAAAAGTATAGGCACAACCTTCAAAACCTTGATTTAAAAGCCCGCAAGTTCTAAAAAACTCTGAGGCCTCTTCAAGTTCGGTCAAAGCAAGCTTACGATTTTCTAAAATTACCTCTTTAGGATCTTCTTGTTCTTTAAAAAGAGAAAAAGAACTTGCCTTGCTTTCAGTCACACTTTCCTCATTAGCACTTAAAGCTCCCCCTTCACTTTCTTGAAACTTTAAAATTGCCAAAGCAATAAAACTTAAAAGTGCTACTAAAAGGCAGGAGACTCTAAACAAGGAGACCGTGCCATCTTGATTAAACACTGGATGAAAAAGCCGCATTAAAATCCCTAAACATTACTCTTGTGAAGATTGAGCCTTGCGTCTATTAAAGCAAGGTCTTGCGTACATGGATAATACCCGATCTTGAAGCTCAGGTGGACATTTTTGCATTCTTTGGGCAAATTTTTCTTTATCCTCAGCGCTTACTTTATCCTCTTCATGAGCTGCAATCAAGGCTGATGGGAAAAGCTTGTAATGTGTCCAGATAAAATCATCAATAAGGTTTGCTAAATCATCTGGAGTTTCAAAACCATCTTTAATAGGCTCACCTGCGACAATTTCTACGCGCCCTTTATAGCCGCGAATGCCATTGACAATACTTTCAATATCCTCAAGGGCCTTTTTGTGGTATTCGCCAGTGCGCTCTTTTTCATCTAACTCATGAGCCTTAGCCACATCACCTGGATCATACTCATAGGAAATGGCTACCGGCACGATATTTAATTTTTGCATATAAGAGGGGAATGACTCTTTTGTAGCTCTACCATGCATATAAAGCATCTTTAAGACGGTAGCATCAGTTTTATCATTACCATCTTTAGATCTTCCCTCTTTTTGCGCAATCCAAATAGACTGTCCTTCTTGTAAAGAAAGACCTATGTATTCAGAAAGTTTAGTAAGCTCTTTTAATTTCTCACGCGGGGAGGTCACAGAGCGCTTTACAATAAAACTTTTATTAAGGCGCATTAAGGAGGTTACAGCAGGTAATTTTAAAAGATTATCTCCAATGGCAATTCTTACGGTTTTTTGATGATTGGTATGCAGTGCCATATCCACAAAAGCAGGATCCAAAGAGATATCGCGGTGATTTGAAATAAAAAGATAACCTTCATTTGGATCTAATTTGTCAAAACCCTTATAAGTTACACCATCGGTGGTCGTAGCAATGACATGCTTCATATAAGAGGCTACTAAATCCTGAAAATCTGCCACAGTCTTCATATGGCCTAGCATATTTTGCAAACGCTTTTTGATAAGCGGTCTGAAAATAAAGGGCAGAATTTTGGCAAAAATACCAAAGCGAAAGCGCAAAATTCCTTCGGTTACAGTTTTATCGGAAATAATTTTGGCAATTTCTGTTTGTACTTCTTCATCCCGACAAGGGCGAATATCATCAAAAATTGGATCATCTGTTGTTCTTGTCATTTGAAAAAACCTTAACTCAAGAAATCTACCCTGTTTGCAAATTAAGATGGCTATTCTAAACTAATAGCCTAAAAAAGACACTTATTTTAAACTTTTGCTCAAATAAAAAACCTCGTCTAAAGCCCATTTTCTCTTACAAAGCGCTGATTTACTGCATAGTAGTTATTTTTATCTACATACATGTTCTTTTCAGCATCTTTAATAAGCTCAGCAAGCGAGACTATATCATGTCCTTCTTTAATACCTACTGCTACATGATAGCCATAAACTTTTAGGGCATGAGACAGTTTCTTAATTAATTCTAGCATTGAAGACTCACTTCCTTCAGGGACAAAAAGCACAAACTCATCACCTCCGATGCGATAAATATAGGGGGTATTAAAATGAGCTTGGATCTCCATGGCTACGATGCGCAACATCTTATCGCCTTTGGCATGACCATGAAAATTATTCATCTCCCGAAGACCGTTTACATCAAAATAAACGCAAGTTAAAGCCTTCTTGAAGCGTCCTAAAAGTCCTGGCAAATCATTTTCAAAGCGATTGCGATTATACACCCCGGTTAAAGCATCACGCTCGCCTTCCTCTTTTAGAATAAGTCTATTTTTAAGATTACTGCAAAAAAGCGCAAAGCTGAAAGTCAAAGCTTTAAGTAAAGCCTGTTGAATAGCATCTTTTTCAAGATTGCCCAAAAGCAAAATACCTATAGTCTTATCGTCTGCGACATCTTTTATCGGCACTGCAATAAGACTTGAAATAGACTTAGGGATTTTAGAAAAGTTTTTCTTAAGGATCTCCCGATTAAAGACCATATAACATGCCTGGCCTTGTAAAAACCATTGATAAAGTTCATTAAACACACTTTCAAGGCTTTTTACTGAACCTAGATTGGTTGTTTTATCAAGTTCAAAAAGATAGCGCTTGTCATAACCTTCAATATCTAAAACACAAAGGGCCGCAAGATCGGCTTTAAGCGTCTTACAAAGTTGTTTTAATGCCAAGGTCATATTTTCTTCTTTGACATGCGCGTTAAAGAGCAAGACCTCCATCTTATGAATATGCTCAATTAGATCAAGACGTCGCTGTTTTTCACTAGTTACTGTAAGTACCATGTGCCCAAGCCAGATAAGATAGAGGGCAAAGCATAAAAACTCAACGATAAGAAAGTTTCTAAGTAAATTCTTAATTATATAGTAATTTTCAAAAACCACATCTTCAGGGACGGCAACTACAATACGCCACGCCTTAACCTCAATGGGCCTATAGAACAAATAAGCATATTCTTGCGTAGTTTTTGAGGTAATGACAATATAATCGCGCTTACCTTCAAGAACCTCTTGCTGTAAATCCTTCTCCTCATAGCCTGGAGCTGAATCTCTATTACCTAAACTTATAATGTTGCCAACTTTCCCGGGGTGCCAAGTATCAACTAAAAAATCCCCCGTCTTTGCGTCTATGACAAACAACTCACCTTTTCCTGCATAGGGTTTGACATTTAAAAGTAAGGGCAAATCTTTTACGATCACCACACCACAGAGTAAAGCGATAATCTTACCTTGCTTTACCACCGGAGCATATTGTCTTAAGATATAAGAATCAGCTATAAGTAAATCCTCTTCACGCTCTGAAATATGTAAACCATGCCTTGCTTCTTTTTCAAAAGAAAGTTTACCTGTAACATCTATTTTGCGCCCGCCATGCACTAAAAGACTATTATCTGGCAACAATAGCTCAAGCCTTGAAATAAGCCCGCTTCCTTCATAAGCGTCAAGTTGTGTCCAAAGTTTTCTATCTTGTAAGGAGTCGTATTCTGAAACCATACTAGCAATTAAGCGCAATTGCTGTAAGTCATTATATACAGCGCGCTCAATGGATGTGGCTAAATCATCGCCTTCCTCATAAAGTCTTTCAATACAACTTTCTTGCTCTTCGTTATTGATATGATTTATCGTACAAATTGAGGCAATAAGAATGATGCTTGCCATAAACGCAGTAACAAGCCAAAAGCGCCCCCAACGAATTTCATTATGTGCAGTCTTTGATGTTTTTTTGAGCATACAGCGCATGTTTTTACCAAAACTGAACTTTAACCGCAATTATTTATTTTAACGCAAGATAGTCAACGAAAAGCTTCTTTTAGCGGATATCTTTTACTTAGATCACCTTTTTAAGTCTCAAACCTAAATCCCCGTCTCAATTATAACTATCAGCGATCCCCTTCATCAAGAGTGCTTCAGGGGGTTGCTAGAGTCGAGATAATGTAGGTCAAGATCCAAAAGGTTAAGTATTTCCTTTTGATCCGCCGATAGAGCAGAATCCAACACCCAAGCATTTTCACATTTGCGGCACTTGATGTCCTCTAGCATCATAAGTACCGTATCAAGGGTGTTAGATCTCTTCTTTTTCCTCATTTCGCCAAGCCTTTGCCTAAAGCCTATTCGCAAGATTAGAGCAATAAAACCAATAAAGAGCTTACCCCTAAGGCTTTCGGGACTTGAAACATAAGTTCGCTCTTCTATGATGTCGTTTTTGTAAACATCAAAAAACTTCTCGCACATGTCTTTGGCACGATAGTGCTCTAAGACCTCATGTGGACTTAGGTCATGACGCGTACAAAATATTGCAAAACAACCACATAGCTTAGTAGCATAGTCTATGGCGACCTCGTTCCTACTCCAAACAAAACTGCCATCATCACAAGTTCTAACGAAAAAGAGATCGTCATACTCCTTAACAAGTCTCCTTGCCTGTTTTGCGCTGAGGCTATTGATGGCTGAAAATTTGCTTTCTGCTCTGCTTAAGGCTTGGGTAAGAGTACTCCTTTCCCTGTAGGAAGATGCAGATGATTGGTACATTATGAGGCGACAGGAATGTCCCGCACTTTCTATGGTGGTCTCTTTATAGGTGATGAGATCGCCATCGTAATCAAAGCTTTTTCCATCAGCAAGGGGACGACACCGCCAATTGATAACTTGATCTTTAATTCCAGGATAAAAGCCTAACGGTGCACCGATGATGTAATTAAAGCTGTTCTCTCTTATGAAGTCTAAGGTTTCTTTAGTGGCAAAACCACCGTCCGCTACTAAAGTGATGTCACCTTTAAAGCCTAAATCCACTAGGTGATTGATCACGTAGGGGAGGTTGGTGAAATCATTGATGCTACCGTTGTATTCATCAAGGAAGATAGGCAGTTTGTCATCCATAGAACAAAAGAGGCCTACGTTTACCTGAGCTAGCTTTTCTTTGTCGCGATTATAGCCGTAACAGATGAGAGGGATTTTAGTTGAGTAACTTGAGATTGAGGTAACGTCATAGCAAGCACAAGAGACAGGAGAGCGAGTTTCTATCCATTGTGCAAAAAACGAATCTCTTAGCTCTGACGTAATTTCACGGTAAAGTTCACTTAAGCGTTGCGATGACAATACGGAGTCAGTAAATAACATATGCTTAGAGGTGAAATATTCCATGCCAGAGAGGCCGCCATGAGCTTTAGCTAAGTAGGAGGCAGCTGCAATAATAGCATTAGCAATTTTTGGTCCAAACACATTATCGAGGATTGGTTTGATTTTAAAGTCTTTGGCTAGCTTATGACAAGCAAGACCGTAGCCAAAAGCAAAGACGGCACCTTGCCTTGCCTCAGCAGAGGCACTTGTGGTTTTAGATCTGGGTTTGCGACCACGATGCGCGATCTTGCCTTTAGTAGGAGGTAAAGTTTTAGCTACGAATTCGTAATAGTGATCGTTTGGAATAAGCGTTTTGAAGCCTTCTTGCTCCTCGACAATTTTACCAATAGCCACAGAGTCGTGCTTAAGTTTACCGTTGACGCGCTTAGACTGCCCCTTACGAAAGTAAAGCCAAGGGGTACTGTTTATTGTCTTAGTATCAAAACCAGGGCCTGTAGGTAAGGCCACCCTCTCTTCTACGTACAACACAGCCTAAGCCTCCATGAAATCTATTAATAGTTATTATAATTAATTATAACTATCAAATGCAAGGATTATTTTCGCGTAAGGCAAAATTAATTTGATGTTATACAGGTAATAGGGGTAGGGGATGGCGTTTAGCGCCTTGCCCCTCCCTCAGAACCGTGCGTGCGACTTTATCGCACACGGCTCC
>CALXNU010000054.1 GCA_944389835.1 uncultured Succinivibrionaceae bacterium
TACAAGTTTTTAAAGAGCCTGAAAGCCTTTGCTAGAAAGGCTTTGAACTAAATTTTATTCACGGAAAGTCGAGTTAAAAATTAAATTTAAAATCAAAATTTAAAAAAATTTAACTTCAATTTTAGTAGTTAAAAAAGCTGCACTCAAAAAGTTTGCCTACTTGCCTAAACTTAAGATTTAGCCTAAAATTGTGCGTTCAAAAAGATAGTCCTCTTATTCTTAGGAAGTTTTATTATGAGTTTTGAGTCTGAAAAGCAGTTTAATGATTATCAGCACTTTGCCCGTGGTATTCGCAGAAGCGGTGAGTTCTCAATTCGTGAATCAGCTATTTTAGAAGCTTGCGGCACTGCTATGATGGAACTGCACAAGGGTTTAAGAGAGCCTGCAGACGAAACTGAAAAGACCTTTTTAACCCAATTACACGGCGATGAGATCATTACTGATCCTTTTGCAAAGGTTTTTGCTAAATATTTAAAAGTCATTCAACCACGTCACTTACACCGCCTCTGCTCTGTAGGTGATGATGATATGAGCGGTGATTTTAGTAGCTCACAGTCAGATGACTCAGCTATCGACTAAAAAAGGATACTTAAAAGTTATGTTCCGATCCCATCAAATTTGATGGGATTTTTGTTTTTAAATTGCGAAATCATCAAAGCGATTTTTGCGACTTTGTATTCCGCCTTGATTTTTAAAAATCGCCTCATCTTGCGTGTCGATACTACCTTTATTGTGTAAAGTAGCATTGGAGATAAAATACGCCCGTTCAATAAGCCTTACTTTGCCCTTTTCATTGACACTTAAGGTGCCTTCATTTAGTTGTTTGGAATCCCCGGCCATTAAAATTTGCCCGTCCACTTGTACTAAGCGTTTATTTAAAAGCCCGCTGTTATGGCAAGTGAAAATAAAACCACTGTCGCGGATCCAAATGCGCCCATAATTTAAATATTGAGCATTATCTTTTAAAGCTAAGGAGCCAAAAATATCAAAGCGTCGTTTATTTTCAAAAATCGCCATTTTTTCAAGCGTAAGCTTTGAAGTCTCATCAATACTAAACGAGCCTTCATTGATAAGCTTAGATTCAAGGAAAGCATTAAACTCACTATTTGCAGTCAAACGGATCGTGCCTTGATTTACAAACTCCCCATCTTGAATATTAATCTTACTGTCTGAAACATCTAAAATAGAGGAGACGGTAAACTCTGCACCTTGCTCTTTGCGAATTTCACTACCACTATTTAAAAAGACGTGTCCTGCAAGTCTTACGCGCGAGTTATCGTACATGAAGATCTGCGAATTATCATAAAGGTTAAGTTGTGATCTTACAGTTAAAGCGCTGTCATCTGAGGCCACAATTTTACTGTCATTGCCGATGTTTACTGCCCCGCGCGCTTCAAATAGGCCCATATTGCGAATTAAAATCGAGGAGTTTTTAGCCACTAAAACTTCACTGTTGGCTTTGACAAAAAGCTTGCCTTCTATAATGTAATTGCCAGAAAGAATATTCCCTCCTGTCAATTCAAAGCACTGATCTTGATATATAATGGCAGGTAATTTATCTTGCACACCTACTGCTTGGCATTGAGCAACACAAACCTTAACTAAACTTAATAAGCACAAGCTTAAAATAAAGCGTAGCATAAGACTCCTTAACGCAAAAACATCTCGAACATTTAAAGCAGACACCCTCTCTATAGCATAAATTGTGCCTAAAATTTAAAGCTTTTTTAAGTGATCTTTATCAAAAAATTTAGGCTTTCACATCAGAAATTTGGCATTTTTGTGGACTTTTTAGCATTATTCGCGCCTTTTCTCTTCACTTTGAGTTCTCCTGCGCTAAAATTTAGTAACTTTGTTAATTAAGATTGAGAGGATTTATATATGACTCAATTACAAGGACAGGCTTTAGTGGGTGATATCGGTGGCACAAATGCCCGTTTGGCCCTCTGCGATTTAGCAGATGGTAGTATCTCTACCCCAATTATCTATTCAGCCCTTGAAAATGAATCTTTAGAAAGTTGCATTTTAAAATTTAGACAAGAGACTAATTCAGATTTTAGCGCCGCTTGCATTGCCATTGCCTGCCCCATTACCGGGGATTATGTCAAGATGACCAATAATCCTTGGGAGTTCTCTCAAAAACAATTAAAAGAAAATTGTGGCTTAGAAAAATTAATTGTCATCAATGACTTTACCGCGATGTCCATGTCTGTCACCTGCCTTGATAGAAACAAGTTAATCAAAATTGGCGGCGGCGAGCCTGATCCTAGAGCGCCAATTGCCGTCTACGGTGCAGGTACGGGTTTAGGTGTCGGTCACGTCATAAAAGTTGGTGATAAATGGTTACAACTGCCAGGTGAAGGCGGACACGTTGATTTAGCCCCTGCTAATATGAGTGAGGATATGATCTTAATTGCCATGAGAGCAAGAATAGGTCACGTCTCTGCAGAGCGCGTGCTCTCAGGACCTGGTCTTGTAAACCTCTATGAGGCCATTGCCATGCGCAATGAAAGATTGCAAGAAGGTTTAACCCCAGCCGATGTTACCTCCCGCGCCCTCTCAAACCCAGCCGATCCTGACTGCTTAGAGGCCTTACAGACCTTCTGTCGCTTAATGGGTCGCTTTGGTGGTAATTTGGCCTTAACCTTAGGCACCTTCGGTGGTGTCTATATTGCAGGTGGTGTGGTGCCACGCTTTATTGATTTCTTTGTTAACTCCAAGTTCCGTGAGGCCTTTGAGGATAAGGGCCGCTTTAAGGATTATTTAAAGCGCATTCCAGTTTATGTCATAACCGATGGCAAGGCAGGCTTAAAGGGAGCGGCTGCCACCTTACGCCAAGAGTTAGGTGCCATTCTCTAATTTTTCATAATAGTATCTTCTAAAAACCGCCTCAGGGCGGTTTTTTTTCATGCTTTAAAAACTTTTTTAACTTACCTAAAAATATTAAAAATTAAAGTAGAAGAATGAGCCGCAGTTGTGAGCTACAGTTTAAAAATTTCTACTAATTTTAAGTGTTTATTGTCACATAACTTTTGCCATTATGCCTTCCTTTAAAGTAGAAATGCCCTTAGGAAAGCTTCACGACTTTAAGAGAGAGAGAGGCTTACTATTTAGGTGTCAGCCGTCGATAAAAGACGTACCTTCTAAGAGACCTTAAGCTGTGGCAGGATTTTGCACAGGGACTCTTAAAAAACAGGATCCAGCTTCAGTGCTTTCAGCACCTTAAGAACAGTAGCAAATTCAGGATTTCCCTTTCCTGAAAGGGCTCTGTAAAGATTCTCCCTGGATACTCCGGCTTTCTTTGCAAGGTTGCTCATACCTCTAAATCTCGCAATGTCTCCTAATGTGGCACAGATAAGGCTGCCATCTCCGGGATCTTCTTCATAAGCTGCCTGAAGGGCCAGACGGCAGTCTTCCTCTGAATTAAGGTGATCCATCATATTAAACTTTGTCAAATGCACAGTAATCATTAAGCTCCTTTGCAAGCTTTTGCGCTATTTTAATGTCTGCAACCTGCGTGCCCTTAAATCCTCCGCACAGCAGAATAATGATCTCAAAACCTCTGACTGTGAAATACAGACGCACTCCGGGACTGGCAAAAATACGTGCTTCAGACACTTTTTCTCCTACCGGTTTTACATCTCCCAAATTGCCAGTTTCCATTCGGCGTATACGCTATACAACATGGTGATATAAGACTCCGTCTTTAAGAGATTTAAGCTAGAGCGTAAATTAGTTTGTCTAAAGAATGATGTATAACATAAAAATATTCCATGTAGTACATACGCTACACTATAACATTTTAGTTATTGCATAGTCCACAAGATATTAGGATCTCATTTAAAATGGATTTTTCAAAAACCTCAATTAATAAATACCCTAAAACATTTGACTTAATTTTTTAAACAACCGTACCTAATTTCATGCTTTAAAGGCATTTTGCCCAATAAAATATAAGTATTTTACATGACAGATGATCGCCTTTAGACTTAACTTAAAGCTTAAAACTCAGGAGATCTTATGAAAAAATTAGCCCTTTTATTAGTAGCCACTGCTATTTTCACTTCGGCCTGTGCCACTGATACACAGCAGTATAATAAAGCCCCCATTGACACCGTCTTCGGTCAAGGTGAGCTTAATCCTTATGGCAAGTACTTCACTGGCACTTCTTATTTAAATCCTTTAATTGGCATGGATGAGGTTTTAAAGTTCCCAGCCTCTAATGTCACCTTTGAGCCTTGTACAAGAACCTACTGGCACAAGCACACCGGAGGTCAGGTCTTATTTGTCGTAGCAGGTGAAGGCCGTCATCAAATCCGCGGCCAAAAGATTGATATTCTAAAGCCAGGTGATGTCATTGTCGTTCCACCAAATGTTGAGCACTGGCACGGCGGCGGCACTACCACTTGGATGAGCCATATTGCCTTAACCCCAAATCCTGAGAACAATACTCCGATTTGGTTAGATCCTGTAACTGACGAAGAGTTTAATGGTGAGACTAAGTAATTTCCAAAAATAAACTCTTAAACCCTTACCCTTTCTTTAATATCTAAAATATAAAGGCCCCACAAGTTTTACTTGTGGGGCTTATCTTAGGATTTGTTTTGACCGGCTCTTAGTATAACAGCTTTTTTTACTTTTGTAAGCTTATGCTTACTTAAATTAGCCTAAGTTAACTTAAACTACGGCAGTTTTTAATTCTTTAAGATCTACTTTGTTTTTAACCCAGGTTAAAGCGCGCATAGCATTTAACACCGCCAATACACAAAGTCCTACGTCACCTACAATGGCAAGCCAAATACCAGCCATACCTAAAGCACCTAAGATTAAGATAATGAGCTTGGCTAGAATTACAAAGATCATATTTTGCATTGCCAAGGATAAAGTCTTGCGCGAAAGCTCAATAGTTTTTGCGATTTTTGAAAGCTCATCTTGCATAATCACCACATCTGAGGCTTCAACTGCGGAGGCTGAGCCAAATTGTCCCATAGCAATACCCGCATCTGAGGCGGCTAGAACTGGCGCATCATTAATGCCATCGCCCACGTAACCTACTAAACCATAATGCTTTTTAATCTCATTAAAGGCTTTAAGCTTGTCATCTGGCAATTGCTCGGCATAAACCTCACTTAAATTAAGCTCCCGGGCAATCACTTGGGCCACTTCCTTTTTATCGCCGGTTATCATCGCGGTGGCAATGCCTAAATCCTTTAACTTGACAAATAACTCTTGGGCATCCTCGCGAACTTCATCAAATAAGACAAAAAGGCCTAAAAGTTTATGATCCTCAACGACATAAATTTCGGTACCAAGCTTTTGAGCAGATAAATCTAAAGTTCCACACAGGTTTTTAGCATATTCCTTGCTGCAAGCTACCACGTGATGACCGTCTATTTCACCTTCAATACCAAAGCCTGCAATCTCTTTGACCTCATTTGCTTTAAACACGCTTTGTCCCTTTAAATGCTCGGTGCAAAAGGATACGGCAGCCTGGGCTAGAGGATGAGTACTTTGCTCCTCTAGAGCTTTTAGATAAGCCAAAGCCTTATCATCTTTTACTTTAAATTCTGTAACCTTAAATTTACCGTAGGTGATGGTGCCGGTTTTATCAAAGCACAAGGCTTTAAGTCTTGCTAAATTTTCAATAAAAATTGAGCCTTTAACCATCACCCCGATGCGTGAAATAGCACCAATGCCACCAAAGAAGGATAAAGGCACCGATAAAACTAAAGCACAAGGACAGGAGACTACCAAAAAGACCAAGGCTCTTTGTGTCCAATCCGCCCAACTCTCCCCACTTATAAATAATGGCACTAAGGCCAAAAGCGCCGCACAGGCCACCACAATTGGGGTATACCACACGGCAAAGCGGGTAATTAAAGCCTCAGGGCGGGATTTATTGGCCGCAGCATCTTCAATTAAATTAATTAAACGGGCAATTGAGGAGTTTCTATAGTTACGAGTAACTTTAAGCTCTACAACTTGTGAAAGATTAATTCCACCTGAAGGAATTTCATCGCCTTCTTTGAAGGTCACAGGCATGGACTCACCGGTTAAGGCTGCTAAATTTACCTGGGCATAACCTTTAAGTAAAACCCCATCTAAGGCAATAGCCTCGCCAGCTTTTACTCTTATGACATCCCCAATTTTAACTTTGCGAGGTTTTACCATTTCCTCAGAGCCATCATCTTTTACTAATCTTGCAAAAGAAGGTTTTAATTTTACTAAAGATGTGATCTCCTCATGAGATTTTCCTGAGGCATATTCCTCGAAGATATCGCCTATTTTATAGAAGATCATCACCGCTAAAGCCTCAGGGTAATCTTGCAGGGCAAAAGCACCAAAGGTGGCGATGGTCATTAAAAATTGCTCTGACATGCGATGTCTTATAAATAAAGTCTTAAAAGCTGAAATTACGACATCGTAAGCTACCGCAATATAGGCTATAAAAAATAAACCTAAAGTTAAAACTAAAGGCAACTCCCCTCTTTTTATAAGAAGAAGCACCATCACCGCCAAAGAGCCTGCCAAGATAAAGCGCTCTTTGGGCGTGATACTTTTTATAATCCCTAACATCATCTCACCCCTTGAGCTTTTGCTTTTAAAGCTTAATCACGCACTGAGACTTCAATGCCATCTTCAAAGTCATTGGCGATTTTTTGCATCTTCTCTGCAAACTCATCTTCATCGACATCCTGATGGGTATCAACTAAAAGAAGCTTTGAGGCAAAGTTAATGGAGGCATCTTTAACCTCAGGGTGTTCTTTGATCATCCCCTCAAGCTTTAAAGCACAGTGTGGGCAATCTAAACCATTGATATCTAAACGAACGCGCATTTTTAACTCCTTGCAAACAAATTCCAATAGTTGAACATATATTCAACCTTTAAGAGCATTATACAACTGTTGAGCGATCATTCAACTATTTTCTTAAAAATTTTTTATCTATTTGTATCAAGGATTTATTTAAATAAAAGTTTGTATCAAGCCTTACAAAGGACCCTCAAGCACCCACTTTAAATTAATGTTTTTCTAAAAACTTAGCCTATAATAGAGAAAAAAAGGAGCAGTCTATGAGCGTACCTATCTTAGTTATCACCAATTCATTTATCCCAGAATATTTATTCACTGAGCTTAAAAAAAGAGGCTCACTTAAATTAAAACGCGATTTATCCCCTGAAGAATTTGAAAAAGCCAAGCAAGAGGCAGAGATCATTATCGCCTCTGGGGGCTCTAAGTTTAAAAAAGAAGATTATGACTCTTGCCCCAACTTAAAGCTTATTACCGACTTTGGTGTAGGCTATGATGGTATTGATATTAATGAGGCTAATTTACATCAAGTTTTAGTCTCTCACACCCCAAATGTCTTAAATGATGATGTGGCAGATTTAGCTCTAGCCCACACTTTAAATATCACAAGAAATTTAGTAAATAGCCACAACTATGCTAAAGCAGGTATATGGGAGCAAGAAGGTGCCTTTCCGCTTGCCACAAATTGTCATCATCAAAAGGTAGGACTTGTCGGTTTGGGGCGCATTGGCCTTGAAATTGCCCATCGTGCTGAAGCCTTTAAGATGAAGGTCTCCTACTATGCCCGCCACCCCAAAGATGTGCCATATTGCTATTATGACAATCTTGAGGAAATGGCCAAAAACGTGGAGATCTTAATTTTAGCAATCCCTGCAAGTAAAGAGACCTTCCACCTTATTGATAAGAAGATTTTAAAAGCTCTAGGCCCTCAAGGCTTTTTAATTAATATTGCTCGTGGCTCTATTGTAAATACTGAAGATCTAATTTATGCCCTTGAGCATAAGGAGATTAAGGGGGCTGCCTTAGATGTCTTTGAGCATGAGCCACATATTGAAGAGGCCTTGCGCAAACTTGATAATGTAATTTTAAGCCCGCATATAGGATCAGCTACCGAAAGCACTCGCCTTGCGATGGCCAATTTAGTCCTAGCGAATGTCGATGCTTATTTAAAAGGTGAGAGCTTAGTCACTCAAGTTAAAGAAAACAAATTTTAGCTTGCAAGTCTTAAAAAAGGCTCGTAGACTTAAGCCCCCTTTTTAAGACAGATAAGGATTTATCTTGAATCTTGCAGAGCTTAATTTTTTAAATCATCATGATCTCTCCCATGCGGCGAGATCATTGTATCTTTTATATTTAAGACTTAAGGCCGAAAGAGGTGAGGTAATTGCCACACAAATGGAGATCTCAAACTTTTTAGGATCTTCCTCTAAAGTGCAAGAGACCCCCTGTGATTTTGAATTTTGTGCCAAGGTCTTAGAAGAGCTTAAAGAACATGGTTTAATTGAGTTTCAAGATAAAGATTGTGCCCCCTTTGGCAAGATCACTCTGCCTTTATTTGAGCAAGAGGCCAATAACTTGCCCGCCCCGCCTTTTAAAATGCATGATGAATGGCGGCCAGGTCCTAGTTTTATTCATGTAGCCAAACTCTCAGGCCTTGCCAATGCGGATTTTACTGAAGCTGAATTACAAGCTTTTATCAACTATTGGGAAAGTAAAAATGAAATGCGCAATCAAAGTGCCTGGGAGAGAACTTTTTGTCAAAGGCTTTTAAGAAAGCGCTCTGCAAAAGTCAGTATGCCCCGCGCTAAAGCTTCATTTAATGTACCTGAACTTCGCGAGATTAAAGCTCAAACCCCAAAATTTGTCGCCCAAAAGTCAAAATTCTCTTAAATTGTTATGGAACTTAAATTAAAAGATAGAAGCCTTGATCTTAATGAACCTAAGATCATGGGTATTTTAAATGTCACTCCCGACTCTTTTTCAGATGGGGGCCACTTTCAAGGTCTTGAACAAGCCCTCTCACATGCCAAGGAAATGTTAGAGGCGGGCGCTTCAATTATTGATATTGGAGGTGAGTCCACACGCCCTGGCTCCAAAGAAATTACCGTTGATGAGGAGTTAGAGCGGGTAATTCCTGTGGTGGAGAAAATCTCCCAAACTTTAAATCCAATTATCTCCATTGATACCTCATCACCTGAAGTTATAAAAGAAGCCGTAAAGGTTGGAGCCCACATCTGGAATGATATACGAAGCTTAAGTCGCCCTCATGCTTTAGAGACTGCCTTAGAGCTTAACATTCCCGTGTGTCTTATGCATATGCAAGGCAAGCCTCAAACCATGCAGGTAAATCCCCACTACAGCGATGTAGAGGCGGAGGTTATGGACTTTTTAGAGCAAAAAACTGCACTTTTAGTTGACAAAGGCTTTGATCCTCGGCATATTCTTTGGGACGTAGGATTTGGTTTTGGCAAAAGTACTGACGATAACTATCGTCTTTTAGCCCATTTAGAAAAATTTACTGCAAAAGGCTATCCTTTTGTGGCCGCACTTTCAAGAAAGAAAATGATTTATGCGGCAACAGGTGAGGAAAAGGCCTCCGATCGTGTCATAGGCTCAGTGACTGCCGCCTTAGTTTGTGCGCAAAAAGGCGCGCAGATTTTAAGAGTCCATGATGTTTTGGAGACTAAAAAAGCCTTGCAGGTACTTAAACTTATAAAGGATCACAATTAATGCTTCTCTCAACCGTACTTGCGGCCATTATCTCCCCAACTTTAAGTGTACTTTTAACCTTAGTAATTGGCCCTTCAAGGGTAAGCCGCATCGCCAAGCCTTTATCTTTAATGGCCACCGGTCTTCTAATCACGCTTGCCCTAACCCATCTTTTACCTGAGGCGATGGAAAAGGCCCCCAACAGCCATGATGTGGGTTTATATGCGCTCATTACGGTTTTACTTCTAATTGCCTTTGAGATGTTCTTTAGTATCCACCATCATCATGACGGAGCCTGTAAGAACAACAAACATCATCAAGAAGTCTTCTCAAGTGGCGGGGCAGGTTTAATCTCCGGCACCGCTTTGCATACCTTTTGTGATGGCATATTAATTGCCGGGGCTTTTATGCTTGGAAATGGCGTGGGTATTGCCGTAACGCTTGCCATTATGGCCCATGAAATCCCTCAAGAGCTTGGCGATTATGCAGTGTTAATTGAGTTAGGCCTTAAAAAAGAGCAGGCTTTTTGCATTAACCTAACTGCTTTAATTGCAACTTTAGCAGGAGCACTAAGTGCCCACTTTATTTTAACTAATGCCCAAAGTCTTCTTCCCGTAGCGCTCTCAGCTGCCGCCGCCAGCTTTATTTATGTAGCCCTTTCAGATATTTTGCCTCGCGTTAAAAAATCTGATGGTAAAATTTTAATGCTTAAGCGTTATTGTTTTATCCTAAGTGGGGTAGCCTTAGCGATGATCGTTTCACATTTTCATCTTCACTAATTATGAGTCAAAGAGATCGTACTTTAGGAAAGCTTTTAGAGTTACGCCAAGAAGATGAGCGCAAAGCCCTTAAGATCTGGCGTGATGAAGAAGATAAAATTGCCCGCTATATTTCACAAATCGAGCAAATTAAAAACTACAGGCTTATGTATCTTGATGAATTCCAAAGCCGAGGCCTTCAAGGTATGGCAACCTCCGCTATGATCTCTTATCAAAGCTTTATTGCCAAACTTGATGTGGTAATTGACAGGCAAGAAGAAGACTTAGAAAGATTAAGGGCTAATAGCCATCGCTTAGAGCTTATTTATTTAGATAAACAAAAAGAGCGCAAGATCATTGAAAGCTTAATTGAAAAGCATCGCTTAGAAGCTCAAAGAAAAGAGCTTAAAGCCGAGCAAAAATTAAATGATGAATTTGCGATGATCGCCGCGCATCGCAAGCTTCGCTCTTAATTTAGTTAATATTGCACAATTTTTAGGCTAAAAAAGCCCTTTTTGCCCGCTTTTTCTTAAAATTAAAGTAAGCTTTAAAAAAATTAACTTTTTTTCTTGACTTATTTTCTTTTAATTTCATTAACTTTTCTTTAATTGTGCAAATTTATCTTAAATAATTTAAGCACTTTGCCAAACAAAATTTTTGCAATCTATAAAATTCTGCCTCAATCAAGATAACAAATAATTAATGATTGAGGATATTTATGACTGCATTTTTCAAGCATGTTAAAGAAAACCCACTTTTAAGCTTTAAGCTTAAAAAAGCCTGCGTACTTTTTGTAAGTATGCTTACCACCGCCATGTTCTCTTTGCCACAGCAAAGTAGCGCGGCAACCTTAAATGGCATTAGCCTTGAGACTAATGTTACAAAAGCTTTAGCTCAAGAGGAATTAGAAAGCCGCCTCTCCAAATTTTATGGCCAAGAGATCACCGCCTCACTTTTAGAGGATGTCTTAGCTCAAGTTTCCAAGTACTATCAAGAAATAGGCTATCCTTTATCTGAGGCTTATCTTCCAGAGCAGAAAATTATCAATGGCGTATTAAATGTCTATGTCCATGACCCTAAAATTAAAGAGATCATCATCGACAATAAAAGCTATTTAAACTCTTATGCAGAAAACTTACTTTTAAATCCCTTAAAGGATTTTGAGGATGAGAGTATTAATAGCTCCGAAATTGAATCTCAGCTTTTAAAGCTCTCAGATATTGGAGTTTTCAATGTCCGTGGTACCTATTCAACTAATCAAGTAGATCCTAACCTTTTAGTGACCGTTGAAGATAAAGGTATGTTGGCTTTTAATGCCTTCACCGACAATCATGGCACTAAAGCCTCTGGTGAATATCGCTTTGGTGGGCAAGTAAAATTAAGAAATCTCTTAGGTTTTGCTGATACCTTCTCCCTTTTTTATGCAAGATCTTCAGAAAAGCAAAACAATTACGCCCTAAACTATGAAATGCCAATCTCCAAAGCCCCCACCATGCTTGGTGTGTCTTTGTGTCTTTCTGACTATGAGTTAGGCCGCGAGTATGAAGCTTTAGGTGCCCAAGGTGAATATCAAAGCTATGAGATGTACTTGCGCCATCCTATCCATCGCACCTTAACAGAGCGCGTGGACTTTAATGCAGGTCTTCGCTATCGCGATTTAACCGATGAATTTAAAGAATTTGATGTGCGTTTTTCAAAAGAGACTTATGCCGCCTACGCAGGACTTACCGGAGCCTTTCTCTTTGAGAACAATGTACTTTTAGGAGCCTATAGCACCTTTACCGCTGGAAAACTTAACAATAAAGAAGATGACTTTGATTTTTATGAAGACGGCTTCTATGGTCTTATGAACTTTGGAGCATCAGTTGATATTCCACTTGTTAAAACCCTCACCTTAAACTTTGCCATAGATGGACAAATGTCCACTGATGATGTGGACAGTTCCGAGCACTTTGTAGCCTCAGGTGCCCATGGGGTAAGTGCCTATGATTCAAGTGTTGCTCAAGGTGATCAAGGTGTGCGTTTAACTGCTGCCCTTGAATATGCCCCAATTGACAACTTTGATTTCAAGATTAGACCACACTTAGATTTTGCTTGTGTCCAAGATAAAGATCTTAAAACCACAGATTCCATTTCAGGTATTGGTCTTGCCCTAAGTGCTGAATACCAAGGTCTTTATGCCAAGTTAGATCTCTCACATGCCATTGGTAGCAAGCCACAAGGTGATTTTGATGAAGGCCAAATCTTCTTTAGCGTAGGTTACAACTTTGATTAATAGGATTTTTAAGATGAGAATTTCACATAAACTTTCAAGCTTAGCTTTTGCCCTTATCTCTTCCATGCTCTGCCATGAAGCCTTAGCTTTATCAAAAGCAGATCTTTTAAATGGTCAAACTCCTCAGGGTGTGACCATGTTTGAGGCTGATAAGAATTTCCTTATCATGGGTTCTAATAAAAACCATGTAATTAAGTGGAAAGATTTTAATGTTGAGAAAGAGCAATTCGTATCTTTTAATAATGGCAACTTTTTAAATATTGTAAAAGGTAAGAATCCATCTATTATTGATGGAAGTATATCTGGCCTTACTTCAAAAGTTTATATTGTTAATCCAAATGGTATAACAATCGGGCGCAATGCTATTATTGATGTTGATCATTTTGGATTATCTACAGCAAAAATGACCGATCAAATGGTACAAGACTTTACAAATAATGGAGTTTTATTACCATCAAATAATTACAATATAAATAAACAAAACAAAGGCATGGGTAAAATTAAATTACTCGGCACAGTTAGAACTCATAATTTATTACTTGATGGTTCTCAGATAATAATTAAAGACTTTTCTAACATAACAATACCAAATCAACCTGATACAATACTATCTAACAGGACAACTCCTGGTAGTGTAACAATTAAATCCTCAACAAACCGCATTGATATAGGTGGCTCAAACAATAATCAAACTAATTTTGATATTGCTACTGACTACTCTCTTACTGCCAAAGATGGTGCTATTTCGCATATTGGCCAAACCGCCATCGGCACTAAGGATGAACTCCTTGCAATTAAGAACAATCCAAATGGCGAATATTGGCTTTATGATGATGTAAAAGTCGATGATCTTGGAGGTAATTTAGGCGAGTTTACTGGCAAATTAGACGGTGCTTTTAACACCATCACCTATAAGTTTGGCTATGTCGAAGGCGGTGAGACGGGTTTATTCTCAAAACTCAATCAAGCCACAGTTGAAAACCTTAAGATTAAAGACAGTGAAATTAATGCCACTACTTTAACCTCTGATTTAAAGGTTGGAGCACTAGCCTCTCGCATTGAAAACTCCACGCTTAAAAATGTTGAGGTGAAAAACTTTAAGTTAAGCGTACAAAATGAAGGTGCCTCAAAAGTACAAGTAGGCTCACTTGCAGGTGAAATTAAAGGCGATAATAGCTTCCACAATGTCAATGCCGTGAACTTAGAGGTTGAAGGTGCCTCAAATGCGGTAAAAGGCTCATTAGTAGGTAGCGTTGAAAGTGGTAATCATAAGGTCACAGGTCTTAGCTTTGGCTCAAGTGAAAATCTTAAGGCACAAGGCGCAGGAGATGAAATCTTTGCAAGCTCTCTTGAAGAGGGGCTAAAACAAGCTGCCGATAATGCTCAAGATACCTCTGAGATCATGATCTTTGAGGATGGTGATGCCACCCATCAAGGCTTTATGCTGCCTTACTTTGTAGAAGATTTTGAAGATGAGTACGATGGCAAACCTCATGATTATCAAAACAAAGTAAATAACGAGTACTTTGATATCAACAATCACGTCGATTTTGACAATAAGCAAAATGGCGAAATGATTGATGCTAATGAGTATCATTTTGACTTAGCATCAGATGATAAGCGCTTTTACTTTGTAAAAGATGGCAAAAATACCGCCTATGGTGATGGCATCTATAACATTACCAAAAAGGATTTGGGCACTATTAAAATTGAAGATCTCACCATCACAGAAGGTGAAGAGCCAAGCTTTAGCATTGCCAATGAGGACAGCTTAAACTTTGCAGAAGGTGATAGCCTTGCTGATCTTAACTTAAACTTTAAAGTCTCAGGCGATTATTCTGTGGCCGGATCTTATGAGATCACAGCCGAGAGTACTAATGGCAATTACACCTTTACGATTGATAAAGGCGATTTAACAGTCAATAAGAAAAATCCACCAGTCACCCCTCCGGTTGATCCAGTAGATCCACCAGTAGATCCAGTCGACCCTCCAGTTGACCCAGTAGTTCCTCCTGTAGATCCTGTCGACCCTCCTGTTGACCCAGTAGATCCTCCTGTAGATCCGGTCGATCCTCCAGTTGACCCAGTAGTTCCTCCTGTAGATCCTGTCGACCCTCCTGTTGACCCAGTAGATCCTCCTGTAGATCC
>CALXNU010000055.1 GCA_944389835.1 uncultured Succinivibrionaceae bacterium
AGCCTGTGGAGATAACCGTTAGGAAGTCTTTGAAGCAGGAAGAAGCCCTTAACCTTTAGGTTATGGGTGATTCACCAAGCCTAAAGCTCGTGATCGTTACTTAAATATTGTCGCTATTCCAGAAGGGGTCGACGTTAAAGCTTTAATTGCTTAAAATTAATTTAAGATCGCGTATTTAAGAAACCCGGTTGAGCCGGGTTTTCTTTTAGGAGTGCTTTGTGAACGAGTTTGAGATCATAAAAAAGTATTTTGCCTGGGATAATCAAGAAAAGGATCATCCTGAACTTGCTGTAGGTGTAGGGGATGATTGTGCTTTAATTGAGCTTTCAAAACTTAAAGGCACTTTAGCTATTACCACCGATACCTTAGTTGAAGGCGTACACTTTTTTAAAGAAAGCAATCCTCTACTTTTAGCTTGCAAAGCACTTTTAGTAAATCTCTCAGATTTAGCTGCCATGGGAGCAAGACCTCTATTTTTTACGCTATCCTTGGTCTTAACTGAAAAGGAATATCAAAATTTACGTTTTATTGAGGCTCTAAGTCGAGGCTTTAAGACTCAAGCACGTGAAGCGGGCATTGCACTTGTAGGTGGTAATTTATCTAAAGGATCTGAGTTTTCAATTACCATTAGTATCTTTGGGGAGTGTGAGCATAAGCTTTTGCGCTCTAAGGCACTAGTAAATGATCTAATTTTTGTAACCGGAAATTTAGGTGCTCCTGCTTTATATGTAGAGTATGGTTATAAAAGAGTAAATCTTGAGAGAAGTTTAAAAGGCGAGGCTTCCTATAAGTTTTTTAAGCCTAACCTTCGCACTGATTTTGCTTATCAGGCTGCCCATTTAATTCACAGTGCCATTGATATTTCAGATGGTTTAGTGGGGGATTTGAAGCATATTCTAAGGCAAAGTAAGGTAGGAGCTTTAATTAGGCTTAAAAGATTGCCTGTAGACTTACTTTTAGAAAAAGCTCATTTAAATTTTGAGCAACAATTATCTTTAAGTCTTTTTGGCGGTGGTGATTACGAGTTAATTTTTACTGTAAAACAAGATAAAAGGCTTTTAAAAGAGCTTTATCAAATTGCTAAAAAAACTAATACCAAGCTCTCTTTGATAGGCAGGATCACCGATAAAAAAGAAATCTTAGAAGTAAAAGAGCCTTATGGTAAGGCTCTTTTAGATAAAGGTTTTGAGTTTGTGCACTTTTAAGACTAAGGCTTAACACCCTAGGTTTTAAAGCTATTATCTGCTACGGGCGGGCGTGGTTTTGTAAAAAGAAGTTGGGATCATGCCATTTAACCCACAGAAACTGTCGTGGTAGATACTAGATCCGGTATACATGCGATTGCCCTCTGGAATTAAGATAAAGAAGGCACCTTCCTCATAATCACTTAAATTGCAAAGAAAAAGATTGGCCTCTTCTTTACACAAAGCCTCAAGCTCACAGGTGGTAGCCTTAGCATTATAGCTTTGGATATTGACTACAAAAAGATCATTTTCAGCAGGTTTTAAATAAAGATGACCGCCATATGCTGGGTCTACTGGCTCAAAATAATTAAAACTCTCTTGTGAATTTTGATTTAAAGATAAGAGCAAATCATTAAATTCAATGACCCTCTCTTTAGTAAGTTTTAAAAGAGCATAGTCACCATCCTCACCTTGAGCTTTAACTGTGGCATCGCGAAATTTAAGCCAGGCGCGTTGTGAGGCTTTAAAATTCTCTTTGTCTTGAGCGTTTAATTGAGAACTAATCTCTTGATATAAAAGATTAAGTTTACGGTCTTGTTCTTTTAGAAAATCACTCACCCAAGCCTCAGCACTTAAAGCATTGGCGCTTACAAATAAAGAGGATAAAGCCAAAGAGAGGGCAGCTAATTTTTTAAACATAGAAAACCTCAATTATCGGAAGTTTCAACTAAACCATAATGCCAGGTATTTACCCCGCCAAAATTTACGACGTACTTATAGCCGTTTTTCACCAGAATTTGTCCTGCGGTAGTAGATCTACGTCCAGTGCGGCAATAGAGTAATAAAGGGGTTTCTTTATTAGTCACCTGCGTTAAATCAATGCCGTCGTGAATAGTTTCAAGTGGAATGTTAAGCGCACCTTCAATATGACCGTCATCAAATTCCTCTTTAGTTCTCACATCAATTAAAATTCCCTGTTTACTTTCAATTAAAGCATGGGCGATATTTTGTGAGATCTCAGAGTAGCCCTCTTGCATAACATAGTCTTTTAACACCTCAGAAGGTGAGGTGGTAGCAAAGGATGGAAACATAGTTAAAAAACCTAGTGAAAATAAAATAGTCTTGAGCATAGACAACCCCGTCTTTAGCTTGGCTCTTTAATCTTATTGACAATTGAGGTAGTGCTAAAGCCATCGACAAAGGGCAGAATAATTACTTGTCCGCCGTTTTGTAAAACTTCCTTATGTCCTGCAATCTCTTCAACTTTATAATCACCGCCTTTAACTAAGATATTAGGAAGGATTGAGGCAATAAGTTTTTGTGGTGTCTCCTCTGTAAAAGGAACTACAAAATCCACACAGCCTAGGGCACTTAAAACTTCCATGCGTCCCTCAAGTGGTACGATAGGGCGGCTTGGGCCTTTAAGTTTTTTAACTGACTCATCTGAGTTGACGGCGACAATTAGATAATCACCTAAAGCGCGAGCACGTTTTAAGTAACTTACATGACCTTTGTGTAAGATATCAAAGCAACCATTGGTCATGACAATTCTCTTGCCTTGAGATTTTAAGGCCTTAACCGTTTCAAGAAGTTCCTCTTGAGTTAAGATTCCGCGGGTTACTTCACTTTTACCTAAGAGATCTTCTGCAAGCTCTTGAACAGAGACCGTTGAAGTACCAAGTTTTCCTACCACAATACCTGCGGCGCGATTGGCAATTTCACAGGCTGAAACTAAATCATAATCTGAGGCAAGGGCCGCTGCTAGGGTGCCAATTACTGTATCTCCGGCACCTGTGACATCGTAAACCTCACGGGCGCGCGTTGGCAGATGTACAGGATCGTGTCCTATACGAATTAAGCTCATACCATCTTCAGAGCGCGTGACAAGTAAAGCCTTTAGTTCAAAGTCTTTAATCATCTTCAAGCCCTTTTGCACTAAATCATCCTCGCTTGTAACTTTACCTGCAACTGCCTCAAATTCTGAGAGATTTGGTGTAAGTAAGGTGGCGTGACGATAGCGATTAAAATCAGTGCCCTTAGGATCGACTAAAACGGCAATACCTGCATCATTGGCAATTTGAATCATGCTTTGTACTGAGGAGAGGGCACCTTTACCATAATCTGAACAAATGATGGCTTTGCAACCGCGCATGGCTTGGCGTAAAGATTGTAATAAACGTCCTTGATCTACACCTTGATAGGCTTCTTCAAAATCAAGACGTAATAATTGTTGATTGCGACTTAAAACTCTAAGTTTAGTAATGGTAGGTAAATCATCGGCGACTAAAAAATTAGTTTCAACGTGAGCTTTTTTAACTAAGTTTTCAAGTCTCTCTCCTGCCTCATCTTGCCCTACAATACCAACTAAAGAGCAAGGAGCACCAAGAGCTGCAATATTGATCGCAACGTTAGCCGCTCCACCTACACGATCTTCACGATTTGCAACTTTAACTACGGGTACTGGGGCTTCTGGTGAAATACGCGTACTAGGTCCTGACCAGTATCTATCTAACATTACATCACCAATTACTGCAACCTTACCGGTGAAGCTTGGAACGCTCAGGCTTCTCATGCACAGCTCTCCTTTTGATGTTTTATACTTAAGCTTTCCTCAATTTTAAAACAATTACGCAAAATCACCTAAGCTTTTGCACAACTTTAACTTTAAAAGAAAAATTTGACCTACAATCTTTTGCAAATCATGCATATGCAAGATAGTGACTTTGTGCTACATTATTGTGAATTAGTTTTTAGGATTTGCTTATGCGCTATTCCCTTAAAGTAATGAGTATTGATGCAGCTTTAATGCCTTTGCGCTTTGTCTTAATGGTAGCATTGCCTGCATCTTTTTTTGGTTACGATGTTGGCGCTTTGTTTTTAAATGCTAATTTTCTTTCAGGTTACTATATTTTAGGTTCTGGTGATTTAAATGTGATCATAGGAACGGCTGCTTTGGGAATGCTTTTGGGGTATTTTTTAGGCGGCTATTTAACCTATGGCTCAGGGCGTAAAATTTGTATTATAAGTTGCAGTCTCTTAGGTACTTTAGCGATAGTCTCCTCCTTTTTTGCGCCAAGTCTTTCGGTGATGCTGTGTGCGCAATTTGTCATCGGCTTTACTTTTGGTGTGTATTTTTTAGCCACCATCTTATATATCCAAGAAATTACTCTACCTGGTAACCGTGGCTTTGCCTCAAGCTTAGTCTTTCTCTCTTTAATTTTAGGAGGTCTTATTGCCGCCATTTCTCAAGGCAGTTTCCCTGCAACGGGGAATTTTTTAATTTTAGTATCCTTTTGTGCTTTAAATTTTGTAATTTTAGTTTTAGCTATTTTTAAGATCCCAGAAAGCCCCAGGTTTTTGGCTATCTCTGGCGTGCCAGATGCCGCTTTGCCTATTTTATTTAAATTACGTCTTGATATGGGCGTGGCCGCCCGTGAGCTTGCAGGTATTAATGAGTGCTGTAGGCAAGCTGAAAGAGGCTCGGAGCTTTTTTTACAAAATGCTAACTTCAGACGCTTAATTTGGGCCTTATTAAGTTTAACTTTATTAATTAATTTAAGTGGTTTTTTGCTCATCCCTTATTTTTTAGGGGATTTAATTTACGCCTCAGATCCTAATTTAATTTATAACTATTATGATTTTTATTCAGGACTCTTACATGCAGCTTTAATTGTCGGCTCATTAGGTTTAATTACCGCCTGTATTTCAATAGACCGCTTAGGTCGCAGACAAACTTTACTTTTTGGGGCGGCTTTAGCGATTTTCTCTTTAATTTTTTTATTTTTAATCGCCTTTTTTGAGCCACCACTTGCGGCAATCTTAGTTTCCATTTTTGCAGTGGTCTATGTTTTTGCTGGAGCTTTAGTAATTCCAACCTTCTTTTGTGTCTTAGTTGCAGAGTTAGTTCCTACAAGATCTCGTGAGTTTGGTTTTACCGCAGTGTTAATTTTTAATACGATTGTAAGCTTAGGTTGTACGCAAATTCTGCCCATGTTAATTAACTATATTCATTTTTCAGGCTGGTTTGTAATTTGTCTTCTAAGTGCGATATCTTTATTCGTTTTAATTTATCAATGTGTGCCAAATACCGCTAACTCTTCTTTAGAGGGTATAGAATCACGCCTTTTAGCCGGTAATAAATTAAAAAAATTAGGGCAAAGTTAATAGGTTTTACAGTTTAAAGAAAAAGGAAACCGCCCCTTGTGAGGCGGTTTTTTAAATTAGGCAGGTCTTGAGCCTGGATTGGTGCCAGGGTGGGCACAAGCTACTAAATGTGAAGTGCCTTTATAAGGACAAAGCACCGGGGCTTCATTTGACTCATTGCAGGCTACATAGCAGCGTGAGGCAAAACGACAGCCTTTTGGAGGATCAATAGGGCTTGGCAAATCTCCTTGTAAGAGAATGCGACTTTTACGCTTATTAGGATCCATAATCGGAATGGCTGAGATTAAAGCCTTAGTATAAGGATGAAGAGGGTTATCATAAATGGCCTCTTTTGGTGCCACCTCTACCATTGATCCTAAATACATCACGCCAATTCTATCTGAGATATGCTTTACTGCCGCAAGACCGTGGGCAATGAAAAGATAGGTAAGTCCAAACTCATCTTTAAGATCAGATAATAAATTTAAAATTTGCGCTTGAATTGAGACGTCAAGAGCAGAGACTGCTTCATCGCAAATAATAAGTTTAGGATTTACCGCAATTGCGCGTGCAATACCAATTCTTTGTCTCTGTCCACCTGAGAACTCATGTGGATAGCGATTTTTATAGCTTGAGGCTAAACCTACACAGGTTAAAAGCTTTTCAACACGCTTTTGAATTTCAGGACCTTTGTGCGTCTTATTGACAATCATTGGCTCTGAAATAATTTCCTCAACGGTCATACGTGGGTTTAAAGAAGAGTAAGGGTCTTGGAAGATCATTTGAATATCTTTACAAAAAGTCCTTCTCTGTCTTACGGTTAAATCAGCTAAATTTGTGCCATCAAACCAGATCTCACCTGAGGTTGGATGATATAAACCTGCAATCATCTTACCTAAGGTGGTCTTACCACAACCTGACTCTCCTACTAAGCCAAAAGCCTCGCCTTTGTAAATATCTAAACTTATATTATCCACGGCTTTTAAAGTGCTACTTTTACCTTTAAAAAAGCCTTGTTTGATAGTAAAGTGCTTAGATAAACCCTTAAGGGATAATAAAACTTGCTTCTCTTCGCTCATAAAATTATTTCCCCATATTGGCATGAATACAACGGACTTTGCGACTTTCGGTTGTGATAAGCGGTGGCAAATCACGACGACATTCATCGGTACATCTGTCACAACGGTCTGCAAAGGCGCAGTAAGGTGGAACTTCCTCAGGAGGTGGTACCATACCTGGGATCATATAAAGACGCTCTGAAATATCATCTAAGCGTGGAATAGATTTTAAAAGACCTAGCGTATAAGGATGACGAGGATCAGTTAAGATCTCTTTGGTCGTGCCTTCCTCGACAATACGACCACAATACATGACCGCAACTCTATCGGCAGCCTCAGCTACTACGCCTAAATCGTGGGTGATAAGTAAGACTGAAATATTAAATTGCTCACGCATTCTATAAATTAAATCAAGAATTTGCGCTTGAATGGTCACGTCAAGAGCTGTAGTTGGCTCATCGGCAATTAAAAGCTCAGGCTCGCAAGACATGGCAATGGCGATCATAATTCTCTGTCGCATACCACCACTTAATTGATGTGGATAGTCTTTAACGCGCTTAGTTGGATTTGGAATGCCTACTGTTTCTAAAAGGGCAATCATCTTCTCATAAGCTTCTTTCTTGCTTAATTTAGTATGATGCAAAATACTTTCCATGATCTGATCTCCTACGGTAAAGACCGGATTTAAAGAGGTCATAGGCTCTTGGAAGATCATTGAAATGCGATTGCCACGAATATGGCGCAATTGTTTTTCGCTCATGGCAGTTAAGTCTTGGCCATTAAAATTAATATGACCGTTTACGACCTTACCATTTGAGCTTAAAAGCCCCATAATCGACAAGGATGTTACAGATTTACCCGATCCTGATTCACCTACTAAGGCTAAGATCTCGCCTTTATCAATACTAAAGCTTACATCGCGGATGGCTTGAACTTTACCGCGTCTTGTAGTGAATTCGGTAGTTAAGTGCTCAACTTCAAGTAACATAGCCTCTCCTTAACGTCTTCTAGAACGCGGATCTAAAGCATCACGCAAACCATCACCTAAGAGGTTGAAGGCAAGTACCGTAAGCGTAATGGCAAGACCTGGGAAAATTAGGGTATAGGGGGCTGAGAAGATAAAGCTTCTTGATCTTGCTAACATATCACCCCATTCGGCAAATGGAGGTTGCACACCTAAACCTAAGAAACCTAAAGCTGCGGTATCTAACACGGCAACTGAGATACCTAAGGTTGCTCTTACCACAATTGGAGAGGTAATGTTAGGTAGAATGTGGCGCAAGATAATTCTTGCACTGCTATCGCCGGTGACAATAGCCGCTTGAATATAATCATTAGCCTTTACTGAGACTACACAGCTTCTGGCAATTCTTGCGTATTCTGGAATGGAGACTAAGCCAATTGCTAACACCGCTTTATCAAGGCCTCGACCCATGGCAGCCATAAAAGCGATGGCTAATAAAATAGAAGGCACAGATAAGATCACATCCATAAAGCGCATGATTAAATTATCAAGCTTGCCTCCAAAGTAGCCACCAATGGAACCTAAAATAGTGCCAATAGATAAAGAGATGGCAACGGCTGCGACACCTACAGATAAAGAGATCTTAGTGCCATCAATTACTCTTGAGAAAATATCACGACCTAACTGATCTGTGCCAAACCAATGCTCAGCACAAGGGGCGATAAAAGCCTTGTCCATGTTGGTTTCATTAGGATCGTAGGGGAGAATGTTGATCCCAAGTAATTGTGTGAAGTAAACCACTAAAGCGGTGATGATTAAAAAGACAATAAAGCCCAAGCCAAAGAGGGCGGCTTTATTTGAATAGATTGAATACCACATATCCGCCAAGCGGGAGGAGCGTTTTGCGCTAGTACTCTCTGCCATGATTTAAGCTTCTCCTGTAGCGTATTTAACTCTTGGATCTAAGGCTGCATAGAGTAGATCCACAATAAGATTCATTAACACGAAGACGGTGGCGACAATTAAAACTACCGCTTGAATCACCGGGAAGTCAGATCGCAAAATGCACTCTACAGAGTAAGCACCAATGCCAGGCCAAGCAAAAACCGTCTCAGTAAGTACCGCACCTGATAAAAGGGAGCCAAATTGTAAGCCTACTACCGTCACAATAGGTAAGAGGGCATTTCTAAAGGCATGACGACCGATAACTTGCACAGGAGAGAGTCCCTTTGCTCTTGCAGTTCTTATGTAATCTTGATGTAAAACGTCAAGCATTGAAGAGCGGGTCATACGGGTGATGATCGCCATTGAGTAACCTGCAAGGGTAATGGCAGGTAAAGCTGCATGTTGCAGGGCATTGAAGAAGGCTTCAAAATCACCTATTGATAAAGTATCCCAAAGATAAAAACCTGTGCCTCCCATAGGGCGCATTAAAGTATCAATACGACCGCCTGAGGGGACTAAATGAAAATAGCCTGAGAAAATGATGATTAAGATCATACCAAGCCAGAAGACTGGCATTGACACACCAATTAAGGCGGTGGTCATGGTTAAACCATCAATCCAGGAATTTTTCTTAACTGCAGATAAAACACCAAAGAAAATACCTACGGTTGCGGCGATGATGATAGCAAGTACCGCAAGTTCAATGGTTGCAGGTAATCTTGCTAAAAGTTCTGCGGTAACTGGAGTATTGGTGAAATAACTTAAACCAAAATCACCGTGTAAAACGGCTGTCATATAGTCTATATATTGGGTGATGATTGGTTTATCAAGTCCCATGGCAGTACGCCAGGCGTTGATTTTCTCAGTGGTGGCATGTTGACCTAATACGATAATGGAAGGATCAGGTGAAAATACTCTCATGATGAGAAATACGAGAACTGATACACAAAACAGCACCGGTATTAGCATCAAGATGCGTTTAATAAAATATAGTAGCACGCAGCTTACCCTCTAAAGTTTCCCCTAACTTGGGGGTATCTTGCAGTCACCTTTATAGGAGGTGGTGTGGTTAGAAAAAAGGGAAACGCCAGGCATTGCCTGGCGCTTTGGCAAAAAACAGCGCTGTATTATAGCAAAAGCGTTGTTTGCTTTAAAGAGTTGCTTACTCTTTGCTTACCTTATCTAAGTAGGTATTGCCTACTTTGTGGAGGAGGAAGTGCTTAACATTTGGACGGTGAGCGGCTAGTACCATAGCATGAGAAATTGGGTAAACACCTGCATCGTCAGCTAAGATTTGCTCGGCTTGCTCATAAACCTTAGTACGCTCTGCACCATCTTTTAAGGAGACACCCTTGGCAATTAAATCACGATACTCTTGATTTACCCAAAGACCTTGGTTGGAGATTGGATCATCTGAGGAAAAGAGATTTAAGAAGTTATCGGCATCGCCATTGTCACCGGTCCAACCGACAAAGCCAATATCCCAAGTATCAGTTAAAAGCTTAGCCTTAAAGGTTGCCCAGTCATAAACTAAAACATCAGCTTTGACGCCAACTTTATCTAAGTAAGCTTGTACTGCCTCAGCTAAAACTTGACCGCCTACAGTGTTGTAAGCACGAGCACCTGAGTAGGTAATAATAGTTAAGCTCTTAATACCCTTTTGCTCTAAGATCTTCTTGGCCTCTTCTGGATTGTACTCAAGAGGTTTGACATTTGGGCTATAGCCTGGCACGAAGGTAGGTAAAATGGTGTCAGCTGGGGTGGCATAACCTTTATAAAGAGTCTCAACTAACTCTTTTTTGTTAATTGCCATACCTAAGGCACGACGTACATCCTTATCTAACTTAATCGTAGTACCAGTATCACGGCAGTTATAGAACATATAGCTTACGTTCATGCCCTCAGAGGAATATAAAGTATTGCCAGCTTGTTTAATCTGATCTACAACATTTACATCCACACCTACAATTGCATCAACTTCGCCATTGTTTAAAGCAACTACGCGAGCTGAAGCCTCTGGCATTACTCTGAAAATTAAGTTTTGAGTCTTAGCAGGCTCACCCCAGTAATCTTCATTGCGGGTGACAATAACTTGCTGACCACGATCCCAGGCTACAAACTTGTAAGGACCAGTGCCACATGGGGCTTGGTTTACATTGTTGTTATTAGCCTTTAAAGCAGCAGGGGAAACCATTGGAGCTGCATAGTTCATGGCAAGATTGTGAAGGAATGGAGTGGAAGGCTTTCTTAAGGTAACCTTGACAGTGTACTCATCGACAACTTCAGTTTTGACGACATCGCCATAAACTAAGCTTGCATATGACATCTTTGGTACAACATTTTCAGGCATTTGACGGTCAATATTGAACTTTACAGCCTCGGCATTAAATGGGGTACCATCGTGGAATTTTACGCCTTGACGTAATTTGAAGGTATACACTAAACCATCATCAGATACGGTATAGCTTTCAGCTAATGATGGGACGATATCAGTATTATCTTCTTTAAATTTAAAAAGTGATTCGTAAACGTTACAAATAACATTACCTGACTCTGCATCGTCAACTAAAGCTGGATCTAATCCTAAAGGATCGGTTGCGGTGGCTAAGAAGAAATTATCCTGAGGTTTACGTGAGAGAGCAGCATCAGCAGTTGAGATGGCGCTAGCACTAAAAGCTACGGCTAAAATAGCAGCAAAAAGTTTAGTTTTTGAGAATTTCATTATTAAAGTCCTAAGATTTAAAGGGATAAGATCTTAAAAACGAAGATCGATGGCTAATTTTGCGCAATTTAGCTTAAGATTACAAGCGCGTAATTTTAAAGATTGTACTTAAGTCTAATTTCTTTGTGCCTTTAAAGAGCAAATTTAAGTTTTTTATTTTAGGTTTTAAAAAATTTGCTTTGCAAGGTAAGATAATGCATAAGGTTGTAGTTTTAGAGTAGATGGTCTGTCCATGGCATTAAAAAGATTTTTTAAAAATGGCTTATTAGCCTTAATTTTAGGTTTAACTTTAAGTGCTTGTTCACAAAAAGACTCATGGATTGTAACCTGTCCTTGGGCACCATCTGGCGTTGCCGCGGTAGTGTCGCAAAAGACGGCAACTTTATCTACTAATTATGCAGATGATTTAGTTTTAGTCGCTGAGGCGATAAAAGGCGATGCGGCTACGGTTAACAATTGGATTTTAGAGCATAAAGATACTGATCCTGCTTTAGTTTTAGCAGGTGAGGGCTTATTTTCCATTACCGCAAATATTGAACCTCAAAAACTTAAATTTGCCTATGAGGATTTTGTTTTTATCGATAATCTCTACTCGGCAGTATTTGTGCTCTCAAGTGCAAAAAAGCTCAATCTACACTCCATAAAAGATCTACAGTCTTATGTTGCAAAAGAACCTGGGTCTATAAGTGTAGCTGTAAATGGCGCAATCTCCTCTGAGGCTTTTTTAGCTACCGCTTTATTTTCCTCAATGGGGGTGCAAGAGAAATTAAAACTTACCCCTTATGCGTCAGCTGCCGAAGCTGCTCAAGCGGTTTCACGTGGGGAGACTTTATTTGCCATTTCCCATCAAACGCAGATTTTAGAGTCTAAAGCGCAAAATTTAGTTGATGTAATTGCAGCTTTTGATCAAGAAAGCCTAAAAGATGGTCCTCTAAAAGGGGTTGAGGGTGTGGGCGCTTATGGCTATCCTTATTTTAGAAACTGTTGTTTTATTTTGGCTAAAAAAGGCAATGACCCACAAAAAATTGCTAGAATAAAAGAACTTTATAAAGAGATCTTACAAGATAAAGGTTTTAACACTTGGCTTAAGCAAACTATGCACCTTGAAGTTGATATGATGGATGAGGAACGGGCAAAAGAGCATTTAGAGCACGTAAGTAAGATTGTAAAGCGCTATCAAAAACAAATTATGTAGATTTTTTTAATTAGGGGAATAAAAGGTGGGAAAATTGCAGACTAAAAAAAACAAGTTGACGTCATCTTGTTTGTCAAAAACTATAACTTTCCCCGTAAATTTAGTTTTAGGCACGCTACTCTCTTTTATAGGCTTAATTTTGCTCTTTAATTTAGATATGCAAATCCCAATTGGCGATCATGATGTGGTAAGCGGGAGGGCTTTTCCACGACTTTTACTTTTAATTATTTTAGCCTGTAGCGCTTTTTTAATTATCCGCGATGCTCTAAGACTTTATCGCAAAGAGGAGATTGAATACAAAACCATTTCACTTGAAGTTGAATTACGGGCTTTTATCATTTTCTTAATTTTAGTTGGAACTTATTTAGTAGCGTATCTAAGTGATCTTTTTATTTTAGGAGCCTTATTTTGTGTCTTTGCCTTTTTAGGCTTTTTTAAATGTCGCAAACTTTCGTATTACCTAATTTGTATTGTTATCGCAAGCTTGATTTGGGCCGCTTTTTATTTTGGCCTTAAGGTTAGATTTTAGTTATGTTTGAACACTTAATTCCTGCCACCGCCTTACTTTTTACTTTAGAAAATTTACTGTGGGTAAATCTTGGGGTCTTCATTGGAGCGATTTTTGCAGCAATTCCAGGATTAAGTGTCATTTTATGTGTAATTTTATTTTTACCTTTAACCTATCAGTTAACTGCCATTCCAGGGATGATGTTTTTGCTTGGCATTTATTGCGCAGGAGGTTATGCAGGATCGGTAAGTGCCATTTTAATTAATACCCCAGGCACTCCTCATGCGGCAGCGACCATGCTTGACGGCTTCCCTCTCTCACAACAAGGACGCACCAAAACCGCTTTAAAGCTTGCTTTATTTGCCTCAACAATAGGCGGAATGTTTTCAGCTTTAGTTTTACTTTTTTTGGGGCCTAAAGTTGCGCATATTTCCTCAAACTTGGGAACTGCTGAGTATTTTATGGTTTGCCTTTTTGGCCTTACGATTATTGCAGGAGTTTCAGGTAAGAGTCTCACAAGAGGCATTATTGCCGCATCCATAGGGCTTTTTCTCTCCTGTGTAGGCTCGGATGCCATGACAGGTTATGATCGTTTAACCTTTGGTATTGATAGACTTTATTTGGGCTTTGATTTGGCAATTTGCTTAATTGGTCTTTTTGCTTTAACCGAGATTATGGCCAAAGCTGAACATAAATATGCCAAGTTAAAATTTAAAGTAAAACCAAGACTTGATGATGGCAAGATAAGTTCTGATGAAAAAAGGCGGATTGTACGTCCCATTGCTCTGTCCTCTTTAATTGGCGTGATTGTAGGGATTATCCCAGGCACTGGGGCTTCAGAGGCAGCGTGGATTAGTTACTCTCAGGCTAAAAATTTAAGCTCCCGCCCTGAGGAGTTTGGTCATGGCTCAGTTGAGGGCATTGTCTCTTGTGAGTCTGCCAATAATGCCGTAACGGGGGCGACTTTAATTCCGCTTTTAACCTTAGGGATCCCAGGTGATGCAACCGTTGCTATCATGCTATCTGCTTTAATGTTAAATGGCTTAAACCCAGGTTTGGCATTATTTACCACGCAAGGGGATATTATGTATGCCATTATGCTAGGTTTAATTGTCGTAAATCTTTGTATGCTCGCCCAAGGTTTATGTTTTACCAGGATCTTTGCTAAAGTTTTGTCAATTCCTCAAGAGATCTTAACGCCAATTATTGTCATTTTTTGTTTTGCAGGTGCTTATAGTATTAATAAGAATTATTTTGATGTGGCAGTGGCCCTCGCTTTTGCTTTTGGGGAGTGGATTGCCCGTCGTCTTGAATTACCTGCTGTGCCAATTTTATTAGGCCTTGTTCTTGGCAATATGACCGAAACTAATTTTAGGCGGGCGCTGTTACTTTCCGACGGGGATTTGAGTATTTTTGTAAGCTCGGTTTATTGTATAGCATTTGTGATTTTAATTATCTTAGCTTTAGGGGTGTTTTTAAAAAGCAAAAGAACAGCACTTAAAAAAAGTAAAAAGGCTTATTAAGAAGTTTGAGCTTAATAATAAGCCTTTAAATATTAAAGCTTAAGGGATGCTTTGATAGAGGAGCCTACGCACACCCCATTCGTAAGAGTGGGGAAAAGCAGGCGGAAGTTTTACAAAATAACTATTGCCTTTTTCGGTTCTTTCATTAATTTTGTTGATTTGCAAAAGTGGGTCTTTTGCAAATCTCCTCCATTTTGCAATTTTGTGTTTTA
>CALXNU010000056.1 GCA_944389835.1 uncultured Succinivibrionaceae bacterium
GGAGCCGTGTGCGGTAGAGACGCACGCACGGTTCGGAGGGAGGGGCAAGGCGCTAAACGCCATCCCCTACCCCTATTGATTTAGAAAATCTTTTAAGATGCCTTGTGCTCAAGGCTTGGAACTTCTTGAGCGCCTAACTTTAAAGCTTTTTCATAATACATCGTAGCTTTATCATAGTAGCGCTGTGAGGACATAATTGAAGCAAGCTTCAAACAAATATCAGGACTTTGATTGAGCTCAAAAGCTTTTTCATAATGTTCTTGAGCTTCTTTTAAAAGTCCCTCATGTAATTCCATGTTGGCAATTGCTTTAAGTAAAGGTACATTTACTTGAGAGGCAATTAAATTTCCTGAGGCTTGAGATTTTAAAAGCTTTAACACATCAGGAATTGAAATATCCCAAGAGGAAATGATCTCTAAGATCTCAGATCCTGGATTATTCTTCAAAAGTCCCAAGCAAATTTTGCGGGCGTGATTAATATCACCTACAGCTACCATCTTATTTATGATAGAACTTACCACAGTTGGATTGCGCTTATCTGCTTTATTTAAAGTATCATAAACTTTATTAATCTCAGAGGCGCTATTTGCTTTGGCAAGTCTTTCATTAATATAAGAGAGGCTAATTTGTCTTGCTTGCTCTTTATCAACTAATTTAAATTTTAAAAGTTGCGGAAGTAAACTTTGCAACTCTTTATAATTTTTATCTAAAAGATAGCACTCATATGAAAGCTTAGTAATTAACTTAGAGCTAGCATTGCGCTTAATCTCATTGATAATCTCTAAAGCTGCAGGTACGTTGTTTAAGCGTAAATTTAACCTTGCACGAATTGCCGAGGCGGCAATTTTAGCGCTTGGGCTCATGCTTTGAGCTTCATCTAAAAGCTCACGAGTTAAATTATAATCATCAGTTAAAAAAGCCGCTCTTGAGCCTACAAAGAGAGCTTCTACGGTAATTTGATGATTGCGTTTTAACTCTTTGACAATTTGAATGGTTCGCTCATAATCACCTTCTTCAAAAGCAGTAATGGCTTTTGAGTTTAAAGACAAAGCTTTTTTCTCGCCACGTCTTTTGAAAAAGCGCTTTGTGGATTTTGGAAAGCGTAAGACTTTAAGAATTAAGCTAATTACTATCCATAATACTAAGAATAAGAGGCACAAGAGAATAATGGCAGTTGTAAGTGAAGTATTAACTTCATAATCTCCATTTACAATGTGCACTAAGCCTTGAGTATCAGATAAATAAGGGCCTAAGAAAATCGCTGCGCCTACAATGAGGAGTAAGAGAATATACTTCAACATATTTACTCCTTAGCTTCTTGATTAAAGTAACCTGCCTGTTCAAGCTTATCAATAAAGGCATAGCTTTCAAGAGTATTAGGTACCTTAGAGACGATATTTTCATTAGCTAAAGATTGTAAGCGTTCAACTAGAGGTTGTGCGCTTTGAGCATTGAAATAGGCCTCTACCATACGTAAAGCTTCAAGGATATTTTCTTTATAAGCTTTATCATCTGAAGTATTGATATTAGATAAAGCCATCACAAGGCGAGTTTTAATATTTTCACGTAAGAATAATTCTGCACTTGGTGAAATAAAATCGCTTAAGTTGTCAGGATTGCGTCTTCTTATTTCAACAAAGCGTGAAGAAAATTCTTTAGCAGAATTTAGAAGGTTTTCTTTCCATTGCGCAATTGATGAAGTAGGTTCGCTATTTTTGGCAAACGAACTTTCAATTTCAGCTTTTTCACTAAAACCTTTAATGGTTAAAGTATCAATATTATGGATAAGATTATTGATATTCTCACGAAGTCCAAAAAGATCAAGCTTTGGTAAGACTTCAAGTTCTGCAATATCTTTAGCAATTGCCCGTCTAAGTTGCAAGATAGTATCATTTTCAATACCAGTTATGATCTTATCTGCTTGATTTAGATTCCAAATTGCAGTTTGTATGTCATTGCCTACAATTGCTTTTAAGTAAGCATTTTTAATACAAAACACACTTTCGGCAATTTTCCACTGATTTGGATCGTGGTTTTCAATACTTGCAAGGCGTTCTGTAATAGAGGCTAAAGATGCTTGAGCGTTAGAGCCTTGATTGACAATCTGTGCAAGTTGCTCACGTAAAGCTTGATTGTCTTCAAGTAATTTTGCTGTGGTTGCTTGAAGTTTTTGGCTCTCTTGAATAGTGCTACTAATTTTACTTGCTTCAAGTTCAAATTGAGCTTGCGCATCTTTTAGAGCCGCCTGGGCTACACTTGCTTCTTGAATCTTACTTTCTAAAGCGCTATTGGCAACTTTAAGAGCATTTAGCGAATTATAGGTGTAATAAGAGGTACCTCCAAGACCTAAAAGAATTAGTACTGACAACGCGGTGAGCATGGAGGTCTTGCCCTTAAGCGAGTTTATAGTCTTATTGACATCTTTTGAAGAATTGTCTTCTACATGAGAACTCTTTGGTTCTTGAGCTTGAGTTTTGGCAGTGGCCTTGTCACTTTCTTTTTTATTTTCTTCTAAAGATTCTTTTGACTCTTGAGCTTTAGAAGCCTCTTGTTCTTTATTTTGTTCTTGCACTATCTCTTCCTTTTGTTGAGATTTTTGATCTTGTTCCTCAGGATTATTTATTTTTTGAGGATCTTCTTTTTGCTCTGCCTTGCTTTTCTCTTCTGATGCTTTTTCTTTAAGAGAATCTCTTAGAGCATCTTCTTGTTGACGCAAAGCCTGAGCCCCAAGACTAATGTCTTGCACTTGCTTTTGAAGTAAATCTTCGTTTTTATTATCGTCGCCATTTAACGTGGCACGATTGCGATCAGTACTCTTTGGCATAACATTTCTCAAAATGTACATAAACTTTAGGTCATACCGTAAGATCATAACACTTAATGAGTTAAAAAAGGTGAAATAGCTTGACAATAGCACTGTCTAATCACAAAATTTTGCTTAAGCTATAATCTTTTTGTGTTGTCTAATTACCTATAGTTTTTGGTCAAAAGTATGGATGAAGCTACAGATTTTGCAAAACTCATTGAAAAAAGAAAAGATTATTACGATGAGTTTAATTTAGCACGACTTAAGCTTGCCTTAGGAGTAGCTTCAGCAGATGCAAGACGAATTCTGCAAATTATTCCGATTTTATTTCACTATCATGACCCTAAAGTTCCAGGTTTTCGTGAAGGTGAAGTCCCTCATGGCATTGATGTTTTCACTCCAAGTGCTGAGCAAAAGCAATGGCTTTTAGATAATGTTGGTACAGATCATATAAAAGATCCTGAAAAACATGATATTTATGCTTTGTATGCTATGGGGTCAACTGCATCTATAGGACAAGGTGTACATTCTGATTTTGATGTTTGGGTTTGTGTAAGTGAAGATCTTGATGATAAGCAAATCAAGTTATTAAGTGAAAAATGTCGTTTTATTTCTGCATTAGCTAAATCTTTTGGAGTGGAAGTTAATTTATTTATTACAAGAGAAAATCGTTTTACCGCAGGGTATCATGATAATTTAGACAGGGATAATTGTGGCTCTGCACAAAATTTATTTTTGTTAGATGAGTTTTATCGCTCAGCAGTACGCCTGTGCGGGCGGTATATTATTTGGTTTTTTGTAAAAACCCAAGATGAAATTCGAGATTATGCAAAAGCAGCCTTAGAAGTTAAACAATCTGGGGTTTTTAAAAAGGATGAATATTTTGATTTTGGATCAGTAGTAAATAGTTCTCCTGCTGAATATTTTGGCTCTGGCTTGTGGCTTTTGTATAAAGGTATTGATGCTCCATTTAAAGCGGTGCTTAAAATTTTACTAATGGAAGCATATTCAAACGATTATCCAGGCTGTGATCTTTTATCAACTACGATTCGCGATAAGATGCAAGAACAGGGGCGTTTTAGTATTAATTCTGATCCTTACTATTTAATGTATAAAAAGGTCTCAGATTATCTTGCAAAAATTAATGATACGCATCGTTTAAATTTAGTTAGAGTCTGTTTTTTTCTTAAGATTTATATGGGATTAGAAGGCATTGCAAATCCTAGTATTGTTTCCTATCGCAAAGAGTTATTGAGAAATTTTAAGGATCTGTGGGGTTGGAGTAATAGTAAATTAAGTCAGCTTGAGAATCGCGAGCGCTGGAAAATTCCTTATGTACGTGAACTTTATACTGAGCTTTTTTCATCTTTAATTAAAAGTTATAAAGCACTTTTAGTCTTTTCGGTACGTCACGGAATTGAGTATGCAATTACCTCTGATGATGCAGGAATTCTCTCCCGAAAATTATATGCAGCCTTTGATCGTTATGCAGGCAAAATTATTGTTTTAAACTCGGAAATGAGTGCTTCTTTAGAGGAAAAACATGTAACCTTTATTAAGCCAAGAGACTCCTCCTTATGCCGCAAAGGCTGGCATATGTATACTAAAGCACCCTCAGATCCTGAAATCTTAAATTCAAAAGTAGTTTATTTTGGTGAAAGATTATGTGAAGTTATCACGTGGGCTTATTTTAATAATATTTTAACTTCACGAACCATCTGTCATGTGTGTGGGGCAAGTGGCATAGTAACAGTTGCAAAAATTAGAACCTTTACCCATGATATTGGTCATTTTTTCCCTAAGGTTCAACCTAAGGTTTTAGAGTCAGATCTGCAAAGACCAAGAGAAATTAGCTCTTGCTGCGTGATGCTAAATTTTGAGCATGATGTCACGGCACAAAGACTTGTTTCAGGTATTGATGTGAATATTGGATCGTCTTTGTCTTGTGGAAGGCAGCGGATGTGTTTAATTGGCTCTGTAGATTTAATTTTAATTAACTCTTGGGGTGAGATGAGAGTTATTGGCTTACCTGATGGTGAAGAGGGGATAATTGAGCTTTTAGTAACTTTACTTAGAATTAGTAAATCAATTAATAATGTTGATATTTCAAGTATTTTAAATAGCATACACGTTTGTTCTTATGCTAAATATCACCGTGATTTATTACGTTATGATTTGTTATCTGTTATAAGACAAGTCTTTAATTTGCAAATTAGTAAAGGCTCTTATAATGTAAATATTGGCCCTAATCAATATATAGCTCAATATTTAGGTGAAAGAGGCATTAAGATTATTCGCCATAATGCATTTTTAGCCGATGATTTTGCTTTAAGTATTAACTCGCGTTATGGAATGCGCCCCGAATTCTCGATGCAAGTTCCGCCTCTTGTTGATCGTTATTCAAATATCGGAATAAGACAGTATTTTTTTGCTCCTTTATCCGATGGTTGGGATATCTATATTGTTAATGAGAAAAATGAAGTAGAAATTTATTCTCATTATGTAGGTTCGCGTGCAGCGCTAGTAAATGCGATAAATCGCTTTTATACTAAACAAAGTGAGGATGTGACTTCAAGTTCCGTGCATTTTAATTTACCTCAATACTTTGTTTTAAGCCCTGATTTAAAATCGATTCACCCCTTTACAATTCGTGGTGAACCTTTAGCTGATTAATCTTTAGAGGATCTTATGCAATTAGTAAAAAATTTAAGCATAATTGCTTTATTAGCACTTTTAAGTGGCTGTGGACTCAAATATGATCTTTATATGCCCGAAGATGGTGCAAATGGTGATAAGCAAGGAAATTTTCTTATTTATTCTGTTGAAGGTGAAGAAAACTCTGCTACAAATAGCAAATTAAATTCTAAATAACAGCAAGTTTAACTGCGAATTGAGGTTTTATTTTATGGATCATTTTAATTATCAAGGTAAAGATTTATATGCTGAAGGTTTAAAAGTTTCTGAACTTGCACAACAATTCGGAACACCACTATATATTTATTCTAAAGCAACCTTAGTAAGACATATGAATGCCTTTAAAGAGGCTTTAAAAGGTAGAGAGAGTTTAGTGTGTTATGCCGTTAAAGCTAATTCTTCTTTGGCTATTTTAAATCTTATGGCATCTATGGGTTCAGGTTTTGATATCGTGTCAGAAGGTGAACTTAGAAAGGTCTTAAAAGCAGGAGGAGATGCTAAGCTTTGTGTGTTTTCAGGCGTTGGTAAAAGAGAGTCTGAAATTGCTTTTGCCCTAAAGCAAGGCATAAGGTGCATTAATATTGAATCAGTGCCTGAAGTTGCGGTTATCTCAAAGGTTGCAAAAGATCTTGGAGTAGTGGCTAATGTTGCAGTAAGAGTAAATCCTAATGTTGATGCTAAGACTCATCCTTCAATTTCTACAGGTCTTAAGCAAAATAAATTTGGTATTACTTTTGAGCTTGCAAAAGAGGTTTATAAAAAGATCGCTCAAGACCCTAATTTAAATGCTACAGGTATTGATTGTCATATTGGCTCACAAATGACTTCAGGCGCTCCAATTGTTGAGGCTACTGAAAAGCTTTTAGAGTTATATCAAACCTTAAAAGACTTGGGGATAAAAATTGATCATATTGATATCGGCGGTGGTCTTGGCGTGACTTATGGAGATGAAACTCCACCATCTCCTTATGAATATATGCAGGCGGTTTTTTCCAAAATAGGTGATGACTCTTTGGCAGTTTATGTAGAGCCAGGTCGAGCAATGGTGGCTAATGCTGGAATTTTAGTTACCAAAGAGCTTTATATTAAAGAGCAAGGTGAAAAAAGATTCTGTATTGTAGATGCAGGTATGAATGATTTAATAAGACCTGCTTTATATAATTCATGGATGAATATTATTGAAGTAACTAAGGGTGAGGGACAGAAAGTTAACTGCGATGTGGTAGGACCGGTTTGTGAAAGTGATGATTTCTTAGGAAAAGACAGAAAGCTTTGTCTTAAAGAGCATGACTATCTTGCCGTAAGAGGCGCTGGCGCTTATGGCTTCTCCATGGCTTCAAACTATAATAGTCGCCTGCTCCCTTGTGAAGTGATGGTTGATGGGGACAAGGTTTTTGTAATCCGTGACAGACAAAGTTACGAAGATCTGTGGGCTCATGAACACCTTTTAGGAGTATAAGACAATGTTACTTCGTTTTACCAAAATGCATGGTTTAGGCAATGACTTTATGGTCGTAGACGCCGTAACGCAAAAGATTTTCTTTTCAAAAGAGATGATAAGGCGCTTAGGTGATCGTCATTTTGGCATTGGCTTTGATCAGCTCTTAGTAGTAGAGCCTCCGTATGATCCTGAGCTTGATTTTCATTATCGCATTTTCAATCAAGACGGATCTGAAGTTCAAATGTGCGGTAATGGTGCGCGCTGTTTTGTCCGCTTTGTCACAGAGCATGAGCTTACAAATAAACGAGAGATTAAAGTAAGCACCATGGCTGGAACTTTAACTTTAAAATTAAATTCAGATGATTCTGTAACGGTAAATATGGGAAAGCCTGTTTTAGAGTTAAGTAAAATTCCAGTTGCCAATGTACAAGGTGAGCCTTTATATCCTTTAGTGCTTGAGAATAAGGAATATCTTTTCTTCCCAGTTTCCATGGGTAATCCTCATGCAGTCTTTTTTGTAGATGAGATTTTAGAAGATGAGTTCTTTAAAGTAGGTAAAGCTTTGCAGGATCATGAATTCTTCCCAGAGAAGGTTAATGTAGAGTTTGCCGTACAAAAAGATCCAAATAGTTTTGAGGTTCGTGTCTTTGAGCGCGGTTGTGGTGAGACTTTAGCCTGTGGTACTGGAGCTTGTGCCGTGGCTGTGGCCGCTTTAGAGAGAGGTCTTTGCCATGGAGAAGTGGAAATTAATTTAAAAGGTGGCAAGTTGCGTGTAAATCGCAATAGTGCAGGAGAGGTGATGATGACCGGTCCTGCTACTACGGTTTATGAGGGCACCATAGAGATTTAATGTTGAGATGGTAGAGAAAAGTTTTACAAGAGAGGTTGATGCTTTTGAGAGCTATTTAGCCAATCAAAAGCGTTATTCAGCTAAAACTATAAAAAGTTATATTGAGCTTTTAAGAAAGCTTAATTTACTTTTAGACTCTCAGTTCCCAGAACTTTTCTCTTGGGTGCAAGTGTCTGGTGTGTCTTTGCGCTTTATTCAAAGAACTTTGCACTATACCAAAGAAGGCACTTCTCGCTCTAGTTCATCTATAGCGCATGATCTATATGCTTTATCTTCTTTTTTTAAATTTTTAATTAAAGAAGGAAAGTTGGATCATAATCCTATAGATGAAATTAAAGTTCCTAAAGTTAAAAGACCTTTGCCTAAGGTTTTAACTTTAAATGAAGTTCTATCTTTATTAGATTCAAATGCTACTACCCCAAAAGAGCTTAGAGACAATGCGATTGTGCATGTGCTATTTGCATCTGGTTTGCGTGTAAGTGAAGTAGTTGCACTTGAACTTGGGGATGTTGATTTTAGTGATAGAACAATTAGAGTTGTAGGTAAGGGACAAAAAGAGCGTGTGGTACCATGTTCAACTACAGCTTTAGAGGCTATTCAAAACTACCTTAAAGTTCGAGAGGCTTTTGCTCCTAAAGAGAATTATTTATTTTTAAATCGCTTTGGGGAAGGTCTTACAACAAGAGCAGTTGAATATGCTGTAAATGAGATAGCCAAAAAGGCAGGTTTAATGTTAGGAGTTTCGCCACATAAGTTAAGACACTCTTTTGCCACAGAGCTTGTAGGTAATGGTGCTGATTTAAGAGCTGTGCAAGAGATGTTAGGTCATGCAAGTTTGGCGGCAACTCAAGTTTATACTCATGTTAATCTTGCAAAATTAAAAGAAATTTATCAAAAGGCGCACCCAAGAGCGCACCGTGAGGACTAGGAATGATTTTTTGGAAAAGAATGCAACCTTTTAAGGTTATTTCTTTTGATCTTGATGATACGCTTTATGATAATGTGCCTATTATGTATCATGCTGAGGAAGCATTTGCCGAACTGCTTTGTGATCGTTATCGTTTAGATCCTTATGCACGAGATCCGGTGTTTTGGAAAATTATTAAAAGAACTTTAAGTGATGAAAATAAAGAATTATTAGACGATGTTACTTTATTGAGGGCTCAAGGTTTAATTAAAGCTTTTGAAATTTTAAAAAAACCTCTACAAGGTGGTATGCAAGAAGCTTTAGCTTTAGTTGATGAATTTGTAAAAATTAGATCGAATTTTAAAGTGCCAGTTGCAAGTTGCGATTTGTTAAGTATTTTAGCTGAGCGCTATCCATTAGCTGCCTTGTCAAATGGCAATGTTGATATGCAAGCCATTGGCATTAAAGATTTTTTTACTTTTAATTTGCGACCTGAATTTAAAGGACTTAAAAGAAAACCCTCATCTGATCTGTTCTTTAAATTAGCCTCTTTATGTAATTTACAACCATATGAGATTTTACATGTAGGCGATGAGCCCTCTACTGATATTAAAGGAGCCGTAGAGGCAGGATTACAATGTGCCTGGCTTAAAGGCGGCTATGCTGGAAGATCACTTTCATTTTATCGTTTAAATCTAGTACCTCATGTGGTGCTTGAAAGCCTAACTGAGCTTTTAGATTTAGCAGAAGGTAATGCACACAAAATTAATCTTCAAAAATAAATTAAAAATTAGGTAAAGATTATGTCTACATCTTATTTGACTGGATTAAATAATGCACAATTAAAAGCGGTAACTGCACCGGAGCAAAATTTATTGGTGATAGCCGGAGCTGGAACTGGAAAGACACGGGTTATCGTAAGTCGTATTGCTTATATTTTAAATGAGTTTCAAGATCCGCCGCGTTCTATTTTAGCCGTTACCTTTACAAATAAAGCAGCTTTAGAGCTTAAAGAGCGGGTGCAAAAAGCTTGTGTTGGGATTAATGATTTAAATATGCTTTGGGCAGGCACTTTCCATGCGATTTGTGCAAGGTTCTTAAGATCTTATTGTTTTGCAGCCAATCTCCCCGCCTCATTTACGATAATGGATCCAAGCGATGTTAAACGAGAGCTTAAGCATATTATTGAGCCTTTAAATTTAAATCTAAAAGGCGCAGAGCTAAATAAGCTTTTAGGCTCAGTGAGTGAAACTATTTTTGCCCTTAAAGAAAAAGGTCTTAGGGCACAACAACTCTTATCAAGTACTAGAGATACTCAATATGAAATTACAAGGCGTTTTAGATCAGAATTAACTTTTGATGAATTTGTGCAAATTTATTTAAAGTATGAAGAGTTTTGTGAAACCGTAGGGGCTGTTGATTTTTCTGAGTTACTTTTAAGAACTTGTGAATTGTTTAACAAACATCCAGAAATCCTGTCTCTTCAGCATCGCAGGTTTAAGCATATTCTAGTTGATGAGTTTCAAGATACCAATCACATACAGTACAAGCTTGTACAACTTTTATGTGGTGAGAATTGCACCGTAATGGCCGTAGGTGATGATGATCAATCAATTTACTCTTGGCGCGGTGCCAACTATAGAAATATGCCTAACTTTTTAAGGGATTTTAAAGATGCAAAGCTAATTGCGCTTGAGGAGAATTATCGCTCCTCACAAAATGTTTTAGATTTAGCAAATAGCTTGATGTCAGGTTGTGAAGACAGACTCTCACAAAAAGTTTTGCAATCGCAAAAAGGTGCAGGACAAGTCGTTGAGGTAGTTGAATGCCCCAATAATTATCAAGAGGCTCAATGGGTGGCAAGTACGATGTCACTTTTGCATAATGCAGGAGTGCCGTATCAAGAGATGGCGGTTTTATATCGCTTTAACTCTCAGTCAAACCCTCTTGAGAACGCTTTTTCGACTTTAGGTATCCCTTACAACATTTGGGGCGGTTTGCGCTTTTTTGACCGCGAGGAGATCCAAAATTCTTTGGCCTATTTGCGCCTTGCGGTTAATGAAAATGATAACGCAGCTTTACTTAGAATTATTAATGTTCCAAAAAGAGCTATTGGGCCATCTAAAATTGAGCTTATTGAAAATATAGCCACAGAACATCATTGTTCGCACTTTAAGGCCATTGAGTTATTACTTGAAACGGCAAAAGATCCTGCCTTTAAAAAGGCCTATGCCGCCAAAGCTAAATCCTTTAAAGATTTTTATGATTTAGTGTTAAAGATTAAAGAGAATTTAGAGACTCAATCTTTACAAGAAGCCTTGCATTTTATTCATGAACAAACAGGGCTTAATGATTTTTATACTAAAAAAGATAAAGATGAAGGTAAAAATAGCCTTGAAGGGCGGGTTGCTAACTTAAAAGAGCTTGAAGAAAACGCTGCGCGTTTTGAAGAAGAGTGTAAAGTAAATCCAATTTTAGACAGTGACGGTAATCAGATTGCCATCCCTTTATTATTTATTACCAATACTTCTTTAGTAAGTGGTGGAGAAATTAATAGTAAGGGTGAGAAAGACTCTTTACAAGATGCGGCTAATCTCTCGACGATCCATTCTGCCAAAGGCCTTGAATATCAGGTAGTATTTGTCGTTGGCTTTGAAGATTCAATTTTGCCAAGTGCCAAAGGCAATACTTTAGATGAATTTGAGGAGGAGCGGCGTTTAGCTTATGTTGCAATTACGCGAGCTAAAGAAAAGCTCTTTTTAAGTTATTGTAATATGCGCACTAATTATCAAGGTACTAATTACACAGGTCCTTCAGTATTTTTAACTGAGATTTTAAAGGACGTAAACAAGACTCATCAAAAAGAGCAGTTACCGTATAAAGAGCGGAGTGTTTCTTATAGTCGTTATGATTAAGAAGATTTTAAATTATTGTCTATAATTTTAGAATAAGGCCTAAATTTCAATGCGAGTGCTAATTTAGGCTTTTTTAAAATTTATTTTGTGATATCATAAGCCGCGTTAATTTTTCTGTTAACTAATATTCCCCTGGATATTTTGTTTAAGAGACATTCTCTTTAAAGCAGATCTTAAGGTTTAAGGATCACATTGCTCGACCCTCCTAGGTCATATTATTAAAAATCATGAATCTTAATGAATTAAAAAACACACCAGTTGCACAGTTAGTTGAAATGTGCGAACAGGCCGGTATAGAAAATACCGCCCGCCTCAATAAAAAAGATATTATTTTCCAATTACTAAAGCTTTGTGCTCGTTCAGGCGAGGATATCTTTGGCGAAGGCGTAATCGAGATTTTGCCAGATGGCTTTGGCTTTTTAAGAAGCGCCGATAGCTCTTATCTTGCAGGACCTGATGATATCTATGTCTCTCCAAGCCAAGTAAGACGGTTTAATCTTCGTACCGGTGATTCAATTTCAGGAAAGATTAGACCTCCTAAAGAAGGTGAAAGATACTTTGCCCTTCTTAAAGTTGATAGTATCAACTATGATCGTCCAGAAAGCGCCCGCAATAAAATCCTTTTTGAAAACTTAACCCCACTATTTGCTGATACTAGAATGCGTCTTGAGCTTGGAAATGGCTCAAAAGAAGACTTAACTGCCAGAGTTATTGATCTTACCGCGCCTATTGGTAAGGGACAAAGAGGTTTAATTGTTGCTCCTCCTAAAGCTGGTAAAACCGTCCTTTTACAAAATATCGCTCACTCCATTTCAGTTAATAATCCAGAATGTACTTTAATTGTGTTGCTAATTGACGAGCGTCCTGAAGAAGTAACAGAGATGCAACGCATGGTTAAAGGTGAAGTGGTCGCATCTACTTTCGACGAGCCTGCAACCCGTCACGTACAAGTGGCTGAAATGGTAATTGAAAAAGCCAAACGTTTAGTTGAGCATAAGCATGATGTGGTCATTTTAATGGATTCTATGACAAGACTTGCTCGTGCTTATAACACTGTAGTACCACCGTCAGGAAAAGTCTTAACCGGTGGTGTAGACGCTAACGCTTTACAAAGACCAAAAAGATTATTTGGTGCTGCAAGAAACGTTGAAGAGGGTGGCTCTTTAACTATTATTGCTACTGCCTTAATTGATACTGGCTCTAAAATGGATGAAGTTATCTATGAGGAGTTTAAAGGCACAGGTAATATGGAATTACACCTCTCACGCAAGATTGCAGAGAAGAGAGTGTATCCTGCAATTGATGTGACCCGCTCAGGTACTCGTCGTGAGGAGCTATTAACTACTCCAGATGAGTTACAAAAGATGTGGATTTTACGTAAATTTGTGCACCCAATGGGTGAAATTGAGGCTATGGAATTCTTAATTGATAAGCTTTCTATGACCAAGACTAATGAGCAATTTTTTGAGGCGATGAAGCGCTCATAATTGAAACTTGGGCAGAGCAATTCTGCCCAAAATATTTTTGTTCATTGCAAAAAAACTACCTTTTAACTAAGATAAGACAAAATTTTAACTTTAAAAAATCTGAGACTTTAAATCATGTCTTATCATGTTCTTTTAGTGTGCGGTGGTAATGGTTCCGAGCACGAAATTTCTTTAATTTCAGCCTCTTATGTCGAGGAAAAACTAAAGTCTATTCCTGAGTTTAAGTTAACTTATGCCGTTTTAGATCAAGGTCAATTTAAAACCCGTGAAGGTGAGACTTTAATCTTTGATGATAAAGGTAATATGTTACAAGGAGAGAGTGTTACTCATGTTGATGTGGTGATCCCATGCTTACACGGAAAACCAGGAGAAACAGGAGATATTCAATCTTTCTTTAATTTACATCAGATCCCAAGTATAGGCTGTCAAGCTCAAAGCAGTAGAGTTTGTTTTAATAAGGTATTAACCAAACTTTGTTTAACTGCTTTTGATATTCCAAATACTCCTTTTGTCATTTTAGGCAATTTTGATGAAGAGAATTTAAATAAAGCCTTTAAGTTTTTTGAAAAAGAACAAGATGTTTATGTAAAGGCAGCCTCTCAAGGTTCGTCTATTGGTTGCTATCATGTGCAAGATTTAAGTGAGCTTAAAGACTCAATTGCCGAGGCTTTTGCTTATTCAGATAGCGTCATTATTGAAAAGACTATTCCTCATCGTGAGCTTGAGGTCGCTGCTTTTGAAATTGATGGCAAAATTCAGATCTCAACTCCAGGTGAGATCATTATGCCAAGTGATGTCTTTTATACTTATGATGAGAAGTATTCAAAAAGCTCAGGCACGGTAACCACTGTAGAGCCAAAAGGTCTTGATCCTCAAGTGATTGAGCAAATTCGCTCTTATGCTTATAAAGCATTTGTTAATCTTAAAATGCAAGATCTCTGTCGCATCGACTTCTTTTTAAGTGATAAAGGTGAAGTTATCTTAAATGAAGCTAATACTTTCCCTGGAATGACTCCAATTTCTATGTTCCCAAAACTTGTAGAGCATATGGGATATGATATGGCTGAGTTTTTTAAACAAGCTGTGATGCGGGCGATTAAAAGAGGACCGGTCCTTTAGTAAGAGTTGTTCTTACTAATAAAAAACGCCTCATCTGAGGCGTTTTTTAGTGTGCGCGGCATGCACGCAATCCAATGGGTGAAAGTCCCTGGACCAGCTGTACAGAGCAAGGTCGAAG
>CALXNU010000057.1 GCA_944389835.1 uncultured Succinivibrionaceae bacterium
ATACTAGTTTTTAAAGAGCCTGAAAGTCTTTGCTAGAAAGGCTTCATGTTAAATTTTTAACTCGGAAAGTCGAGTAACTTAAATTTAATTTTCTTGTTCTTTTAGATATTGTGCCTCAGCTTTAGCATCATCAACCCACCAAGTTTGAGTTTTTAATTTTTGGGTTGCATCTTGATTTTCAAGACTTGAGAGAAAGACTACTTGTCCCATCAGTGGGAAAAGTGGGGTGTAATCTAAAGTTAAAGCTTTAGCGTTAAATCTAATATAAGGATCATCCCAGGTGTGATTTGAAAGAGCAAAACGACCTGAATGCAAAGGAATACCAAATTTGGCTCTTACATCACTTACTGAGGTAGCACTTTCCTCTGGAGTCATATGAATTAAGGCCCAATTTTCGTTGTATTGACCGCATTCAACAAAGGCAAGTGAAATTTGTGGGAATTTTTCACCAATTTCTTTAAAGTGCTTGCCATAGCCGCTATCACCTGAGATGTAAATTGGATCTTTGCCTTCACGGCTTAAGACAAAGCCTGTCCATAAGCTTTTATCACGAGTTAAAAAGCGTCCTGAGAAATGGCGGGCGGTTACAAAGTTAAAGGTCAAGCTTTCATAGGTGTAGTTTTCATCCCAATCACGCTCAATGATCTTTTGAGGATCGACTCCCCAATATTCAAGGTGAGAGCCCACACCTAATGGGCAGATCATCACTTTAACTTTATCTTGAAGATCTTTTATGGTGTCCATCTCTAAATGATCGTAGTGATCATGGCTTAAAAGTACGACATCCACCCCAAGATTTATAAAATCCTCAATGCTGAAGGTAACCTTTTCTTTAAAGGATTTGTTTAAAAAGAACACAGGCGCTGCATAATCTTTAAGCACAGGATCGACTAAGATCTTAATGCCATCCAATTGCATGAAAAGTGAGGAGTGACCAAGCCAGACAAAATAATCCTCATTGCTCTCTAAAGCCTTAAGATCAAGAGGCTCCCCTGTTAAAGGCACTTCAGGCTTTAATCTTTCCCAATCGTTAAAAAGGAAGTTAAAGTAATTTTCAAAGGTTGAAGACTCACCGGTGAACATCGGAGTCTCTTCAACGTTGTGAAAAGCTCCATCTTTATAGTGTGGAGATTTTTCAATTCTCTCAAGTCTTTGACCTGAGGGCAGCTCTCCTAAAGCAGAGCAGGAGGTTAGGGCAAAAGCGGACATTAAGACCACTCCTAAAAGGGTAAGAGAAATTTTGTATCTTCTTTTCATCTTTTACATTAGAAATTAAGAACTTTTAAAGGTTAATCTTTAACTAAGCCCAAATCCTGAAGTCTTTTTTCAAGAAAGGTTTTAGCGGTTAGTTTAGTACTATCTTTTAAGACTACTTCATAATCGCGACCTGAAAAAGAGGATTTGGAGGCAACTTCATTTATGAAGTCGGCTACTGAATTTAGATCATCTTTGGCATAATCAAGCTTCATTTTAAGATGCTCACAGGCACGTTTGGCATCATAGGAACTACCATTTCTAATAAAGGTAAGATCTTGTTGTGTGCACAAATCAGCAATTAAAGTTTCGCAAGTTTTAAGATCTTGAGCATTTAAAGCAAAGCTTGTAGGACTTATAAAAAGTCCAAGCGCTAGTATTAGTCCTGATAGGGCTGATAATTTAAAGCTTGCCTGATGCATGATGCCTCCTTAGGGCTTGGTGACAGTAGCTTTTAGTATATTAAGGATAGAGGATCTTAATTTGCCAAATTCTGGCGTTTTTGTGCAATTTTCTTTACGAAAGCTTAAATTTAAGGTCTTTTCCTCTTAAGGGAGAGAAAAAAGCTTAATTAAGGTTAAGATTAGAAAAAGAGGTGAGATTTGCGCACTTAAAATTTAAGCTAAAAGCGCTTAAAAGACTTTAAAATTGATTTAAAAAGGCCTAAAAAAGCTAAAATGGCCTTAAAAAAACTTAAAAAGCCTCAAAAACAAGGCCTAAAACTTAAAAAAACACCAAGTTTAAGGCAAGTTCTTATGTTTGTGGGGGCACTTAAACTGCCAGCAAACTAAAGCTTAACTCTTGGGTTTAAGTCTTCCCACAACTTCACTTAACATTTAAACTAAAACATCAATTTTCCTTGTTAATAAAGTCTACAAAGTAATTTTTGATAAGAAGATCTGGAATGGGCTTATAAAGTACTCTGCCGCCATTTGTTGCAAGATACCAAGGAGAGGAGGGCTTTATAGTCCACTTGACAAGAGCCTGGGCGGTATATTTTCCAAAAAGATCACAAGTTGCTACGATGTCTCTTAAAACCCGCGATCCTACAGTTTGCGCTACTCTTTCTTGATGCTCCAACATCCCTTGGATAAAGCCGTCTAAATGCCTTTTGCTGTTATATACACTTGGGAAAACCGGGCCATATTCCCAGGCTAGGGGCGGCTCTTTGGTAAGTCGAAGATCACAATCTGCAAGAACGGCGGCGTAGCTACAATATAAGATCTTTTGGGTTTTGGTAAGGTTCATAAAAAAATTTCTTACCGCGCAAACCTTAACAATATAGGAGGCCACATCAATACTGTCTAAATTTAGATCATCCAAAGCCTTTGTACCTCTAAAAGAAAAAATAAACTCAATTAAACCAATAAAAAATCAAAGAAAGCAAGGTCAAGCTACTTGTAAGGCCCCTGCTTTTTTAAATTACAGGCTCTCTTTTCAAAATACTGCATTAAAAGAGGCTTAATCTTTTAAGCTTATGCGTGATTTTTTTAAGCTAAAGCTTTCTTTCACAGTATTAATATACACATTGAAAGCCTAAAAAGGCAAAAATTGGCCTTATTGATGATGAAATTGTAAAAAAAGGGCCGGTAAAGAAAAAAAACTTTATGAAAATTTAAAAAGCTTAGGATGAGCTTTTGGTTTAGAGGCAGTTTAAAAGCTTTAATTTAAGGTGTTTTCGCGTGGTTCGAGGGCTTTTTGCGTTGGTAAGTTTTCTTAAGATCGTTTATAATGTCTTGTTTTTTGTAAGACAAAAGGACAAAAGTTTTTAAGATCTTAATCTTAAGTTTAAGAAAGCTTAAAAAAGCATAAGCTTACTTAAAGGTTTAAGGATTTGAGCTTAAAAACTAAAGCATTTAAGCTTTGATACTTCAGCTTAAGCATTCTTAAGTTTAAGTGCAATCTTAAGAGAATCAAGATTTTTTGTGTATCACAAAAAATGCAGGTATTAATTTAACAACAAAAGCAATTGAGGCAATCATGTCAATGCGTTCTCATAACTGCGGTGAAGTAGGACTTGCTTTAGAAGGACAGGAAGTCACCCTCTGTGGCTGGGTCAATCGCCGTCGTGATTTAGGTGGTTTGATCTTTATTGATTTAAGAGATAGAACAGGTAACGTTCAAGTAGTCTTTGATCCAGATGAAAAGGCGGTACATGAAAGTGCTTCATCCTTGCGTAATGAGTATTGCATCAAGATTGTAGGTAAGGTTAAAGCAAGACCTCAAGATCAGATCAATAAAAAGATGGCAAGCGGTGAGATTGAAATCTATGCTCACTCTTTAACCATTTTCAACAAGGCAGCTCCACTTCCAATTGACTTTAATCAAGACAATACCGAAGAGCAGCGTTTGCGCTATCGCTATTTAGACTTACGCCGCCCAGAGATGGTAAGAATGCTTACCACTCGTGCTGCCATTACTCGTTATGTAAGATCATTTTTAGACTCTCATGGCTTTTTAGACATTGAAACCCCAATGTTAACTAAGGCCACTCCTGAAGGTGCACGCGATTACTTAGTACCATCTCGCATTCACCATGGTAAGTTTTACGCTTTACCACAAAGCCCACAGCTTTTTAAGCAATTATTAATGATTGCAGGCTATGATCGTTACTATCAGATCGTAAAGTGCTTCCGTGATGAAGATTTAAGAGCAGACAGACAGCCTGAGTTTACTCAAATCGATGTTGAGACTTCATTTATGACCTCTCTTGAAGTAAGAGAGATCATGGAGGAGATGATAAAAGGCCTCTTTAAAGAAGTTGTAAACTATGACTTGGGCACCCTCCCAGTTTTAACTTGGGATGAGGCTATGGACAGATTTGGCTCTGATAAACCAGATCTTAGAATTGACTTTGAGTTACACGAATTATCTGAGTGCTTAAAGGGTTGTGCTTTCAAGGTCTTAAGTGAAAGTGCCAACGATGAGAAAAATCGTGTGGTTTCCTTTGCACTTCCAGGAGGGGCTGCTTTAACTCGCCGTGAGATTGACGGTTACACCGACTATGTAAAGAAGTTAGGTGCCACAGGTTTAATCTACATTAAGGTTAACGATTTAGAGCAAGGGGCTTCCGGTCTTCACTCTTCAATTGCCAAGCACGTTACCGAAGATGAGCTTTTGACCATGGTTAAAAACTCAGGTGCTAAGAGTGGTGATATTGTCTTTATTGGCTGTGGTCCACGCGTTAAAGTTCAAACCTTTATGGGTGCTTTAAGACTTAAGACTGCCAAGGATAAAGGCTTAGTGCATGAAGGCTATAAGGCCTTGTGGGTTATTGACTTCCCAATGTTTGAGATGACTGAGGAAGCAGGATTGACTGCAATGCACCACCCATTTACTGCTCCATCAAAAGTTACTGCCGAGGAGTTAGTTGCCAATCCAATGTCAGTTTACGCTGATGCCTATGACTTAGTAATCAATGGTTATGAGTCAGGTGGTGGTTCAGTTCGTATTTATGATGAGAAGATGCAAGAGGCCGTTTTCAAGGTTTTAGGCATTTCCAAAGAAGAGGCTCGTGAGAAGTTTGGCTTCCTCTTAGATGCTTTATCCTTTGGCGCTCCACCTCATGCAGGTTTAGCCTTTGGCTTAGATAGATTAACCATGCTTTTAACTGGTACTGACAATATTCGTGATGTTATTGCCTTCCCGAAGACTACGGCTGCTGCCTGCTTAATGACTGGTGCGCCAAACTTTGCCTCAGAGGATGCTTTAGCAGAACTTGCCATTGCTGTTACCGATAAAGAAGAATAATTTTAGCCTTAAGATTAGGAGATCAAAATGTCAGGACATTCAAAGTGGGCTAATATCCGTTTTAGAAAGGCCGCTCAAGACGCAAAGCGCGGCAAGATTTTTACTAAGTTAATCCGTGAGATCACCACTGCCGCTCGTATGGGTGGCGGCGATGAGTCCTCAAACCCACGTTTGCGCTCTGCTGTAGTTTCAGCTTTAGCCCAAAACATGACTCGTGATACCATCAAACGCGCTATTGAGCGTGGTGTAGGTGGTGGCGAGGGTGCCGATTTAGAGACCATCGTTTATGAAGGTTACGGTGTAGGTGGTGTTGCTGTTATGGTCGAGTGCATGACCGATAACCGCAATCGTACTGCATCTGAGGTTCGTCACGCTATTACCAAGTTTGGTGGCAACTTAGGAACTCCTGGCTCTGTGTCTTATCTTTTCACCAAGCAAGGTGTGATTAACTTCTTACCAGATGATGATGGCAAGGTAGCTGTCACTGAAGATCAGGCTATGGAAATTGCTTTAGAGGCAGGTGCCGATGACGTACAAAGCAATGATGATGGCTCAATTGATGTCTTCACCTCACCTGAGGCTTTCGCATCTGTAGTAGACGCCTTTGATGCTAAGGGCATTAAGCCATCTAACGCACAAATTACTCAAACTCCATCAACTGAGGCTCAATTAGACAAAGAGACTGCTGAGCGTTTCTTAAAGATGATTGATGCTCTTGAAGAGTTAGATGATGTGCAGGATGTTTACCACAACGGTTCCATCCCAGATGATCTTGAGATGTAAGATTGTTTAACTTAAAGCTTTAGACCTCATAGGGTGTTTTAGCTTTGAAAAAAAGTTTGGCCTTAAGTCTTTAAAAGAGTACGAGAAGGCCTTACTTTTTTAATAGGCGCAAAAAAGATTGTGCCTTAAGTTTAGGATTTTAGTTTTTTTGTAAAATTTTGCGCTAGGTTAAAGTTCTTTATTTTAGTTTTAAGTTAAACTTATAATTTGGGACCTGTGTCTTAAGTTCTAAGTTATAAAATTAAAGTTTAAAGCTTAAGAGTTAATAGGTTTGCGGGGATTTGGTTTAACTTAAAGCTTAAGTGAAGGAAAGTTTAGTTTAAGCTTAGAAAGATACGCTTTTTTAAGATTTTTATAGCTTAAGGTGTGAGGTTTTGGTCTTAGTAAACTTAAGGTTAGAGCTTGCTTTTAAGTTTTAAGCATAAAAGCTTAAGTTTATAAAGGACATAGTTTCTTATATAAGTTTAAAAGATCTTTTATTTTGCTTAAGGTTTTTTAAATTAAAACTTAAACTTAGGATCATAAATTTATAAAGCGTAGGCTTTAAATTTTGGTGTTTTAGCAAGTTTGATTTAAAACTTGCGCAACTTTAACTTTGAAAATTTACGTGATGTGATGATTAGGTAAGGGTTAAAACTTTTTTAAGTTTTGCTTACAAGTAGGCCAGATTAAGCCATCGTCACTTAAGTTTTTAAAGTTTTAAAACTTAGTAAATAAAAGGTTAGTATAGAGGATCATTTAATGGATCACAGTTCAGCGAGTACTGAGTTCAAGCAATTAATTGCTAAAGGTAAGGAGCAAGGCTATCTTACCATCGAAGAGATCAATGATCTCATTCCGCCGGATATCATCAGCGGCGATCAGCTCTCCGTATTTATTCAAACCTTTATTGATATGGGGATTAACGTCTGCGAGACTCCACCAGATCCAGATGATATCCTCTTAAATGAAAGCTCTCAAACCGTCGAAGAGGATGTTGAGACTGTAGCCAATCAGTTAGATTCAACTGTAGATATTGGCCGTACTACCGATCCTGTCAGAATGTACATGCGTGAGATGGGCAATGTCTCCCTTTTAACACGCAAAGATGAGATTGAGATTTCAAAGCGTATTGAAAAGGGCACTAATGATGTCCAAATGTGCGTGGTTGAATATCCAAAGGCCATGGAAGAGCTCTTCCGTTTAGTCGATGAGGCTTCAAAAGAAGACTCAGAATTGCGCTTAGGCGATATTGTGGTAGGTTTTGCCGAGCCTAATCAAGAAGATTTAAGCCTTAATTTAAAAGATACTGACTCAGCAAAAGAAGTTGTCGATGATTTAAATGGCGAAGAGCAAGAGATAGTTGTCGATGATTTAGACGTGGATTTAGATGTCGATGATGAAGGTGCTGATGATTTAGATATTGAAGCATCCTCAGATAAAAAAGGCTCTAAGGCTTCCAAGAAAAAGGCTAAAAAGGCCAAAGAAGCAGATCTTGATGAAGATGAGGACGATGATGAGGAAGGCGCTGAAGGTGCTCCTTCTCAAGAAGGTCCAGATCCTGAGCTTGTAAAGCAAAAGTTTGCCGAGCTTCGTGTGCAATACGATAAGGTTATCGCTTGCCGTGATAAGAGAGGTTCTGCTGCTCACAAGAAGTATGAAGAGGAACTTCGCAAGTTAGCTGAGATGTTCTCAACCTTCCGCTTAGTGCCACAGCAGCTTGAGAAGCTTTTAACTCAAATGCATGACATGATGGATCGTGTGAAAAAGCAAGATCGTAAAATTCGCGAGATTGCCGTCAACCGTTGTGGCATGAAGATTGATGAGTTAAAGCAATTCTACACTGACTCCAATCAAGAGTCCGATATGGCTTGGTTTGATAAGGCCTGTAAGTCAAGAAAGGCTTATGCATTAAAGCTTAAGGAAAAAAGATCTGAAGTTGAAGAGTGCGTTAATGCCTTAAAGGATGTTGAAAACGAGTCCGGTATTTCCATCTCTCGCCTGCGTGAGCTCTCCCGTCGTGTGATGATGGGCGATGCTATGGCCAAGAAGGCTAAGAAGGAAATGGTTGAGGCCAATTTACGTTTGGTAATCTCCATTGCCAAGAAGTACACCAACCGTGGCTTACAATTCTTAGATCTTATCCAAGAAGGCAATATCGGTTTAATGAAGGCTGTTGATAAGTTTGAGTATCGCCGTGGTTATAAGTTCTCAACTTATGCCACTTGGTGGATCCGTCAGGCTATTACCCGCTCTATTGCAGATCAGGCCCGTACCATCCGCATCCCTGTGCATATGATTGAAACTATCAATAAGTTAAATCGTATCTCAAGACAGATGCTCCAAGAGAAAGGTCGTGAGCCAACCCCTGAGGAGTTAGCCGCTAAGATGGGCCTTCCTGAGGAGAAGATCCGCAAGGTCATGAAGATCGCCAAGGAGCCAATTTCCTTAGAGACTCCAGTCGGTGACGATGATGATTCGCACTTGGGAGATTTTATTGAGGACAGCTCTATTGTAGTTCCAGCAGAAGCTGCTACCTCAGAGTCTTTAAAGCACGCAATCAACTCCGTACTTGAGGAGATGCCACCTCGTGAGGCTCAAGTATTAAGAATGCGCTTTGGTATTGGAATGCCATCTGATCATACCTTAGAGGAAGTAGGTCGTCAGTTTGGTGTAACTCGTGAGCGTATTCGTCAAATCGAGGCTAAGGCTTTAAGAAAGTTACGTCATCCATGCCGCTCAGCAGGATTGCGTGGTTTCTTAGATTAAGCATACAAAGGCTTAAGAGAAAAGTTTGCAAAGCCCAAAGTTTATGGGCTTTAAACTTAAATCTTAAGATCTCAGTTTGATAAGAGTTTTAGTAAAAGCATGAAGGCAGGCGAAGGTCTGCCTTTGGTGTTTGGTTTTTGGGTGTGACTAGACAACTAAGTAGGTTTTTATAAAAAATCATAGTGTTGATTAAGTTGCTGGAATTATTTCTTGCAACTCAACTTTATCTTGAGCCAACGGTTTTAGCAGGTAGTGTTTGTTTGGTAAAGGTTCTAAATGTTCTTTCAAAAAAGGAAACTCTTTAATAAAGTTTTGCGGGTTTTCAAGATTTAGATCCTGAACTTGAGACATAAACTTGGGTAAATTGTAATTCCACCACTTAAGTTTGAGCAGATCTTCACAAATCTCATCTTTAAAGCGCATTTTAATAATTTTAGCAGGGTTGCCCGCTACTACAGCGTAAGGTGGTACATTTTTGGTAACTACTGAACCTGTGCCAATTACCGCTCCATTACTAATGGTAATCTCGTGATTTGCAGGAATTAACACATGCGATCCAATCCACACATCGTGGCCTATTTTTATTTTTTGTCTATAAGTTTCTTGAGGATCACGGCTTGCCCCACCAGTATAGGGGGTTAAAGGCAGAAATTCATTATAGAAAACTGATGAGGTTGTAATTTTGCTTAAGATATGTCTTGGCATTCCAAGATCTAAAAAACTACCAAGTGATGAGTAACGGCCTATCTCACAACAAGTGAGAATACTATTGGCATTAACATAAGAAAAAGCCCCCAATTCAACTAAGGCTAAAGAGCAATTGCTATAAACCACTACACCTTGTTCAAATTTTAAATAACCTTGCACATCAACTTGTGGAAGTATAAACAAACCATATTTATTAAGTTTAGCTGTTAAATTTTGATTTAAAATTGTCACTTTCAACCTCTTTTATAAACTAGGAAACTAGGTTTATACGCACAAGCTATAAGAAACTTTTGATAAGTAATTATTTCTTTGTTTTAATTTTTCTCGTACATATTTAAAGTGCGCAATAGGTTCAAGCGCCAATTGAATGAATATAAAGAAGCAAATCAAAAATAGAGGGACAGAAAGTTTTTGTTTAATTCTATTTGTATGAATATCAACTAATATGCTAATTGCGAGGAGAATAAAAAATAAAATACCTAAATTAAGATCAGGGGATGAAGTTAAATTAAATGGAATTAATGATGAGAGACAGACAGAATATTTATAATAGCAAAGACCCGAAAAATTAAGAATAACTCCAACTGTTAATATGATTTCTTTACAATTATCGTACCCCCCCCCTCCTACTATTATGTATAAATAATATATGAATAAAAATATAGTTTAGGATGGCGTAAGTTAATAACGTACATAGAGTATTTTGAATAACATAGTAATAGAAAATAAAACTTATAGCTATGAGAGATAGTTTGCACAAAGAACAATCTTTTTTTAATGCAAAATCAATAGTCATAAATATAGGCAACACTCTAAAAATAAATGCAAAATCAGAGAAAACCATTTAGATACACCCGCATTTGTATCAATAGTTGATATTTAAATTATATTTTGAAAATTACATAGAAAGATTTTATGTGATCGTTCTAGTTGCATATAAATGCAAATAAATTCTATCCTATAATTTTACGATTTCAAGATTAGAATTGAAGATTAGTTGAAATGCTTTAAAGTTATAAAAAACGAGCCGATTCAGATCGGCTCTAAGACTTACAGAATTCTTATGTTTGAATGATGTGCAAAAACTTAATGCCTAAATAGGACAAGCTCCTTCAACATAATCAGCACTTGGCTTGCCGTTATATTCTGGGTGGCGCTCAAGCCACACTACAGCATAAGAACATGTTGCAAGGCACGAAAGCTTTTGATCTAAAGCATAGTCATAGGCTTCCTTGACTAATGCTGCAGCAATACCTTTGCCACCAAGTTCTTTAGGTACTAAAGTCTTTCTGACATCTAGACCGCCATCATGGACGGAGTAGCGCACAAAAGCTCTAAATCCATTCACCTCTGTATAAAATTCGCTTATATCCTTCTGATGCTTAATATCCACAGAAGAAACTCCTTATGGTTGTAAGTTCTTATTATTATCGCCTTTTTGAAGTTAGCATTTTTAGGCGTCACACCATGGAATTTAGAATAGCAAAGATGGAAAAATCGTCAATTTAAGAAGTGCTGAACTGTGAACTTGGTGGAATTATTCTGGGCCTAGATTTAAGCTGTGGGATCTAGCTCATATTTTTATGGCTTACACTGCATTTTTACAATTTTGTGCATCAAGATAGAATGCAAAGTGATAAAATTACGCGGTTTTATTATGTTTGATAAGCTCTCTTATAGGACTTTTTTTAAGAATTTTTTAAGAATTAAAAAAGTAAGAGAGACTGAATTTTAAAAAGATATTTGGGAAAAATAAATGAAAAAGATTTTGTGGATCTCTCCTTACTCATTGCACGATACATCTTCAGGTGCTGCTGTTCAATGTCGCTTAATGTTAGAAAAGCTTGCTGAAAGATCACAGGGTCAAATTCAAGTTGTTGCGTTAGGTAGCTTTATTTTTGATAACCCACGTGGCACTAGCATGTTCACCGACCTTAAAGAAAAGTTAGCAGGTAAAGAGCTCTACTTTAATCTCACCGATCGTCATGTGCAGTACATCTATGTTAGAAACCACAATACTAATGTAGATGAGCAAACTGGTGGTGAGCAAAGGATCTTTTTCCAAAAGTTTATTGAGCTTATTAATAACTTTAAACCAGATTTAGTTATGGGCTACGGTGGCGATATGCTTTCAATGACTATGAGAGCTGAGGCTCATCGTCGCGGTATCCCAGTAATCTATACCTTATGGAATGGTAATCACAAAGGTTTTACTTTCCCAGATTGTGACATGGTTTTAACCGACTCTCACGGTAATGCAGATTTCTATGCTAAGAATTTTGGTATAAACGTTCAAGCAGGCGGTATCTTTATTGATCCTGCTCATGTGGTAGCTGAAAAACGTGAGCCTCGCTACATTACCATGATTAATCCTGTAGCGGAAAAGGGGATTGGCATTTTTGCACGCCTTGCTTTAATGGCTCAAAAGGAATTACCAAATGAGAAGTTCTTGGTAGTTGAGAGCCGTGGTTCTTTTGCTGAAGGTTTAGCAAAGCTTCATCAATTTACTGGTAAGAAGACTAAAAAGGAAGTCCATCCATTTGAGGCTAAGATGTTCCCTAATGTGGATGTGGCCCAACATACCAATGAGATTAAGCAAGTTTACGCCATTACCAAAGCTTTAATTGCACCTTCTTTATGGTTTGAGGGGTGGGGAAGAGTTACCACTGAAGCTGTTATGAATGGTATTCCTGTTTTAGCCTCAAAATCAGGAGGACTTCAGGAAGCTGTAAGTGAGGGCGGTATTTGTTTAGATGCTCCAATTGAGTGTCAGAAGGATTACAACTACATTCCATCTGAGGAAGAAGTAAGACCTTGGATGGATGCTCTAAAGCAGATGTTAAATGAGGACTACACTGAAAGATGTCAAAAGGCTGCAGCCCATCACAGCCCTGACAATTCAGCAGATCGTGTGTTAGCACTTATCAAGCCTTTACTTGACTATAGTGCAAGTACAAGATCACAGTTCTTAAGATCTGGCATGTTGTTTAGATAATTATTTAAGGCACTTAGTTTAGGAAGTCTTAGCATAAAGAAGAATGCTAAGGCTTACTTTTTACAGCATATATAAAAAAGGCTAATTACTTCAAAAGCATTAAAATTTAAATTTTGGTGAACTATGGATATTGCAACCTTTGAGAAACAAGAGCAAAATCGCTTAACCTTAAAAAATTTACCACAGAAACTAAAAAAAATACCAAACTTTGCTATTGCAACATTACTGCTTTTCTTTGCTTTATTTATAGAGTTGTTTATATTCAACTTAAATTATTTTACTTTTTCAAAAGATGCTTGTCCTAAATATGAAGTGAACCTTCCATATCAAGAACATTTAGGAAAACATGGTGCAGTTTTAACTCCAGAAAATTCTATTCTTGCTATTAATAATATTTCATTAAATGCAAAAACATTATATGTAGAAGTGTGGGCACCAACTTCAAGATTAGCAACTGGCGTAGTACAAATTAGAGATAGTGAAAGTGCTTATCAGTACATGCCAGTTACAGAGTTTAAAGTTAATACAAATGGGGATAATAATTCATATTTAGCTAAGATTGATAATCATGGTCTAGTAAACAGTGTTTCAGTAAGTTTTGATGCTCAATCTTTAGCAGGAGGTTTGCTCATTACAAAATTTATAATTAATGAACCACCATTTTTAAATTTCTCATTGTGTAGAGTACTGATTTTATTTTCAGTGTTTTTGATAACCTTTTTGGTTTTAAGGTATAAGTTTTACGAGCAAGAAGTAGACTTTTCTAAAACCAGATTTAAGGTAATTCAAGTTATTGTAATTGCCTTATGCTTAGGCTTTTCAACTTTTATATTTATAGGTACAAGTCCTACTAATACTAATGTCCTTGGTTTTGATATTTTTGGCGAGGGTATGGTTCCTCTTACCACACCTGCCAAGACATTGTTGATCCCAGTACCTCAAACTCCTGAAGAGTTACAAAACTCAGATGCCTATGCTCAATTGTTAAGTTCATTTAATGACGGACACTTTAATATTAATTTACCAGTAGATCCTAAATTATTTAGCCTTAACAATATGTACGACGCCAGTGAGAGAGCAATAAACAATGTAAAGGTATCTTGGGACCGTCCTTTTTATGATGGCAAATATTACGTCTATTTTGGATTAGCTCCTTTATTTACAATTTATTACCCCATTTATTTTTTAACAGGTGAGATCCCATCAGTTGCTTTGGCAATTTATTTAATGTCTATAGCAGCAATTTTGGCTATGTTTTTTGCTCTTAATTCTCTATATAAAGCATACAGTCTGAAGGCTAATGCTGTGTTGTTTTATTTAGGAGAATTGGCTTGCGTATTTTCTTCTTTAGTATTTTTCTTACAAATATCTTTAACACATTATTATTTAGTTTGTGTAAGCGCTATAACCTGGATGGCAGTATTAGTAGGTCTAGTTTATTCTCTACTATATGAGAAAAGTCAGACTAAAGCTAAGATCAAATTGTTTTTAGCGGGTGGGGCGATAGTTCTTTTAGTCATGTCACGTCCTTTAAATTTATTGATAGCTTTAGCTTTTTGCTTGCCTCCATTTGTTGCTTATATGAAGGAAAATTTAGAGCAAAACAAGCAAAGAATATATGCCTTTATAAGCATTTGCATACCTACTACTATAGGTGCTCTTTTTGTTATGTATTATAACTATAGTAGGTTTGACTCTATATTTTCTTTTGGCGTTGAGTATATGTTAAATGGATTTGATCAAAGAGCAACCGAAAGCCAATTTATAATAGAAAAGATAAAAAATAGTTTATACTTTTATTTATTTGAGCCATTAACTTATTCCAAAGATTTTCCTTTTATATTATTAAATTCAACATCATATTTTAGTTTTGGAAATGTTATATATCAGCCTCCAAGATTTGGTATTTTTGCAATTCCATTTTTATGGATAAGTTTTATCTTTCCAGTTGTTTTTTCAAAAGATTTTAAATTTTTATTAAAATCTAATTTATATACAATAATAAAATCGTCAGTTTTATTAACTGTCAGAGCTAACTTATTATGATCAATTTTTGCTCATCAAGATTGATCAGTTTTCTAAGGATAACCTCTTATA
>CALXNU010000058.1 GCA_944389835.1 uncultured Succinivibrionaceae bacterium
CCTGTGGAGATAACCGTTAGGAAGTCTTTGAAGCAGGAAGAAGCCCTTAACCTTTAGGTTATGGGTGATTCACAAAACTTAAAATTAAAAATTAAGATCATCATCTAATCTCTTTTAAATGTGCGTTTTATTGCTTCATCTTTTAAGTTTAGGGTGGTTCTATTTATGCCTAAGCTTAGGTTAGAATAGAAGCTAAAAAGTGCTGTAAAAGTTTTGCATCAAGATTAAGTACATTAAGGCTTGGCGTTTTGAGGAGACAATTATGGTTGATGTGAATAAGTTACCTTATCAAGTAAGTAACTTTAGTTCTTTAATTAATCAGTCAAAAATTTATGTTGATAAGACAGATCTTGTAGCACAACTTGCCTTAGGAGTAGGCCCGGTTTTTTTATCACGCCCTCGAAGATTTGGTAAATCAACCTTAGTAAGTACCTTTGATGAGCTTTTTTCTCATGGCCTTGAAAAGTTTAAAGGCCTTAAAATTGAGACACAAAACTTATGGCAAGATAAAACTTATAAAGTTTTACATCTTGATTTTTCAGATATCAAAGAAGATAGAAAACAAATTTCTTTTCATGACAAGTTTCAAAATCTTTTAGCAGGTGTCTTTGATAATGTCGGTTTAAACTTTAAAAAATCCTCAGATGTAATTGATTCTTTAAGAAATGCCTTAAATGAAATTAAGGATCTTGGCTCTTTAGTATTATTAATTGACGAATATGATGCACCTTTAACAACTGTTATGGGTAAAGGAAAGGATGAATTTGAGGAAAGAAGAGCCTTATTGTCTGAATTCTTTTTAAATATAAAGACCTATGCTGGAAAATTTAGATTTATTTTTATCACCGGAGTGACTAGGTACTCGCATGTTTCTATTTTTTCAGGGTTCAATAGTATTGATGACATAAGTTTTAAACCTCTATATGGGTCAATTGTAGGTTATACGCAAGAAGATCTTGAGTTTTACTTTAAAGACTATCTTGAAAATGCAGCCCTTGCTTTAAATCAAGAAGAAAATACGGATACGTATAATTATGATCTGATTTTGCAAAAATTAAAAGAGCATTATGACGGTTATTCTTTTGATAAAAAGTGTAGAACCCATGTTTACAATCCATGGTCAATTCTTAATTTTTTAAAATACCCTCAAGATGGTTTTGGATCTTATTGGTTAGATACAGGCGGTGCAAAACCTTCACTTTTAGTAAATTACTTTACCGAAGTAATTGACAGAAAAATCGATAAAAGTGAGCTTCTTGATTACTTAGATGAAAATGTAGAAATCTCAACTGAGTTAGATACTTTATCACCTACTATTGAAAGTATAGAGGAAAGTGACTTTCCTTTTGAGGCGATTTTATATCAGGCAGGGTATTTTACTTTAAAAAGGATCGAGGGGTCTAGCTTCTATATAGGACTTCCTAATTTAGAAGTACAAGAGGCTTTTGAGAGATTAGTGCTTGAGAAATTAATTAACAAAAGTAGAGTCGAGTTAAAGAAAAAATATAGCTCAAGAGCAAGTGATGCTTTAAATGGTAAAAATCTTGCTGAGTTTAAAGATTTGCTAAATGCTCTTTTAAATGAGTGCTCTTATGAGACGGTACCTTCCTTTAAAGAAGCACATTTTAGAGATCTTTATCGTGTAAGTTTTCTCTGCCTTGATTTTAAAACTGTAACTGAAAGGCAAAATTCTGCGGGACGCTCAGATTTAGATATTGAGTGTGACTCTTATCTTTATGTATTGGAGTTAAAAGTTGTTGATGAGAATAGTGAAGATAAGATTGAAAAGGCGCTGCAGGATGCAAAAAGACAAATAAATAATAAAAAGTATACGGTGCGTGCAAGTGCTTGGTTAAAGCCTAAAGAGACGGTAGGTTTAGCTTGCGTGATTGTAAATCAAAACAAGGATGACAAACATGACACACCTTTTAGAGAAGTTGTAAGGCTTGAGGAGGTAGGCCCTGCTAAAATAGAAGTTAAGTAGGCGCTTAAGTCTAAAGGAGTTTTGGAAAAATATGCTCAAAGATTTTGCACAATTTAAACAAGAGTTAAAAGATGCCTTTGGAGAGGGGGCTCTAAAAGAGTATCACGAGAATAAATGTAGCTTAAAATTTGCAGATCTTATCGTAGTGATGGTGGCAAGTAAGCCACAAAAAGTCTTGATGGCCTGTAATGTTGCTCCTTTAAATGGGACTTTAAGTGAAGTGCAGGGAAGACAAATTTTAGAGGGCCAGTACTTTTTTAAAAAGACTTTAGGGGGAAGTTTAGGCGTTGATCCTAAGGTAAGTCACATTGAGTACTTTTTAACCTTAGATTTAAATGACCTTGAAGCATCAAAGCTTAAAAGAATTGTTTTAAACTTTGCTAAAGTTGCAAGTTTTTGGCAGCAATCTTTAGCTTCAGCTCAGGCAAAAATAGAGGATTGGGCTTTATTTTCACAAGCTTTACTTGTGTAGAATAGAGGTGAGATACTAAAGAACAGGAGAGAGCTTATGAGTGATTTGGGTGTAAATAATTTAAGAAGTGGCGGGGTGGGTTTAAATGAAGTTACTCAAACTAGTACTCAAGAGACTACTCAAAGCTCAACTCCTAAAAGTTTAGAAAGCTTAAGTTCAGATGCCAAAGAAATTTCAGGCACAGAGAGCGATCCTAGCGCTGAGGTTTTAGAAAGCTCTCTTGAAAGTCAAAGTGAACCACAAGTAAGCGAAGATCATAAGGTAAGTGCTGATCTTAAAGCTCAAGAGGAAGCAGGAGATTTAGGCCTTGATCTTTACCTTACTCAAAATTTTAAAGATGATCTAAAAGAGATTGCTCCAAATTTTAGTGACTCACAGATTGAAGCTTTAAAAGAGAGCTTCATCGCTGATGCAACCGAACATTTTGGAGATGATTTAGCACAAGTTGATAATCAAAAATTTAAAGCCTATTTAACTGACCTCATAAGTAAGAATGAGGAGTTTTTTGCTGAGATTAATCCTGATGGCACTAAAGTTGAGGCGCAAGAAAGTACAAGTGCAAAAGAGAAGTTTTCACTTGAGGATTATCTAAAAAATGGTTTAGAGAAAGATATTAAAGCTGCGTTAAAAGGTTATTTAGATGAAAGCTTAGAGGCTTTAGTTACAACCTTAAAAGATGATTTAAAAACCTATTTTGAAAATCATCAAGAGGTAAGCTTAGATGATGTAAGTCATTTTGTGAAAACTAAGGTACAAGAGCAGGTTAAAGCTCAAGTTGATGCTTTATATAAGAGCCGTCATGATGAAAATGCCTCGAAGATTAATGATTTTATTGAAAATAAAGTAGATCAAGTTTTAAGAGATAACTTCAAAGATTTAGATGAAGGGCAGGTGTCCGCGGTAAAAGTTGCCTTAAAAGAGGATTTAAGTGCTTTAGCGCTTAAAGGCGGTAAGGTTGATGACAGTGCCTTGACTGAGCTTACTAAAGTTCTTACGCAAAACTATATCAAAGCTCAAGAGGAAATTGATTTTCCATATATCAAGCAAATTCAAGATCCTTTCCGAAGCCCCTATCAGGTAAGCGAAGCGGAATTCGATAGTTTATTTGCAAGTCAAAACATTAAATTTGGACCTTTCGAGAAAAGAGCTGCTTACGAGATTTTAAATTATGAGGCTTATGATTTTATTGTAAGAAATGGAGGTAAGGTCACCAAAGAGGCTGTTGCGGAGCATTTAAAGGGCTTAGTTGGGCAAATTGATAAAGGCTTTATTGAACTTTACAATCAAAATGATCAACATCCAGCCCATAATTTGGCCATAAGACAAAATTTAACTGATGGCTTAGATAAGATTAAAGAGAGTCCATCGCATCACGGATCTAAAGTTGCAGGTTATTTAAACCTTTTGCAAGGCATGTATGATGAAAAACGTTTAAGCACCTTGGAGTTTAAACATTATTTTGAAGATGCCATCAAACTTATCAACAAAGAGAATTTAAAGGAGTTTTTACAAAGTTTACCACTTGATAAAACAATTGGCGTTTATGAGACAGGAGATCCGTTGGAAGTTGAGATAAACGGTAAAAAAGAACAGGTTATTCCGCAAAAGTTTATTGGTTTGGCTTTCAGGGCCGATCATGCTTCTTTTTCTGAGATAGAGGCGAAAAATGGCATCAGTGCAGAGCCAAGTGGACGTGCCGAGCCTGCAAGACGCGAGAGTTTAATGGGCTTAGGTATCGTTAATGCAAAAGGCGATCGTGTGGCCATGGGCAGCAATGCAGGTGAAGGTGTGATGTGCTACAAGACTTTAAATGAGGCTTTAGAGCATCATCCAAACTTAGAGCATATCTATCTTGTGAACACGCAAGGATTAGATGCTTATGACTATGAGCACACTTTAGCCCCATTTGCCTCAAAAGATGAAAGTATTGCCCACAATGCAAAAGGTCGCGTCAATCTTGCAAGCATTGATCATGCTCATATTTTGGGCGAGGTGCCAAAGCCTCAAGAGGAGGAAGTCACCTTAAATCTTAATGATTTATTTGAGGGAGCATAGACAAGTTAAAGCCACTTACTTAAGGGTAGGTAAGTGGCAGAAATTTTAGAGTAATTTAAAGCACAAGAGGGTAATATCATCACTTTGCTCAAAGTTTCCTCTAAAGCTATATACCTCATCTAGCACACTTTCAAGTAACAGCTTAGGCTCTAAAGTGGAGTTGCTCTTGCAAGTATCTAAGATCTTCTCTACCCCAAAGAACTCACGCTTTTCATTTTGTGCTTCACTTACGCCATCAGTGTAGAGTAAGAGACTCTCACCTTGTTTAATAGTGCCTTGATATTGAGTGTACTCAAGGCCATCAATGGCACCTACGGCAGGTCCTGAAAGCTCATCTAACTCAATAATTTCATTATCTTTAATTAAAATTGGCAGACAGTGTCCGGCATTTGAGGCAACATACTCCCCGGTTTTTTCATTTACAACCATGATATACATGGTCACAAACATCATATTGGGGTTACGCTTTGACAATTGTCTGTTAATAAGCTCCATAACTTTGCAAGGCTCAATGCCTAAGGCTAGGGTGCTTCTAACTAGACTTATGGTCATGGACATAAACAAAGCGGCACTCACCCCTTTATCTGAGACATCACCAATGCAAAAAGCGATTCGGTCATCATCTAGGTAGAAGACATCATAAAAATCTCCGCCTACTTCTTTAGCTGGAGTTAAAAAGGCTGCTGTATGTACCTTATCTGAACTTGGAATTTCATCGTCAGGCACTAACATACCTAATTGAATTTGCCGTGCGGCATCAAGCTCACCTTGTAATCTATCGCGCTGTTTATTAGAAAGCATCAGTTTTTGCACATTATCACTTATGCTATTGCCCATCGAGGCGATAGCCTGACTTACCTCTGAGACCTCATCTTTGCCTTTGAGCTTTAAGGTTTCGGTAATTTGTGAGACAGCCTTTGGATCAGAGAGGACAGTGCGGGAGATAATTTTAGCTTTAAGGGCGATAATACTTAAACGTTTAGTTAAAGTATTGGCAAGTAAAATTGCAAAGACCAAAGCTAAAGCTAAAAGGGCAATGCCAATTGAGAGCATGATCTTAGCTTGAGCTAGGGCAGGTTCAATAACCTCAGCGCTGTCACGTAAGGTTACAATATACCAATTTAAGGGTTTGAAGTAGTTAAAGCAGACGTAATAGTCATGATCTTTATAGTTTAAGGTAATATTTTTAAGGCCTTTTTTATGTTGAAGCTCCGTTTTTAGACCCTCAGGTAAGCTTATAAAGGGTAGTTTTTCTTTAGAGGCTAAAAGTACTTGATGGTGATCACCATCGGCAATTAAGGCCACACCATTTAATAAATTGCCTAATTCTGCAAAATTATTTCTAAGTTGCCCAATAATAAATTCATCATTGATATTGTAGATCTCCAAAAGTGTATCAATATTTTGCACGAGGGCTAAAGAATAGGTGGGGTAATTGTCAAGTTTAAAGCTATAACTTAAATAATCACTTTTATAGTCTTGCTCATTAAAGAGGGTTAAAAAGTAACCGTCTTGAGAGCTTTTAAAATGTGAGGAGAGGGTATAGATTAAATTTCTACGACTTACCGAAAGTGCGGTGAAGATATCTTTAAAAAAAGGTGACAGGATAAGCTCATCGTCTTTAGTGACTACTAAATCAAGACCTACTTGATTTAAGCTTTTTTGCTGTTGGTGCAAAAAGTTTTCCAAGTTTTCTTCATTAAAGTTAATTTGCGCAATGAAGTTTTGCAGAATTTGCGCTTTAATTTTTAAATCGTTGCGCGTACTAAAAACTTGCAAGATCTGCTGATTTAAATAGTTATAGTATTGCCCGGTGACGGCATTAGTTAAAAGGTTAATCACCTGTTTTTGACTGTTAAGCTCATTTTGAATATGCGTATGGCTTTGATTAAAAGTTGAATAAGCGGTTATAGTGCCTATGGTCACTACGGTGAGCGCAGCAAAGCAGGCAAAAATCTTGTGTTTTAATTTCACTTATCTTGTTCCTTTTTATAATGTTGATAGTACTGCTTCACCTTTACAATGAAATTTTGCGTTTCTTTAAAAGGAGGGATCCCCTGATATTTTTTAACATTATAGGGCCCAGCATTATACGCAGCTAGAGCTAAGTCTAAATTTTTAAAGCGCTCAAGTTGGGTTTTAAAATAAGTAATCCCTGCACTTAAGTTTTCTTTAGGGTCTAAAGGATCTTTAACCCCTAAATCAAGATAGGTTTGAGGCATTAATTGCATGAGTCCCTGCGCACCTTTTGGGGATTGAGCCTTAGTATTAAAGCTAGATTCTGTCATGACAATGGCCGCAATTAAAGCCGCATCTACCTTAAAGCTCTTACTTAAACTTGCAATTAAAGGTTTAAGATCTTGATAGTCTTTGGGACTTTGAAATTTAGCATAGAGCTCTTTTGAGAGCATATGGCCTATACGCAAAAGATAAGCACTTTTAGCAAGCTTATAGACATCTATGCTCTCTAGGCGATTTTCAACCTCCTTCTCTTGTTTTATGTAACTTTCAAGCGGAATAGTTTTAGTACTTACCTCTAAAGTTACATTCGCCAAAGAAAGAGTGGGTAAAAAAATCGCTACTAAAGCTAAGCTTTAACATCAATGATAATTTGCGTTTGATTGCAATTGTCAATGCGCATGTAAATATAATGCGTAGCAATTTCTTTGACTAAGTGAAGCCCCAAGCCTCCAATTTCACGCTCTTCAATGGAAGCCTCCAAATTAGGCTCTTTTGCATTAGCAAAAGGATCATAGGCACGACCATTATCCGTAAGCTCAATCATAATGGCTTTTTTACCATCAAAATTGACAATGCCACAGGCAAAACGTGCCTCGCCTGCGCCATCATAGGCATAAGAGCAAATGTTAGCTAAAAGCTCTTCTACGACTAATTGTGTTTTTAAAAGATTAGGCTCTAAAGATCCGGTAAGTAAGGACTCAAGCATAGCATTAATCTTATCTAAAACATCAATAGTGGCAGGGAGGCTCACCGTTTGCATGGGGACAACAAAGTCCTTTTCATCAGAGGCTTGCAATTGCACTCTCCTTATCATCGAAAATTTTAATAATGGTGCTAAATCCTGAGAGTTTAAAAACCTCAAACACGGCAGGTTGCAGGGCAAAACAGCGCATGGCAAGTTTTTTACTCTGTGTGGCTTTAGCAATTTTTAAGACTGCTCTAAGTCCTGCTGAAGAGATATATTCAACCTTGGCAAAATTAAGTAAAACTGCAAGATTATGGTTGTTTATTTCTTCTAAAGCACGACTTTCAAGCTCGCCTACCGTAGTCGCATCCAGGCGGCCGTCAATAATAAATTCTAAAAATTTGTCAGTTTGTGCAACATCAATTTGCATGAGTGCTCCTTAATCTAAACGTAGGTGTAGCTGTATAAAAGACCTTGGCAGAGCTTAAGCCAGCCCTCTAAGGTCACAAATAACATTAATTTAAAAGGCAAAGAAATGGTCATTGGCGAGACCATCATCATACCCATGGCCAAAAGAATATTTGAAATAATCAAATCAATGGCAATAAAGGGCAAATAAAGTAAGAAGCCGATTTGAAAGGCTTTAGTAAGCTCTGAAATGACAAATGATGGTACGACAAAGATAAAACTGTCTTTTTCAATATTCTCATAAATCTCAGTAGGCCAAATGCGCCGTGCCGTATCATTCATGCCATTTAAGATATTCTCTTCAGTATTGCTTATTAAAAAGTTTTTTAGAGGATCAGAGGCTTTAGAGGCTACCTCAATGATTTGACTTGGCGACATAGTGCTTTCAAGCACTGTGCCCTGAGCTTCAATGGCCTCATAAGTTTTAAGACCCACCGGGGCCATGACAAAGACCGAGAGGATGATCGCAAGGCCAGTTAAAACCATAGTCGGTGGTACTTGCTGCACACCTAAGGCATTTCTTACTAAATAAGTGACTACAATAACTTTAATGTAGGCAGTCACTAAAGTTAAAAAGAAAGGCACTAAGGCTAAAAGTGCGGTCAGTAAAATTAAATTTACTGGATTGAAGGTTGTAAAATCACTGCTCATTTTTGAAAAGCTCAGTTATCTGTAAGGCGTAACGATCACCAATATCAATAATGCGCCCCTTGCCTACACATTGCTCACCTACCATTAAAGATACTTTTGACAGATCATGATTTAAAAGGGGAATCGTGCTCTCAACTTGTAAAGCTTTAAGCTCCTCTAAGCTAAAATCCCGGCTTTCAAGTTCAAATTTAACTTTAAATTTAAGCTCATCTAAAGAATTTAAAACATCGCCTGTTTGATTTGACTCTTGTTCACTCATGGCACTGACCTCTTGTAGCTTGGTTTCATTTTCAAAGGCACTTTTTAAAAGCACTTGGCTTTGCTTGATTTCACATAAAGCTCTTTTACCTTGCACATCAAGAAAAAGCTTATCTTCATTTAAATAAAAACACTCTAAGGCAAGTCCATCGCCTTCATGTAAGCTTTTAAGCTCTTTTAAAGATAAAGTACTCTCACCTATGACAAAGTGCAGGCAAACTTTAAGCTTATTTTGAGGGAGGTTACTTAAAGTAGGGAGATTTAAGCTTAATAAATGATTTAAAAGAGTATCAAGACTGTCTTTATCTTTAAAGTAGAGGTTAAAGGGGATCTTATTTTCCTCTTTTAGATAGTAAAAGGAGATCTTAAAAGCATAATCTCCTGCTTTAAATTCGGTAAGATAAGAGCTTATTGAGATCTGGGCATCTAAAAGCGCACTTAAATTTTTAAGATCATCTTTTAAATAATACTCATAACCTGCAAGGGCAATTTCAGCGGGTAAATTTTCAAGCTCAAGGGAGGCTAAAGGTTCTAAATTTTTAAGGGTGTTTAAATCTAAGATCTCCAAAGCATAAAGGGAGGAGAGCGCATTTATCTCAAGGGCAAGAGGCTTTGTAAGACTTTGTGAAAAGTCCGTCGTACTTATTTTAAGCTTTAAGCTTTGATAGCTTAAAAGTTTATTTATAAGCTGTAATTTACTTAAATTGCTTGGCATATTTAAGACCTATGCTTAATTATTTAGGTGACGATTAAAAGTATCACGCTCATCTTGATCGGAGAAGTCTTCATTTAGAATAAAGCGCACTTCTTTATCTTCATGCTTTTCTAAAGCTTCGACTAAAGATGATCTAAGCTCAACATACTTTTTAAATTGAGTTTGATTGCGACAGTTAATCTCAACGGCCAGCATTCCCTCAAGATCACGACGTAGGATAATTTCACTACCGGTTAGATCGCCTGTGTTGCCACCTAAAATGAGCCTTACTTCAGATCCTTTGGAAGATGCAGGATCGGAGACAAAAATCTTATCGACAATGCTTTGGGCAAGTTCTTGTAATTTACTATTGCCCTCATCAAGATTAGAGGTTGGAATTTGATTTTGCGGCAAGATCTCTCCTGGATTTTGTCCAGTAGTAGCACTCTGTCCTGACATGAGGCTTGAGAAGATAGATGAGAGATCATTTAAATTTTGCGCACCTTTATCTGCCTTGAAAGTCTCATCTTGAAAGAGGCCAGACTGCAAAGATTGAGTTGCTTTCTGATCTTGGCCTGCTTGCTTTTCATAAGATCCAAGTGATCCTTGTAAGTTGTTTTTTGCCTCAGGTTTTTCATCTAGCGCTTCTTTAAATTTCTCAACTAAGGCAGGATCGCTATCTTGCGCTTTAGTTGACGGAAGAGACTCATCTTTGCCTGTAGCAAATGAGTTTTGATCGACTCTTTTAAGCTCAACACTCATTTTTGCCCCCTTATTTAAATTGCTAAGATTTTTCTTTCCGCAACTTTATTTTAGCGGTAAATTTGTAAGGTGACTAGGAAATTTTAGAAAGATCTTCTAAAATAATTTTTAAGACGGTAAAAATTAATTAAAAAATCATCGATAAATCAAAGGTGAGTTATGAACGCTGAAGCTTTAGAATTGATGTATCAGGCTTTTTATTTAATCTTAATGCTTTCTATGCCACCAATTTTAGTCGCCTCCATTGTCGGTATAGCCTTATCCTTAGTGCAGGCGGTAACTCAATTGCAAGAGCAAACGCTTTCCTTTGGTATTAAACTTATTGCGGTGTGTATTACGATGTTTTTAACCGCAGGCTGGTTTTCACAAGAGATCTTGCGTTTTGGTAAAGATGTCTTTGAGCATTTTTATATGGTTTTCTAGTTTCTTCTAAATGACTGAGCTTATTGATACTTTCTTTGGTCAAGGAGCGATGCTCCATTTAGCGGCTTTTTTATTAGGCTCAGTGCGCATTATTGTGTTTGTAAGTTTTGCACCTTTTTTAGGTCCACAGCTTACCGCCACAGTAATGTTTCCAATTGTCCTTGCTATCTATTTACCCTTACATCCGCTACTTTTAAGTTTAAACATTGAATTTTCATTAAATACTTTTAGCGATTATTTAGATCTTTTTTTACTTATTGGCAAAGAGGCATTAATTGGCTATCTTCTAGCCTATGTTTGCGCCTGTCTTTTTTATGTAGCTTTGTGTGCAGGTACGATTATTGACAATCAGCGTGGTGCCTCACAAGCTCAAGAGGCAGATCCTCTTGCAGGTGCTGAAAGCTCCCCCTTAGGTACGATCTTACTTTTAGCGATGGTGACCTTGTTTTTCAGCTCCGGGGCTTTTATGAACTTTTTAGCCCTTTTTTATAGTACTTACAATCTTTGGCCACCAACTTTACTGTTACCTGCTTTCCTCTATCCTAATGTGTCCATCTTTGCGATAGAAAGCTTAGACTTTTTAATGCTAAATGCGCTTTTAATCTGTGCGCCTTTTGTCTTAGTAGCTCTGATGTGTGATGTGGCCTTAGGTCTTATGAACCGTTTTGCCCCGCAGTTAAATGTTTTTATCTTATCTATGCCAATTAAAAGTGGCGTGTGCGCTCTTTTAATCCTCTTTTATTTAGGGCCATTTTTCAATCGCGCAGGAGAGCTTTTTAATTATTTAGAACAAAGTGTACAAGAGCTCTCGCACATTTTGGGAGGTTAAGTTTTAAAGTAGCCTTTTTTAAGCGCTAAAAGGTACAAGAGACTTAATACAACTTGCATAAGGCAAAAGTATTGGCCTAAGCTTAAACCTGCAAAGTAGCCAATTTGAAGATCTGCCTCACGCGTAAACTCAACTAAAAAGCGCAAAATGCCATAAAAGAGCGCGAAAAGTCCTGCAATTGTGCCTTCTTTTAAGGTTTTAAACCTTGAAATTACAAAGATGATCCCCAAAATTAAAGGGCCTTCTGCAAAAGCTTCAAAAAGCTGTGAGGGAAAACGAGGGTTTAAATCATAATCTACAAATACAATCCCAAATTTAGAGTCTGTCACCCGTCCTACTAACTCGCCGTTTAAAAAGTTACAAAGCCTTCCAAAAGGGATCGAAAGCATGGCAGCTAAACTTAAATTATCTAAAAGCTTAAGTTTATTTATCCCCCCTATAATAAAAACTCCTGATAAAAGGCCTAATAAAGCCCCATGAAAGGCCATGCCACCTTGATAGAGGGCAAAAATTTTCTTAGGATTTTCAAGGTAGAAATTAAAATTATAAAAGAGAATGTAGCCTAATCTCCCCCCTAAAATGGTGAAGATCCCAAGGTAGATGCTGTAATAGAGATTAAGGCTTAAAGGAAACTTTGATCTTAGGCGATTTATCACTAAAATTAAAGCAAAGCCTAAAACATAACTTAAGCCATAGAGTGAAAACTTATCAAAAAGCATGAAAAAAAGTTAATCTTGACGTATCCTAAGGAAAGATTATAGAACAAAATTGAGGCTTAAGTGAGCGAGAAAACAGAACAACCAAGTGCTAAACGCTTGCGTGATGCGCGAGAGAAAGGTGATATCCCCAAAAGTACCGAAGTCGTCTCGGCTTCAACGGTACTTGTGGTGATAGCCTACTTTATTGCCTCGGCCTTTGATATCTTTAAAAACTTAAGCACGACTTTAAGTTATGTGTTAGAAAATGCCCCTAAAATGCCTTACGATGAGGCTTTAGAGTTAATCTCAGGTACGGTGGTAAGCTCAGCTTTAGCAATTGTGATGCCGATTGTAAGCTTTGTAATTATTGCAGCTTTAATTTCACTTTTAGCCCAAACGGGATTTTTATTTGCCCCTCAAGCTGCAATGCCAAAGCTTGAAAATCTAAATCCTGCCAAATGGTTTAAACAAGTTTTCTCTAAGAAAAATCTCTTTGAATTTATTAAAAATATCATCAAGGTTTTAGTTTTAGCGGTGGCGGTGTATTTAGCCTCAAAAGCTCATGTGCAAGAGCTTTTTAAAATTCCAGGATCTAGTATTGGCTCTTTGTGGTTAATTTGTGGCTCGCTCTTTAAAGATTTAGCTTTATATTCAATTGTGGCTTTTTCAATTTTAGCGGCTTTAGATTTTGTCTATACGCGCTTTAAGTACACCAAAGATCATATGATGTCCAAAGAGGAGGTTAAACAAGAATTTAAAGAAAGTGAAGGTGATCCGCATATTAAACAAAAGCGCAAACAATTACATCAAGAGATGTCAAATCAAGCAACCCTTGCTAAGACGCGAAAAGCGAAGGTGGTGATCGTGAACCCAACTCATTATGCTGTAGCTATTGATTATGATGCTAAGACTACTAAGTTGCCGCTTATTGTTGCCAAAGGTCAAGGTGACATGGCAAGGAGAATGATTGAAGTTGCCAAACAAGAGAATATTCCAATTATGCGCCAGCCGCCACTTGCTAGAGCCTTATTTGCAGAAGGTCATGAGGATGAATATGTGCCATCTGATCTGCTAGTTCAGGTTGCAGAAGTTCTAAAAGTTATTGCCAAGTTCCAAAAGTAGATTAAATGGAAAAGTATCCACTTCAGACTCTAATTATGCTTCGCGATAGGCGCTATCAAGATGCTTTAAATAATCAAAGACAAAAAAAGCTTCTTGTTGAGCAAACCGTGCGCGAGCTTGAAAAGGTAAGATCTGAGCTTGATGAATATAAGAAGTGGAAGGTTTTAGAGATCGCAAGGCGCTATGATCAAATTATGCTTTCAGTGCAAACGCAAAAACAGCTTGCAACCTTTCATGAGGGGATCGCCTCTTTAGATTTAAAAGAACATGATCTTGAAGAGCAAATTATTCTTAAAGAAAATGCCTTAAAAAAAGCGCAACAAGATCTTGAAAACGCAAACTTAAATGTTAAAAACTCCCATAAAGCTTTGGAGAAATTAGAAAGTCATAAAGAAATTTGGCTTACGCTACAAAAGAAACTTGAGGAGTATAAAGAGGATTTGGAGCTTGAAGATTTTAGAGTTAAAAGTAAGGTTAACCTTGCAAAAAATTGCACGTAACTGCACAGGAAGTTTGGTCTTTCATTTTTTTTGTTGATAGGTATCTGTAAGCTTTTGCAAAGTGGTAAAGAATTGCAAAAAAATTGGTTCATGGGAAAATCCTGTGGGATGTGGTTAGACATGGTCCTTACTCTTTGCTACTTTTTTCTCTTGTTCAAAACCTAACCACGGGAAATTTCTACTAGCTTCGAGTAAAAGTAAAAAAAATATTCAGTATCCCTAAAGCCATAGGATGCTCGACGAATAGTTTTAACCAGGTTAACACATCCTTCACATTTTCCTGATGTAATTTGATATTTAACAAAAATAATTATATGTATAAAAGCCATATAAAGAGGCAGTCTTTTTCAATACAAGGCACTATGTAAATTCACAAAAAAAGGCACTTTTAA
>CALXNU010000059.1 GCA_944389835.1 uncultured Succinivibrionaceae bacterium
TGTGTCACATTATAACATTGAGTCCGCTAGACCCATCATCTAAAGATAATGGGATTGCGCGGACATTTATTTCAACTGAAGTTTTAGGTGAGGCTTTTGAGCCTGAGCAGAAGTTTGAAAATCCAGACGGCTCTCCAATTGTCTTTAAGCTTGACTACTTTGATGAGGAGCGTGGGGTAAATCCACTTCCAGGTCCTTTTGCAAGTGGTGAGGAAGCCAAAGAAAGTTTATTCTAAGTATCAAACAAGCAGTGTTTTCTTTAAAAGGGCCCGAGGGCCCTTTTTGTTAAACGCCTAAGTGAAAGGTTTTTAAGTTAAACTTTCTCATCACTTTGATTGGCTTTGCGTCTTGTGCGTCTTATTGCAGATTGCAAGGAAGCAAAACGATTGGTAAGCTTTTCACTTGGACCAAACATTGGACGTTTGTCTTGTAAGAAATTGTCTTCATAGTCTTGAAGAGCACGGCCTACTAACTTATAAAGACCAATTACGGCAATAATGTTTGGAATGACCATCAGACCATTGAACATATCTGCAAGCTCCCAAACAAGATCTACCTTAAGGAAAGATCCCATCATTAAGAAAGCTAAAACTAACACTGAAAAAGCATTTAATGGTTTATAGCCAAAGAGGTATTTGACATTTTGCTCAGCAAAGAAATACCAACCTACAATCGTGGTGAAGGCGGCAAAGAATAAGCAAATTGCCACAAAGCCTGAGCCTGCATCTCCCATACCTTTGATAAAGGCATTTTGCGTTAAGACAATACCTGTAGTGTGTCCGTCAACAACACCGGTTACTAAGATAACAATTGCGGTAGCATTTAATACCACAAAGGTATCAATAAAAAGACCAATTATGGCAGCTAAACCTTGCTCGGCAGGGTGTTTGACACGTGCTACAGCGTGAGCGTGAGGGGTGGATCCCATACCTGCTTCATTGGAGAATAAGCCGCGTGCTACACCGTAGCGAATAGCCTCTTTAACTGAAGCACCAATGACACCACCAGTGGCCGCTGTTGGATTGAAGGCACCGATGAAGATCTGCTCGAAGGCTGGAATTATCATATTGTAGAAGCTTAAGATGATATAGACAGAGCCTAAAACATAGACTGAGGCCATAAGTGGCACCATCTTTTCAGCAAAGCCTGCAATACGCTTAATACCACCAATGAAAATAAAGCCTGCGAGGGTGATGATAAAAAGACCTGAGACCCAGGTTGGAATATTAAAGGCACTTTGGAAGGCAGTTGAAATGGAATTTGCCTGTACCATGTTGCCAATAAAGCCTAGGGCAATAATGATAAGCACTGAGAAAATGGTTGCAAGTGGTTTAAAGCCCAAACCCTTTGAGATGTAGTAGGCAGGACCACCTGTGATATGACCTTGCGGATCTTTAGTTCTATAAAGTTGACCTAAGACCGCCTCAGCAAAGATGGTGGACATGCCAAAGAAGGCGGCAAGCCACATCCAAAAAATTGCCCCAGGTCCTCCCATAGCAATAGCGGTGGCAACACCTGCTAAATTTCCCGTACCCACTTGAGCTGCCACAGCGGTGGCTAGGGATTGGAAGGAGGTCATACCATGAGAGCCTGCTTTTTCTCCTTTTAAAGAGAAGCCACCAAAGACGTGACGAAAGGCTCTGCCAAATTGGCGAATTTGGACAAATCTAAGTTTAAAGGTAAAGAAAATACCAGCACCTACTAAGATCGGAATAAGACACCAAGGTCCCCACAAAATGGAGTTGATGTCTCTGACAATTGCAGTTAACTCATCCATTAAAAAAATCTCTTGGGATAAAAAAACACCGCGTCTATGCGGTGCACACGGGCCTATTTTGGCACTTTTTTATTAATTTTCTAAATTAAGGTAGGACTTTGCACTTAAAAAGTGCAAAGTAAAGGCGTTTAGATTATGATTTGTTATCAGTGTTCTCATTTGGTGAAGAAACTGTTCCCTCTTGAGAAGAAGTGCTATCAGCTACATTTTCTTCGTGATGATCTTCTGCAAGAGCATTCATCTTAGAGTGGAACTTTTTCTTTAAATACACAATGAGGACAATTAAAGCAATTAAACCTAAACCTAAGTAAATAGCCTTTTGCACATCGCCTACGTATTCCATTAAAAGATCTAAGTTGTCGGCAAAGAAATAACCTAAATAGACCCAGACTGGAACAGAGATTAAGGCCGCTAAGCCATCCATTAAAATAAAAGTAAGATAAGAAATACGACGGCTCATACCGGCGACTAAGAAAATAGGCGATCTTAAACCTGGCAAGAAACGGGCGACAAAGAGTAAACCTAGGCCATATTTTTTAAATTTACGCTGAATTTGTGAAAAACGTCTTGGAGAGAGGATTTTGCGGAAAGTTCTTATTTTTTGAATTCTATAACCAAAGATCCTGCCTGCAAGGAACATGGTACTGTCACCAATTAAGACGCCAGCTAGACCTACTACACACATCCAGTGAGGATTTGCAAGGTGCAAACCTGAGATCACACCTCCTGAAACTAAGGTGATATCTTCAGGGACAGGTAAGCCAAAGCCACAGAGAATTAAGATGGCAAAAACTGCGGCATAGCCATAGTCAGTAAAAAATCCAATTAAAAAATCAAGCACCTAAGTACATCCTCTTCTAAGCTTAAAACGCATTAAGCGTTCTTGTTATTATAGGGCTAAGTATCTTTAAGAAAAGCTGAATTTAAAAAAAAGTTGTAAATCTTTATCTTAAATTTTAGCTCCCACAAAATTCATCTGTCGCCAAGCTTCATAAGCTAAGATAGCCACTGAATTTGAAAGGTTAAGACAGCGACTTTTTTCCACCATCGGGATTTTAACTTGCTGATCTTTAGGGATAGAGTCCATAATTTCAGGAGGTAAACCTGAAGTCTCTCTGCCAAAGAGTAAAAAGTCCCCATCTTCAAAGACAAATTCATCAGGTCGTTTTTGACCGTGAATAGTTGCGGCAATTAAGCGCTTGGGTTTTTTGTTTTCCAAAAAACTTTCATAGGAGGTGTGATAGGTAAGATTTGCTATCTCATGATAATCAAGTCCTGCACGTAAAAGCTTTCTATCATCAAGATAAAAATCTAAAGGTCCTACAAAATGTAAAGGTATGCCAAAATTTGCAGACAAACGGATTACATTTCCTGCATTTGAGGGCATTTGTGGTCTATATAATACAATCTCAAACATATCACTACCTGAAAAAAAGTTCTAAGTATTTTAGGGTCGCACACAAGATTTGCAAGATTTTTGTAAAATTTAGCTTAAATTTTGTGAAATCGCAGGTATTTTTTAGAAAAAATTGTATTTTTAAGCTTTTTTGACCCAAAATAAGCTTTAAAAAAGAAGCTCTCTTTGACTTAAGCTTTTAAAGGATAGCGTTTTAGAAAGTAAATCTTAGAACCTGCGCAAGTACATAAGTTTTGGGCTAACTTGTTTTAGCCTTTAGTGCTAAGATATAGAGCTTGATGATGCTTTTTGCGCTAACTTAAATTAAAAAGCACAAGTGAGTATTAATCTTTTGTGTTAATAACGATAATTGCTGCCTTAAGGCTTGTTTTCACCACGACTTTTCACGACTTCGGAGGACTAAATGTCAGGTCGTAACCTTGGCAAGAGCCAACTTAATAAAGACAATCAAACTTTTACCTATATCTCTCTTGCTGTAAGTGTTATTCTTGCGATCTTCTTTTACTATTGTTTATTTAGTCATTCAATTGAGAATGCCCCTGAGACGACAGGTGAGATTTTTATAAGCGAAGGACAAGCCTCTGAGGTTGATAAAGATACTTCTTTTATTGGCTTTTTATTTGATTATTTTGGCTCAGTATCTTATTTATTTCCTTTAGTAATTATCCATTTAGGCGTACTTATCCCCCATATTGATTTTAATATAAGACGTTTAAATTTATTTAAAGCAGGTTTATATATTTTAGGATTTGATTGTGCAATTTTAGGTTTAACCTCAGTTTATTCCAATTTATTTTCAAGAGGGACCACAGGCGGAGGTGGCGTTTTAGGAGATTTTTTCAGTTTAGAAGGTGCATCCTATTTTTCAAGTTCACTTACCGTAATTATCGCTTTATTGCTAAGTGTCACCGGTATTTTTTTAATGATTGGAAGAAACCCGGTACTAGTTTTAGAGACTATTGGCGCTTTTGCCTGTAATTTAGTTTTAAAAGATAAAAAAGCCCAAGATTCTCAAGATGAGGGGGGAAAATCTACAAGCAAACTTGCCTCACTTAAAGCAAAATTAAGCTCCTTTACTGAGAGCAAAAATGAAGATGAAGAAGAGGCTCAAGAGCCTACAGGTCCTGCCTTGCGTCAAGGTAAAGGCTATAAGAATGAAGCTCGTGATCTAAGATCTGCTTTTTTTGAGAGAAAGGAGCCAAGCTTTGAGCGTCAAGAGCCAAGTTTTGGTTTTGACAATAGCGCTTCTTTTAAAGCTCAAGAGAAAACTCAAAGTGAGGAAAGTCACAGCGATCCTCGTGAGGCTTTTTCTGCACAAGATACTTTTAATCCTCAAGATGAATATGCTCAAGGACAAGAGGCTCTTGAAGCACAAAACTTCTCCAAGCAAATTGAAGATGAGGATAAAAAAGTCACCACAATTTATGAAAGAGATCCTAATTATCAAAATTCATTTGCGCAAAATGCACAAGGGACTGAGCCTTCTCTACAAGAGCCTTATGCAGCTTTCCGTGAAAATGATAATCTCTCCTATGGCAAAGAGAATAAGGACTTTAAGCCTCATTTAAATGAGCCTTATCAAACAGAGCTTCCTCTAGACTCTCAGGGCTTTGGGGCACAAGATAATGTACCTGCTCAAGGTTTTGGGGCAAGCGATCTGCAAAATTATCAAAACTTTAGAGCACAAGAGCCTCAAGGTGCAGCTGAGTTTGGCTCTCAAGAAAATCCTTATGCTCAAAAATCCCTACAAGAGCCTTCTGACTTTGTAAACCCACAAGATAGAGCTTATGAAAGAGAGGCTTTTTCACAAGGGCAGTATGCAGGGGTAAATGATAATTATAAGATTCAAGATAACGCTTCTTTTGTAGCGCAAAATGCTTATGCACCACATAATCTTGAAGATTTTAAAGAAGATGATGTCTTTGGTAAGTTATCTTTTGCCGAGCAAAATGCGCGTAATCGGGATTTATTGCAAGAAAGTGGAAAGGAAGAGCCAAGCTCCACGATTATCACTAGACACTCTCCTCAAGAGAGCTTTAATGAAAGAGTAGAGTTAAAGCCTAATGCAGATGAGCCTGCCTACATTACCCCAGGGGTGAGAGGGGCTTTTAAACCTAAAGTTGAAGCTGAAAGCTTAGATGATGAAAATAAGGTGAGCACTATTATCACTAAGGGGCCTCAAAACTTAGATTTAGGCGTGCAAAAGGCTCAAGAGGTAGTGCAAGAGCAAGTCAATGAAGGCATTAGTACCGTGATAACCCACGGTGATTCTTCATCATTGGCCTTTCAAGATAAAAATAGCCCTCAAGAAGAAGAGGATGATGGCATTCACTCCTATATTACAAGAACCCCACCTAAGCTTAGTGCCCAAAATAGTGTGCAAGGCGGTAATGGTTATGAGGAGGAAAACTTACAAAATCTTCATGAGAGCGAGCATATTATTAATTTTAATGACTATCCGCAAAAAGAACAGCCAAGCTTTGAAATTGGTGATTTAGATACCGTACCACCGCCTAAGCCTTCTTTAAATGAGCAAGCCGTTCAAGATGCGGAGCCTTCATATAAGACTTTAGATCATAATTTCTTGCAACCTAAAGATGGGCTTAAAGCTCCAAGTTCGGTAATTTCTGAGAAGGATTTGCCTGAAGATTATAAGAGTGCTTCACGTGGCGTCTTTGGTGAGCCACAAAAGAGCTCTCATGAGTCAAGTGCCGATCCAAAATCTTCAGAGCAAGAGCCAACTACTCACAAAGAGGACTTTGTAAATCCAAATCTCTCTTCCAATTCTCAAGAGAAAGAGTCTGCAACTGACGATTTTGAAAATTTAAGTGCGGAGTTTGAAAGTGCTCAAGAATTACCTAAAGCACCTTTAAATGCGGCTGAGGCAGATCGGGCATTAAGGGAAAAATTAGCAAGTGTGGCCCTTGAGGTTGAAGAGGCTCAAAAATTTGCCTCAACTGCCAAGAGCATTGGACAAAAGAGTAATCCTTTTAATCAAGCCCCAGAAAGATTAGTCTTCTCAGAGCGCATGGCAGCTAAAAAGGCTCAAGAAAGTGAGTCACAGACAGTAACTCAAGACAATGCTCTGCCTTATTTACAGGAAGGATCTTTAAAGGAGAGTACAAAATCTCAAGAATCTTTACCAAGTAAAGATCCTCTGGTACTCTCATCTCATGCTCAAGCCCCACGTGAGCCTCAAAGTGTAGAAGAGCCTTATCATGAGCAAGTGGTAGACACTCAAAGGGATACTGCTACAACTTCCCAGGCTTTAGCCCAAGGTTTTGTGCAAAGTCGCGGGGTAAACGGTGAGGTAGTATCACAAGGTGTAAATTCTAATTTTAATCATGAAACTCAAGGGGCCACGGTAAGTGCTAATGGTATTTCAAGAGAGCAGGGAAGCCTTGATAATACGGGCTTTATGGGACGTTCTCATAATAGCTCTTCATCAAACTTACCAGGCTATATAAATCCTCAAGAGCAACTTTCATCTTTTGAGACGCCTAAGGTGCCACTTTCAAATATTACTTGCCCGACCAAGGTTTATGATGATTGGCTTCCTGATCCTCATTTAGTCTCAGGTGAGTCTGAGGCCTTTGAAGTTTCAGATGAAGAGTGCTTTGCTACCGCCGACAGAATTGACCGCTGTCTACAAGAGTTTAATGTCAGAGCCAATGTTGCAGATTATTTAGCAGGCCCTGTTATTACCTGCTATGAATTAGCACTAGAGCCTGGAGTTAAATCTTCTACCATAAGCTCACTTGCAAGTGATATTTGCAGAAAACTTATGGTTGAGACTTTGCGTATTGTCGATGTGGTGCCAGGTACTTCCTTTATGGGTATTGAGGTGCCAAATGCTAAGCGTAAGATGATTATGCTTGGAAGTTTAATGCAAAGTGCTGAATACAAGCAAAGTAAAGCGATTTTACCGATTATCTTAGGTGTTAATACCAAAGGTGAGCCAATTGTGGTGGATTTGGCCAAAGCCCCACACCTTTTAATTTGCGGTACTACTGGTTCTGGTAAGTCAGTAGGGTTACAGGCGATTATTGTCTCCTTGATTATGCGCTTAAGCCCCAAGCAATTGCGTTTGATCTTAATTGATCCAAAGCGTGTTGAGTTAAGCTTTTATGAAAACTTACCGCACCTTTTAACTCCGGTGATTGCTGATGTGGAGGAGAAAGCAGGTCTTGCTTTGCGCTGGTGCGTTGAGGAAATGGAAAGACGCTACAACTTAATAAGTCAGCTTAGGGTTAGAAACCTTGAGGAGTACAATCAAACCATTCGTGCCAAACACGCTCAAGGTGAAGAGGTTTACGATCCAAATTGGAATCCATCCATGGGTGGCAGACCTGCAACTTTACAAGAGTTACCTTGCATTGTCATCTGCGTTGAAGAGTATGCTGATTTAATGAGTCAGACTAAAGGTCGCAAGAATGACAATTCACCTGATGTGTGCATTGCAAGATTAGCAGCTAAAGCCCGTGCAGCTGGTATCTATATGATCTTAGCTACCCAAACTCCGCGTGCCGATGTGGTAACTCCGGTTATTAAAAATAATATTCCATCGCGTATTGCCTATACGGTACAAAGTGGTATTGACTCACGAGTGATTATTGATGAGGTGGGAGCTGAGAAACTTTTAGGTAATGGTGACATGATCTTTAAGTTCTCAGGCGTGCAAAGAGGACAGGCGGTCAGAGCTCATTCTGGATTTATTAGTAATGATGATATCAAACGCGTAGTTGATGCTTGGCATGATCACGCAGGCGATCCAGAGTTTGTTGCAGGAGTTACTGAAACCCCACCTGAGGAAATTGAAACCTCAAGTGAAGAGGCCGCTCCTCAATTAGATAAGCTTTTTGATCAAGCAGCAGCTTATGCTCGAGATTTTATTGAACGTAAGAAAAAGAATCCTGCCATAAGTGATTTTCAGGTAACTTTAGGGGTAGGCTATCCACGCGCTAAGAAAATTTACGGACAATTAGAGCGTGAAGGTGTACTTTTAAATTAATGTGGACGATTTATGGGTAAGTTTTTAAAGACAATAGTTTTAGCTTTAGGTCTTGTATCTTCTTTGAATGCTTTTGCGGATGCTAAAAGTGATTTACAAGATCTTTTAAAAAATATTAATGCGCTACGTGCTGATTTTGTACAGGAAGTAAGCGCTCAAGATGGTAAGCTTTTGTATCAAACCGAAGGTTATATGCAAATGCAAAAACCGTTGCGAGTTTTATTGCACAATGTCAAACCTGAGTCTACGGTTTTATTTTCCCATGGGGATAATATTTGCTATTACGATCCTTTCGTAAATCAAGTGACCGTGATGCAACAGGGGATTTTATATTCAACGCCTTTTGCGCTGTTAATTGCCCAAGATCCTAAAGTTTGGGATCAGTATGAGGTAAGTGGCAGTTTAAGTAATTTTAATTTAAAGCTCAAAGAACCGCGGGATCTTATTTCCCTTAATATCTATTTTAATGAAGATAAGGTTATAGAGAAGATTGCTTTACATATGAAGGATGGGACGACAAATCTTTATACCTTATCTAATGTTAGCCCCAATGTTGTTGAAGAAGACTTTACCGTGAAGATCCCCTCTGACGCTGAGATTGACTATGGCAGATAGTGAGGCTTTATTTAACGCTTTTGATGCTGAGCTTAAAAGTCAGGCCCAAAAGAAAGAAGAAAGTCTTTATAAAGGGGCAGAAAGTGTCTTAGATGGCGATGATCCCTTTGCCCCGCTTGCAAGTAGGATGCGCCCGCAAAATTTAGATGATTATATAGGTCAGTCCCATTTAGTAGGCAGTGGGCGGCCGTTGCGCGTGGCCATTGAAAAAGGGCAATGCCACTCAATGATCTTTTGGGGACCGCCTGGAGTTGGAAAAACTACTTTAGCTTTGATCATTGCCAAAGGGGCGGGGGCGGTCTTAGAGCAAATTTCAGCTGTAACCTCAGGAATTAAAGAAATCCGCCAAGCCATTGATAAGGCACAAGCACGCAAGAGAATAGGCAGGCATACGGTTTTATTTGTCGATGAGGTGCATCGTTTTAATAAGTCCCAACAAGATGCCTTTTTGCCCTATATTGAAGATGGCACGATTATTTTTATTGGCGCAACTACCGAAAACCCCTCCTTTGAATTAAATTCAGCGCTACTTTCAAGATCTAGGGTTTATGTCCTAAAGCCTTTAACAGGTGCTGATCTTAAAGTTTTGCTTTATAAAACTTTAAATGAAGAGCGGGGGCTTTTAAAAGAGCATTTAGTGTTAGATGAAGGGGTTGAAGAGGCGATTATCTCTTTGGCCGATGGGGATGCTAGGCATCTTTTAAATACTCTTGAGATGCTAAGTGATTTAGCAGTTTTAGATGATCAAGGTCAAAAGCATATTACCTATAGCATGGTAGGTGCTGTGGCAGGACGGCGGCTTATTAAATACGATAAAGGCGGGGATGCTTTTTACGATTTAATTTCAGCCTTTCATAAGTCAGTAAGAGGCTCTGATCCTAATGCAGCCCTGTATTGGTATGCAAGGATTGTTGAGGCAGGAGGCGATCCTTTATATGTTGCAAGGCGCATTTTAGCTATTGCAACTGAAGATGTGGGGCTTGCTGACCCTCTTGCCATGCAAGTTGCTTTAAATGCTTGGGATATCTTTGAGAGAGTAGGAGAGGCTGAAGGGCTGCGCGCAATTGCCGAGGCTGCGGTTTATATGGCTCTAGCCCCTAAAAGCAATGCTTTGTATGTGGCCTTTCATCAAGCACAAAATGATGCACAAAACCTACCTTCTTTTGAAGTGCCTTTATATTTGCGCAATGCGCCAACTAAGCTTATGGAAAAGTTGGGCTACCATGAAGGCTATCGCTATGCTCACGATTACCCAGGTGCCTATGCGGCAGGGGAGTGCTTTATGCCAGAGGAGCTTGATGGCAGAGAGTATTATGTACCCTCAGATCGTGGTCTTGAGGTAAGACTTAGAGAGAAAATTGCTTATTTAAGGCGCAAGGATGAGAAAAGTTCTTGGCATCGTTTTAGCCCTTCACATCGGCAAAAAATGCAAGAGGCCTTAGTAAAAGAGTATCAAAAAGAGTCTTAGCTTTTTTGTTGCCTATGCTCTTTAAGCCCTTTAGTATGATACAATCAGCGCGCAGAAAAGGCTTTCGTAAAAAACTTGAGCCTTAAGTTTATTTTATTTGTAAAACAACGATTAATGGCCTATTCCTATGCTCGATCCGAGATATCTTCGTTCTGATTTGCAAGAGGCTAAAGAGCGCCTTGCAACCCGTAATTTTGTCCTTGATACTGAAAAATTAACCGATCTTGAAGCTCAACGTAAAGATTTAATGGTTAGAACTCAAGATCTTCAGTCTAAGCGTAACTCACTGTCAAAGTCTATTGGACAGGCGGTAAGAGAAGGCAAAGATGTCTCTGCCATTAAAGCTGAAGTCACTGAAATTGGTGCAACTTTAGATGTGGTTAAAAAAGAGCAAGATGCCGTTTTAGCCGAGATTGAAAAGATTGCCTATACTATTCCAAATCTTCCAGATCAAAGCGTGCCAATTGGCAAGGATGATTCTGAGAATGTAGAGGTACGTCGTTGGGGCACTCCTCGTCAATTTGATTTTGAAATTAAAGACCATGTGGCCTTAGGTGAAGGTTTAGGTCAGCTTGATTTTAAAAATGCCGCTAAGATTTCAGGTGCTCGCTTTGCTTTAATGAAAGGCCCAATTTGTGCCTTACATCGCGCCTTAGTGCACTTAATGCTTGATTTACATCAAAAGCAAGGTTACACCGAAGTTTATGTACCATATCTTGTAAATTTAGATAGCCTCTATGGTACAGGTCAGATGCCAAAGTTTGGTGAGGATTTATTCCACACCTCTTTAAATGGTAATGCTGACGGTGATGATGTAAATCGTCATTTCTGCTTAATTCCAACCGCTGAGGTGCCTTTAACTAATATGGTAAGAAATGAGATCGTCGATGAAGCTCAATTACCAATTAAAGTCACCGCTCACACTCCATGCTTTAGATCTGAGGCAGGCTCTGCAGGTCGTGATACTCGCGGTTTAATTCGTATGCATCAATTTGATAAAGTTGAGATGGTAAGAATTGAAAAGCCTGAGGATTCTTGGAAGGCTTTAGAGGAGCTTACCGCTGATGCTGAGTCTGTGTTGCAAGCTTTAGAGCTTCCATATCGCGTGGTAGCTCTTTCAACTGGTGATATGGGCTTTAGTGCTGCTAAAACTTATGATTTAGAAGTGTGGATCCCAGCCCAAAATACTTATCGTGAGATTTCAAGTTGCTCAAATTGCACTGACTTCCAGGCAAGACGTATGCAAGCTCGTGTGCGTCGCAAGGACGGTAAGATTGAGCTTTTACACACCTTAAATGGCTCAGGTTTAGCAGTAGGACGCACCTTAGTTGCAGTAATGGAAAACTATCAAAATGCTGATGGTTCAATTACTGTGCCTTCGGTGTTAAGACCTTATTTAAATGGCCTTGAAGTGATTAGATAAGATGCTAACACCTGCTGATTGGGCGATTGTTGCGGGGGTGGGAGCCTCCGCTTTACTGTCTTTAATTCGAGGCTTTATCAAAGAAGCCATCTCTCTTGCCGCTTGGGTTTGTGCCTTTTTAGTTACCGGAAAATTCTATGAAAGTCTAGCCTCTAAGCTTACTTTCTTTCAAGATGATTTTGTAAGACAAGGCGCGGCTATGGCCTTGCTTTTTGTGGTGACCCTATTGGTCGTGGGCATGTGCGGCAATATCTTACGCTCTTTAGTTGCTAAAAGTGGTCTTTCAGGAACTGACAGACTTTTAGGTATTGGCTTTGGAGTGTTGCGAGGAGTTTTAGTAGTTTGTGCAATTTTAGCGTTACTTCAGATCATGTTTAAATTGCATATTCTAACTTCCTTGCAAGAAGAGAGTTTTTGGACAGAATCCTTATTTATTCCAGAGCTGATGCGCATTGTCAGCTGGTTTTTTGTTTATGTTGGAACCCCTATAGGAGAATAAGATGTGCGGTGTAGTAGGCATAGTGAGCTCATCTGCGGTTAATCTTGAGCTTTATGATGCATTAACGGTGCTACAGCACCGCGGTCAGGATGCAGCAGGTATTGTGACCATTGATGAGACTGGTTGTTTTCGTCAAAGAAAAGCCAATGGTCTTGTGCGCGATGTCTTTGAGCAAAAGCATATGCGAAGATTACAAGGTAATATTGGTATAGGTCACGTGCGCTATCCTACCGCAGGATCTTCTTCAGCAGCTGAAGCGCAACCTTTTTATGTGAACTCCCCATATGGTATTGCCTTAGCTCACAATGGTAATTTAACTAATGCCAATGAGCTTAAACTTAAATGTGAAAAGGCTCATCGTCATGTAAATACCTCCTCAGACTCTGAAATTCTCTTAAATATCTTCGCTTGGAAATTATCTTTATTAAATTGCGATGAAGTAACTCATGAAGAGGTCTTTGAGGCAGTTCGTGGAGTAAACGAAGAGATTGTAGGAGCTTATGCAGTAGTTGCCTTAATTATCGGCGGGGGCTTAGTAGCCTTCCGTGATCCTTTAGGCATAAGACCATTAGTTTTAGGACAAAGAGCTGCAAGTGATGGGCGCATGGAATATGCTGTGGCCTCAGAGAGTGTGGCTTTAAGTGTCAATGGCTTTAATTTAGTGCGCGATATTGCCCCAGGTGAGGCGATTTTCATTACCCCTCAAGGTGAGCTTTACTCAGCAATTTGCGCTAAAGAAGCCAAACTTCAACCTTGCATCTTTGAGTATGTGTACTTTGCCCGCCCAGATTCGATTATGAATGGGGTTTCAGTGTATGCAGCACGCGTTAGAATGGGGACTAAACTTGCCAAGCGCATACAAAGAGACTTTGGACATTTAGATATTGATGTGGTGATCCCAATTCCTGAAACTTCCTGCGATATTGCAGTTGAAATTGCAAGAATTTTAAAGGTTCCTTATCGTCAAGGCTTTGTGAAAAATCGCTACATTGGTCGCACCTTTATAATGCCAGGGCAGAAGATGCGCAAAAAGTCAGTTAGAAATAAGTTAAACCCAATTCCTGCTGAATTTGCAGGCAAGAAGGTCTTACTTGTTGACGATTCAATTGTGCGCGGTACTACCTCAGAGCAAATTGTCGATATGGCCCACGAGTCAGGTGCACGTGCTGTGTACTTTGCCTCAGCCGCCCCTGAGATTAGATATCCTAATGTCTATGGTATCGACATGCCAACTGCCAAAGAGCTTATTGCCTCAAATAAGAGTGCTGAGGAAGTAGGACGTCTTATTCATGCAGATGCTTTAATCTATCAAACCCTAGAGGATTTAGAGGCTGCGGTGCGTGAGGAAAATCCAAGTTTAACTGAATTTGAAACTTCCGTTTTCACCGGCAATTACATTACCCCAGGCATTGATGAGGAGTATTTTGCTTATTTAGATAAGCAAAGATCTGATGATGCTAAAGCCGATAAGGCTTGGAATGAGTCCAATAGCGATTTGGAGTTATTTAATATTTAAAGTGTGCTTTTTAAAACGCTTTAAGTAAAAGTTTGTAGGCAAGAGTAGTTTTTAGTAAAAAAGCTTGTGATTTGCTTAGATTTTAGGACTTTTTTACGCAAAGCTTAAAAAAATCTTAAAAAGCTCTTGCCCTCAAATAAAAAATTGCTATAATGCTCTCACTTTTTCAAAGCGCCCTTAGCTCAGCTGGTTAGAGCATCACCTTGACATGGTGGGGGTCGGTGGTTCGAGTCCACTAGGGCGCACCATTTAAGATTTATCTTAAACGGTTACAGGTTTTAGCGCCTTTAGCTCAGTTGGTTAGAGCATCACCTTCACACGGTGGGGGTCAGTGGTTCGAGTCCACCAAGGCGCACCAGAGAAAGTTTATTCGCGCCCTTAGCTCAGTTGGTTAGAGCATCACCTTGACATGGTGGGGGTCGGTGGTTCGAGTCCACTAGGGCGCACC
>CALXNU010000060.1 GCA_944389835.1 uncultured Succinivibrionaceae bacterium
ATATCAAGTGCCGCAAATGTGAAAATGCTTGGGTGTTGAATTCTGCTCTATCTGCTGATCAAAAGGAAATACTTAACCTTTTGGATCTTGACCTACATTATCTCGACACCAACAATTTCTTGAAGCCATCTTGATGATGGAGATCGCTGATAGTTATAATTGAGATGGGGATTTAGGTTTTATATGGCAAAACTGGCCTTACTTCAGGCCCTCAAGCTGTGGGCTGGTTTGTAGGTTTTCTTAAAGGACAAAATGCCTGCTATCTTTTTGCACTTAATCTTGAAATGGAGAAGGACACTCCCTATTCCTTGCGCATAGAGCTTGTAAAACGAGGTTTTAAAAAGCTTGGGCTTTTAAACTAAATTTTAGCTAACGCCTCTTATCTAATCTTAACTTAAAGCCTTAAAGTTTATTAAAAACAAATAATTAAATTTAGGCTTTAAGTAATAAAAGCTTATCTGAACCTAACTTAAGCCCTCTTGCAGCAACATTAAAAAAAAAATCGCGCAAACCTTGTCAGAGCTGTTTGCGCACGCCCTTCCATCAAACTTGCCTCTAAAATTTTAAGCTTAAGTTAAAGTGCCCGTCCTGTTACCTTTTTTTCCCTAAAACCTTACAATTCCTGCCTCAATGTTGTGCAAAATATCTTATATGATGGATTTTAATAGTGCAAAATAGCATTTCTTATTTTCATTTATTTAAATTATATCAAATATTTATTTAAATAAACTAATATTTCTTCAAATATACGAATAATATTTATGATCAAATTTGTGATCATCTTGGCAAATTTTTGCTATACTACGTATCGAAATCACCTAAGAGCATGTTTTAAAGTGATTTTTGAAAATCTCGTTTGTTATTTTCACTTCAAGGATATTTTTAAAATGATGAAATTAAGCACCATTACTTTTGTGGTCGCCTTCTTTAGTGCAACTTCAGCTTTTGCCACCATGGAAGATTCTTGGAACAATCATCCAGGCCTAATAGCTAGTGCCAAAGCCCCACATTGCCCACCGCAAATTATGATTGCCAATCACGACGGCTCAGTGCAGGAGAAGGTTTTAGCCCCAGATCTTTACTATCACAACAAAAATAAAGAAATAGACTTAGGCACTTGTTTGTATCGCTAAGCCTGAGGATCAAAGCTATGTCGCCATTTTTGCAAGAAGAGACCAGACTTAAGCACAAATTAGATCTGATAAGTAATTTAGGCTTGATCTTAGCCACCTCAGGTGCGGAAACTCGTTTAGTGCTAAGTTCTATGGATCTTTTAGCTAAAGCTTTAGAGATTAAAATTCAATCAAGCTTAAATCGCACCGGAGTTTTTGTAACTTGCGAAGGCCGCTTCGGACAAATCTTAAGCTTTCGTAAAATAAAAAACTTTGGGATCAACATGGCAACTGTAACGTCCTGTCATCGTTTGTGCTTAAAGGCTGAAAATGGCGAGTTTGAAAGTGTCAAAGCAATTGAAGATGAGCTTAAAAAAATTGGGCAAAAGACCTACCCTAAAGCTTTAATTGTGCCCATGGAAGCTTTAGCAGGTGGGGCTTTTGCCTTTTTAAATGGTGGGAGCTTTAAAGTTTATATGGCTTCGGTTTTTGGAGCTTTAATCTTAATGGCTTTGCGTTTTTTTCTAACTAAAAAAGGCTATTTTGAGGCCTTTTGTTTTATGGCAAGTGCCTTTGTGGGAGGTTTAGCCTCCCTTTTAGCCTTAAGACTTTTTCATGCCTCTTATCAAGAGGAGATCTTAGCGATTATCGCCACCTCCTTAATCTTAGTCCCAGGTTTTCCTTTGTTAAATGGCTTTTTGGATATTTTCAAAGGCTATATAGAAACTGGGCTTATGAGATCTTTTCAGGCGCTAATTTTAATCATTTCAGCAGCCTTTGGGATCTTAGGGGTCATTTGTGTAACTAACTTTTACAACCTATAACTCTATGTCCGATCTTGTAATAAGGATTTTAATTGAAAGTGCCTGTGCAGGCTTTATCGGGCCTGCCTTTGCGATGCTTTTTGGGGTTCCTCTCACATTTTTACCCTTAATTGCCGCAGCGGCAGCTTTAGCTCGTGCAATTAGGCAAATTTTATACTTAGGAGGTTTTCTTGAAATTGTAAGTGCCACTTTTATCGCCGCAGCCTTTATCTCAGCTCTATTTATTTATATAGCACCCAAGCTTCAAGTGCCACGCCCGGTATTTACCGTAGCCTCCATTATCTCACTTGTACCTGGCATGGACGCTTACAATGCCTTGCTTGCTTTAAATGAGTTAATTAATGGCAGTGATCAAGACTTACTTATAAGTAGCATTATTACGCTCTTTCACTGTGGCATGAGAGCTACGGCCATTTTACTTGCCATGTGTTTGGGAATTGCGATTATGCCTTTGTTTTTCTATCGCTATCGCTTCCATCACCTCTAATCTAGATACATCTACTCCTTGTTATTAAGCTTAGCTTAGATTTTAAGCTAAGCTTTAAGTTAAAGCTTTCACTAAAATTAGTGTACACTTTCTAAAGTTTAATTTTAGGAGCTTTAGATGGTAGAAAATTTAGATCTAAAACACAGGCAAGTGCTTAAAAGAAAATGCGATCTTATAAGTAAGTTAGGGGAGATCTTAGCCTCAAGTGGCGCTGAAACGAGGCTTATTTTAAGCTCGATGGATCTTTTAGCTAAAGCTTTAAATTTAAGTGTGCAAAGTGCGGTCAATCGCGCCGGAGTCTTTGTTTCTTTTGATACCCCTGAGGGACAGGTTTTAAGTTTCAGGCGCATTAAAACCTTTGGGATTAATATGACCATAGTCACTTATTGTCATCAATTGTGCTTAAAAGCCGAACGCGGGGAGTTTAAATCTTTGGATGAAATAAGTGAGGCTTTAAATCACCTTCCTCATAAGCACTATCCTAAAATTTTTTTAGTTCCCATTGAAGCGATTGCCGCAGGCTGTTTTGCTTATTTAAATCAAGCCAATTTAGAAGTCATAGCCTCAGCAATTTTGGGGGCCTTAATCTTAATGAGTATAAGGTTTTATCTAAGCCAAAAAGGCTTTTTTGAAACTTTCATCTTTATGGTAAGTGCCTTTGTGGGAAGCTTTTGTGCCCTCTTATTTGCCAAAGCCCAAGGGGTAGGCCTTGAGGGGCAAACTCTAGCCATTCTTGCAACCTCTTTAGTCTTAGTGCCAGGCTTTCCTTTAATAAACGGCTTTTTAGATTTATTCAAAGGCTATATTGACACGGGAATTACGCGTTTAATGCAAGCTTTAGTCTTAGTCTCCTCAGCTGCCATCGGCATTTTAGGCGCGCTTTTAATTGCAAATTATTACGGGGTTTAAATGAGCGATACTTTATTTAGAATTTTAACCGAAGGCTTGTGTGCCGCCTTTGTAGGTCCTGCCTTTGCGATGCTATTTTTAGTCCCCAAGCGCTATCTTCTAATTATTGCCACAAGCTCAGCCCTCGCGCGGATCATCCGCCAAAGCCTTTATTTAACCGATACCTTGGAGATTGTAAGTGCCACCTTTATTGCCGCAGCTGCCATCTCAGCAATTTTTATTTACATCGCCCCCAAACTTCAAGTACCCCGCCCGGTATTTACGGTAACCTCATGTATCTCCCTAGTCCCAGGACTTGATACTTATAATGCACTTTTAGCCTTAATTTCCATTATTCACGGCAAACACAGTGATCTTATGGCAGAGAGCATCGTTCTTTTATTTAATCATGGCATGAGAGCTTTTGCGGTATTACTTGCCATTTGTTTGGGAATTGCGATCGTACCTTTGTTTTTCTATCGCTATCGCTATCATCATCTTTAAACTTAAAGTGCGAAGGCTTAACCTTCGCACCATAAATAAAGTTTAAAGATAGGCACTTAAGGCTTTTAGATCGCTTGTGAAAATTGGTAGATGCAAGTAAGACTCAGGAGAGGCATCGTCATGCTCGATATGAAAGCCTGTGGCAAAGCGCTCTCTTTTCCATTGCGATCTAGCATGCAATCTAAAATAGCGCTCAAGATTCTCTTTAATAAAGCTATCTGCAAAATCTTGGCAGGCTGGATCTTGCTTTATCGTGGCAATTAGATCTTGAACTCGCACATTTAAGCTTAAAGCCTTGCGAATGGCATCTAAGAGCACATAAGGCATTAGATCTCTTTCATCAGTTTGTGTGCCACCAGGTCTTAACTCAGCAGTTGGCGCTTGAGCGTTTACCTTATCTAAGGCTTTAACCTTAAAGCGACCTTGTGAAGTTAAAAGACCTACTTCCTCAAGATAGGCATTGATCTTGCGCACAACACTCTTTCCAATGCCTGCAATTGGTGATAAACCTCCTGCCGTATCACCATCCATGGTGCAGTAACCAACCGAGGCTTCAGATAAATTGGAAGTTGCAAGTAAGAGACGACCTTCACGATTGGCAACTAACCAAATGCCAGGCAGTCTTACTCTTGCTTGAATATTTTGCAAAGCCAAATCATCCTTGTCCCAGGATAATTTCTCACCGATACCTAAATCATCATAAAGTTTTAGATAATCATTTACAACTTTGGCAATTGACCAGTTAAAGTGTGAGGCACCCAAAAATAAGGCTAAGTCTTTTGCGGCATTAAAAGTCACCTCACCTGAGTTTTCTGATCCTTGATAGACAGTAACTAAGAGCTTTGGCATCACCTCTGATCTTAGATAATCTAGAGGATCTTCATCTTCTTTGCGAAGTGGTACATAAATTTTAAGCTCATGAAGCTTACTTACTAAACCTTGTGGACCTAAATCCTCTAAGGCACATAAGGCCATGTAAAAAACTGCGGTGGCGCACAAGGCAGAATCGGCACCTCCTGAAAGTGACAGGGCAATACCATGCGAAGCACTTTCACTCATATAATCCATAATGCCCATGGCTAAAGCTTTTAAGATCTCATCATAGTCTTTTAAGATCTCACACTGAGTTTGTGAGGTAGTTTTAGCAAAAGGTGTAAAGGCAAAAGCCTTACCACAGGCTAAAACCTGACCTTGGCTTGCCATAAGGCCAAGTCCTGAGTAGAGGTAGGCACCCTCACAGCCTAAAGGGGCTAAATAGACATAATTGCCATTTATATTCTCGGAGATCTTCTTAGCAAGCTCAAAGGCCTTTAAAGAAGCACCGGCCTCAAAGGGGGCTCTATCTAAATTAACCGTAACACTTAAAGGATCACTTTGTTTGACATCTAAAGTCAAATACTCCTCAGCTAAATTTTCAGGATAAGCATCTGCATTATCATCAAAAAAGAAGGTGTAATCTAAAACTTTAATCGCACTTTGGGCTTTAAAGACTTTAAAGCTTGGATCTTTGAGACCCAAATCCACGAAGATCTCTTCATCATCGCCTAGATCATCTGCAAAATAGCGACTTGAATTATCAATTCTCTCATAGAAGGCCGGTAAAGCTGAGGGTAGCTTCGCAACCCCTAAGATCTCATGGCCTTGAATTAGGACATAGGCATTAATTAAAGATCCGGCAATCGATCCTTCTTCATAAAAACTTAATTGAGATTTATAAAAAGCAGGTAAGACACAACCGACACCGATGATTTTTGAGTCTTGATTTTCCTTTAAAATTAACTTTAAAGCATCAAAAATAGACTCAATGAAGGTTGGATTAAATAATAAATCACCTGCATTTTGCCCACATAAAGATAAAGCTTGAGTTAAAACGATAGGCTTGTCATCTAAGGCACAAGCGGCCAAGATGGCTTGAGCATTTGCTTTTGGATAGGCAAGTTTAGTTCTAATTGAAATTAAACTTAGATCATTTAATAAGTTATAAGTCATAAAGCGCACTCTTTTTTTATCAAAAATTCAGGCAAATTATAGATCTTATCGCAAGGCCTAAAAAAAAATTCCCAAGATTTGTTCAGAAAGTGACTAAAAAAAACATTTTAGGGTACAATATGCGCCGAATTAAAACAGGGATATGAGAATGCTTCAGGATAAAAAACAGCTCCAAAAATATGTGATCTCCGCAGGTCACTGCCGCACTTTAGGCTCAAGCATTGAAAATGACGGTGTAAACTTTGCAGTATGGTGCCCGGCTGCAAGTGCCATTGAATTACTTTTATTTAAAAGCTTAGAGGATGACAATCCTGATGTCATTACTTTAGAATCTCAGATCTTCAAATCAGTTTACTATTGGCATGTGCATGTCAAAGGCATTGGTGCCGGACAAATTTATGCCTTTAGAGTAAAAGAGGCCATAAGAGCATATAAATCTGCCCAAACCCATGTAGAAGTGGGCAAAGTTTTATTAGATCCTTACGCCCGTCGCGTGCTCTTTCCAAAGGATTATCAGCGTTTTCAGCGCGCCGATGAAAAAACTAATTTAAGATGTTGCGCCAAAAGCGTCGTCATAGATATGCATGACTATGACTGGGGTTTAGATCCTGCCCCACGACATCCTTTAAATAAGACTGTCATTTATGAAATGCATGTCAAAGGCTTTACCGCTCACCCCTCATCTCAAGTTGCAGAAGATTTGCGTGGCACCTACAAAGGTTTAATTGAGAAGATCCCCTATTTAGTAGAATTAGGCGTTACTGCCGTAGAATTATTACCTGTCTTCCAATTTGATGAGCAAGATGCCCTGCCAGGTAAGAAAAATTACTGGGGCTACTCACCGATGGCCTTTTTCGCCCCGCATGAGTCCTATAGCTCAGACAAGTCCATTATGGGGCCTATCAATGAATTTCGCGATCTAGTTAAAGCCTTGCACAAAAACGGCTTAGAGGTCATTTTAGATGTGGTCTATAACCACACCTCAGAAGGCGATCAAAACGGCCCTACCTATTGCTTTAAAGGCTATGATAAGCAAAATTATTACATCATTGATAAAAATGGCAATTATGGCAATTACTCAGGCTGTGGCAATACTTTCAACGGCACAAAATCAGTAGTTCGCAATTTAATTTTAGACTCTTTGATCTTCTGGGTTGAAGAGATGCATGTCGATGGCTTCCGCTTTGATTTAGCCTCCATTTTAGCACGCGATGACACCGGTATGCCGATTGCCAATTCCCCAACCTTACTTGATATCGACACTAATTTTAGATTAGCCGACACTAAGATCATTGCAGAACCCTGGGATGCAGGCGGTCTTTATCAATTAGGTTATATTGCAGGATCTAAATGGCGTGAGTGGAATGGACAGTTCCGTGATGATGTAAGAAGCTTTATGCGCGGCGATACGGGAACTATCAAGCGCTTTGTCGAGCGTATCTTAGGTTCACCTGATATTTACAATGAGCGTGAGGTAGATCCACAAAAGAGTATTAACTTTATCACCTGTCATGATGGTTTTACCCTATGGGATTTAGTCTGCTATGCCTATAAGCACAATGATGCTAACGGTGAGAACAATCGTGATGGTAGCGACTCTAATTGGTCTGCCAATTACGGTATTGAAGGTGAAACCGATGATGAGTCTTTAAATAAGTTAAGATTGCGCCAGGCCAAGAACATGCTTGCCCTCACCGTGCTTTCGATGGGCACCCCAATGATCTTAATGGGCGATGAGATTTTGCGCACCCAAAAAGGCAATAATAATGCCTACTGCCAAGACAATGAGCTCTCATGGATGAATTGGGAATTAAATGATAGGCAAAAGGAGATGTTAAGCTTTACTAAAGCTATCATTAAACGTCGCACCTTCCGCTCCCGCACTGACAATCGCAATCAGCGCACGAGAATGCTTGATTCAGTGTTGCGCTCTACAAAATTACAATGGCATGGTGTCCTACCTTTCCAACCTGATTGGTCAGATAATTCACACTCCATAGGCGTGATGGTCTATTGGGGTACCTACTCTATTTATGCCTATATCTTTGTTAATGCCTTTTGGCAGGATTTAGATATTGAATTACCGCCTCCTCCTAAAGGTATTAGAAAATGCTGGTATCCTTTAGTTGATACTTCAAAAGAACCACCTCATGATGCTATAGTAAGTTCGTTTAACTATAAGCGCTATATGGCAGGCGATAAGGTAAAAGTACAAGCCCGTTCTATTATCATGATGGTAAGTTCGGCTTAAACAACATAAGGATTTAAAATGTTTGATAAATTTTTTAAAGAAAAGGCCCCTAAGGTTGATGAGTCAACCTTATCTTCAGAGGAGCTTAAGCAAATTCGCCATGAAAGAGTAAGGCGTAATTTGCGCATTTTAGCGTTATTTGTGGCAGGTTATTACTTTGTCTCCGCAGGTTTTTCCTGGTATGAAGAATCTCAAAGAGAAGAGTTGGCCGCACAAAATGCCCAATTAGTGCAAAATGAAGATCCACTAAGCGACGGTCCTACCTTTAGAGCTTTATACAATCAAAATTTAAATACTTATGATACCGCCTTACCTACTGCCAATGCCAATGACAGTGTCGAAGGCTTTGTGGCAGTTCTATCTCCAAGCATTGAACTTCGCGGCTTTTGCAATCCAGGAGAGCGCAAACTTTATGCTGCGCAAGTGCAAAGTAGATTTACTCAAGGCTTAGAAAAAGAAGGTTTAAATGCGATCTCAGCTTTTATCTTAACTTTAGAAAAAGATTTAAACCTCACCGCAGAGATCTTAAAGAATTTAGGACTTATTGAAAGTGAAGTTTTGTTAAAAGCTGATCATCCTTTTGAAAAAACTCAAGTGCAAAGTCCTAAATACACCTATGAGTTAAACTATTTAGAAGGTGAAATTGACGAATTAACCTTAATTGCTACCTCCCGCTAATTTAAGGCTTAAAAACTCTTTTATAAGCTTAAAGTGATCTTCTAAAGACTTTAAGCTTACAAATTCATTTTCTTGATGGGCTTGGGCTATAGAGCCTGGGCCTAAGATCACACAAGGGCCTAAATCTTGTAAAAGTGAGCCTTCAGTACAATAATTTACGCTCTCACTTTTCTTTAAAGTAAGCTTTTCTAAAAGCGCCCTATCCTCTTTACTAATTCTAGTGGCCATTGGCTCTATAAAAGGATAAGGATAGGAAAAATGCGCCTTAATCTTGTGCTCTAAAAGCCTCTTTTCTATGGTGTGAAGCTCTTTTAAGACTTCTTTTACGCCTATCTTTTCAGTAGGTCTTACATCAAAAATAAGACTTAAATGAGAGCAGACGCGATTTGCACAATCCCCACCTATAATTTGTCCCAAATTTAAAGTAGGCGGGTTTTGAGGATCTCTTAAGGATAAATTATCTTTTAATTTAATTAAAAGCTCTAAAGCTTGTACGCCCTGCTCAATGGCATTTACCCCAAGACTTGGATTTGAGGAGTGGGCACTTTTACCTTCAATGTCTAATTTGCCATACATCCAACCCTTATGGGAGGTCACTAAGGTATTTTCAGTAGGCTCACCGATGATAATTAACTTAAAATCAAACTTTTCTTTTAAGGCTTTTTGACACTCAATCGCCCCTTGCATTGAAGTTTCTTCTTGTGCGGTAAAAAGTAAGGCTAAATCAAAGTTGGTGTGTTTTGCCAAAGTTAGCATCACCGCAAGAAAAGCCTTCATATCACAAGCGCCTAAGCCAAAAGCTTTGTCCTCTTTTAGGGTTAATTGATAAGGATTACTCTCCCACTTATCTAAATTGCAAGGCACGGTGTCGGTATGCCCTGAAAGTAAGTATTTACTATCCCCTCTTATGGCCAAAAGATTTTGCCATTTAGGATCATCGCCAATAAAAGTTAAGCTAAAGCCTAATGGTGCTAAAGTTTCACTTATAAAGCCCAAAAGCTTTTGATTGCCATCTTCTTTTTCCCTTTCATCACAGGAGGCTGTAGGAATTGCGACTAATTTTTCTAAAAAATAAATTAAACTTTCACGTTCTGTCATGATTTTTCCTTAAATAATAATTGCTTATTGTATAAAAAAGCTTTGGGCTTTACATAAAGTTAAAAAAACGCCCCAAATTTGCGCAAGAAAATTAAATTTACTTTAATTTTTAATTTAATTTCAAAAAGATAAACTAAAACTCTTATTTTAAAAAAATGCTTATTTTTAGTGCAATATTATTTAAGATCTTCAATTTAAGCTTAAAGATGGTTAATCTTTCTCACATCTTTTTGTGAGGTAAATCATGTTAAATGTGGCAATTGTTGGTGCAAGTGGTTACACTGGTGCAGTATTATGCGATTTATTGTTAAAGCATCCTAAAGTATGCTTAAAAAGACTTTTTGTCTCGCAAGGATCTAAAGATCAAGGCAAGAGCATTGCAAGCTTACACGGCTTTTTACAAAATAAAACTGAGCTTGTGCTAGAGCCTTTGCCTGTCCTTAATGGAATGCACGGTCTTGATGCGATTTTTTTATGTACTGATCATAAAGTAAGTCATGATCTAGCCTTGGGCTTTATTAAAAACGGTATCAAGGTCTTTGATTTATCAGGTGCCTTTAGAGTTAACGATCAAGGCTTTTATGAAAAATACTATGGCTTTACTCACGAATACCCAGAACTTCTAAAAGAGGCCGTCTATGCTTTGTGTGAGTGGTGTGATCTAAAAGCCTTACAAAACACAAGCTTAGTCTCACTTCCAGGCTGCTACCCCACTGTAAGTCAGCTCTCTTTGTTACCGCTTTTACAACATGATTTAATCGATAGAGCCTTCTGCCCGGTCATTAATGCCGTAAGTGGTGTCACAGGGGCCGGACGCTCTTTAAAATTAAGCTCACACTTTTGTGAAGTAAGCTTAAATGCCTATGGCCTTTTTACCCATCGCCATCAACCTGAAATTAGTAGACACTTAGGTACTGAAGTAATCTTCAATCCGCACTTAGGGAACTTCAAACGCGGCATTTTAGCTACCATTACCGCCAAACTTAAAGATAATGTCAGTATCTATCAAATCCATGAAAGTTTAGTTGAGGCCTATCAAAACAAGCCTTTTGTAAGACTTAAAAAAGATCCCTCAAAGATCATGGATGTAGAAAAGAGCCCTTATTGCGATATTTTTGCCAATTGCAATGAACACTACGTAGTTTTAAGTAGCGCGATTGATAATCTTATGAAAGGTGCTTCCTCACAAGCCGTTCAAGCTTTTAATCTTGCTTTTAATTTTGATGAAACTACAGGATTAATCTAAATGCCAAGCGTTGTTCCTCTAATTATTAAATTAAGTGGTAAAACCTTACAACAAGAGACACAACTTAAAGCTTTATTTGCCAAGCTTCAAGGTCAAAAAGCCATCATCGTGCATGGTGGTGGCGTTGAGGTGGACAGTCTTTTAGAAAAACTTAAGATTGTCACCCCTAAAATTGAGGGCATTCGCGTAAGCTCTAAAGAGGCAATGCCTTATATCACCGGTATGCTTGCCGGAACTTGTAATAAAAAATTAGCCTCCCTTGCCCAAAGTGCTAAGCTTAAAGCTTTAGGTCTTATGGCAAGTGATGGTGAGAGCTTATCTCTTATAAAACTTGATCCTAAATTTGGGCAAGTTGCAAATGTTAAAGCCTGTGATCCAAGTTTTTTAACTTTACTAGAGGAACAAGGTTTCACCCCGATTATCTCTTCAATTGGCATTTTAGAAGGCGAGCTTTATAACATCAATGCCGATGAGGTGGCAAAAGCTTTAGCAATTTTATTTAAAGCCCCACTTATTTTGGTCTCAGATGTTAAAGGCGTTTTAGATAAAGAAGGTAACTTAATCCCCTCTTTAGATGAAACTTACGCGAAAATTTTAATTGATGATGGCACTATTCACGATGGCATGTTAGTTAAAGTAAAAGCTGCCTTTGAGGCCTCAAAGCAAACTTCAAATGTTGTAATTCTAAGTAGCCTTGAAAACTTAATTTCAAGTGATCTCACCTCTACCTCCTCTATCTTAGGCACTGTTTTCTCCTCTGACCGATAAAGGGGCAGTATGCCCCACCTCTAAAAATTAAGTCAGCATTTATTTTAAATAAAGGTTTTAAAAAAATGGATGAAAAACAGTCTATTCCTTTTATTAAAAAAGGTGATTATGTAAGTCTTAATGTTAATGAGCTTTATGACAAGGCTTTAGACTTACATTTACAAGATCAGCTTTCAAAGCATGAGCTTTCAAAAATTACGGATGCTTTAAATGAGGTCATGACCTTATTAGATTCTAAAAATCAAGGTCATTATGTAGTAAGACAGGCGCGCTTATCTGATGTCGACTCTTTATATCAAATGGTCGTCTATTGGGCTAAAGCTGGTGAAAACCTGCCCCGCCCGCGCGAGGATATTATAAGAAATATCCTAACTTTTGCCGTCTGCGTTAAAGATGGCGAGGTGGTAGGTTGTGCCTCTTTATATGTTTATGACTCAGGTCTTGCTGAGATTAGATCTTTGGGCGTAAGCCCGCTTATTCAACGTCAAGGACAAGGGCGGGCGATTGTGACCTTTTTATTAAAAAAAGCGCAGCAAATGGAGATTAAAAAGGTCTTTGCCCTAACCCGCAATCCTAAGTTCTTTGCTAAAGTAGGCTTTAGCCCTACCACGCGTGAGGCTTTGCCTGAGAAGATTTTAAAAGATTGTGAAAATTGCCCTAAGAAAAACGCTTGCGATGAACATGCCTATGAGGTCAATTTTACTTACGAGAAATAAAAGTTAAAAAGGAAGGTTAATTATGAAAATTTCAAGAGACGATTTTGATAAGTATATGTTCCCTTGTTATAAGCCTATGTCTATGGTTTTAACTCATGGTAAGGGAGCTCATTTATATGATGATTTAAATAACTCTTATTTAGATTTTACTGCCGGAATTGCTGTCAACAGCTTAGGTCATGCTAATAAGAGCGTAGTTAAAATCATTAGAAAACAATGCAATAAGTTAATTCACGCAAGCAACATCTTTGTAAACGATAAGACTTTAACTTTAGCTAAAAAGCTTTGTGAGAAAACTGGCTATGAAAAGGCCTTTTTTGCAAACTCTGGTGCTGAAGCTAACGAGTGCGCTTTAAAGCTTGCAAGACGCGTAGCTTTTGATAATGTGGGTGAGGAGAAATGTGAGATCATCTCCTTTTTAAAAGGCTTTCATGGCAGAACCCTCTTTTCAGTAAGTGTAGGCGGTCAAGATAAATACTCTAATGGTTTTGGTCCTAAACCTCAAGGGATCACCCATTTGCCTTTTAATGATCTAGAAAGCTTTAAAAAGACTATCTCCGATAAGACCTGTGCGGTGATGCTAGAGCTCATTCAAGGTGAAGGTGGCATTATTGATATTGACCCTACTTTCTTACAAGGTGTCATTGAGCTTGCCCAAAAGCATCAAGCTTTAATTATTGTCGATGAAGTGCAAACTGGTGTGGGTCGTACCGGAACTTTCTATGCCTATGAGCAATTTGGCTTTAGACCAGATATCCTAACCTCTGCTAAAGGCTTAGGCGCTGGACTTCCAATTGGTGCAGTTTTAACCTCAACTGAAATTGCCAAACACTTTGGCCCAGGCGTTCATGGTACTACCTTTGGCGGTAATCCATTAGCTTGTGCAGTTGCAGCCTATGTCGTCGATAAAGTAGGTGACAATAAGTTTTTAGATAAAGTTGTGGTCAAAGGCAATCTTTTGCGCGAAGGTCTTGAGGGCATTAATGAAAGATTACACTGCTTTAAATCCCTAAGAGGTCGTGGCCTATTACAAGGTTTAGAGTTAACTGGCGTTTTAGAAAACAAAGCGGCCTTAGTTCAAGAGTGCTGCGCTCAAGAGAAGCTTTTAGTTTTACTTGCAGGATCTAATGTAGTCCGTTTAGCACCACCTTTAATTATCCGCAAAAAAGAGCTTGCCTACGGTCTTGAGCTTTTAGAGTCTGCGCTTGCAAAAGCTCTTGAAAAAGCAAAAGAATAAATCGCAACCTTAAAATTTTGCCCAAGGTTTAAAGGCCTTGGGCTTTTTTCCTGTCAAATACAAGGATCTCGTCAAATTTAACTTGCCAGGTCTTAAATTGCCCGATTTTAGTTTAAGACTTTATTTAAATACAATTGCGCGAAACGGTAGAAATCATTAAAACCATATAAGGTTGGCTTATATAAAACACTATAAAAAACAGTAAGTTATAATATAAGTTTCCCAATTTCCGTAACTATAGTTTCGATTAATTAACCCAAAGTTACGGATTTTGTTTCGTTTAC
>CALXNU010000061.1 GCA_944389835.1 uncultured Succinivibrionaceae bacterium
TTGGACTTCGACCTTGCTCTGTACAGCTGGTCCAGGGACTTTCACCCATTGGATTGCGTGCATGCCGCGCACACTAAAAAAGACCGCAACTAGCGGTCTTTTTGTGATCTTATTTTTTAGGATAAGAATTGTTGATATGGAGTATTAGAAGATACTTCAGTTACTGGATAATTAAGTTTTCTAATAAAACTATCTAAACCGTCTCCTGAGCCCTCACTAATATCAAAACCACATAGTACAGAGCAGAATTCCAGATCAGAAATTCTAAAATGGAATAAGGTAATACTATAAAGATCACCTAAAGTCTCTAAGAAACGCCCTAAAGCATTTTTGGTATTTGGGAATTCAAATAAAAAGAGCTTTTCATCAATAGGTACTGTAGGGTGACCTCCTACCATATAGCGCACATGCTCTTTGGCAATAATATCGTCAGTAAGATCTGTTACCAAATAGCCTTTTGTACGTAAAGAGGATGCTATAGTATCTAATTCTTTTTTACCATTACTAAGTTCAACTGAAGCAAAGACGCGAGCTCTTGAATTATGCGAGATACGATAACTAAACTCGGTCATGTGTCTGTCGCCTAAATCCCTAAAGAGATTTAAGAAAGCACCTTTAGTCTCAGGAATTTCAATAGATAAAATGCCCTCAGTCATCTCACCTACGTCGCATCTTTCTGCAACCATACGTAAAGTTCTAAACTTTACGTTAGCACCTGACATAATGGCGATCTGATTACCCGTTAAGCCCTTTTCTCTTACATACTTTTTAAGACCTGCTAAAGATAAGGCTCCTGATGGTTCTGCAATGGCTCTTGTATCATCAAAAATATCCTTCATTGCAGCACAGATCTCGTCATTTGAACAAGTGATGATTTCATCTAAATACATAGAGCACAGACGGAAGGTCTCATCACCTGCGCGACTTACGGCAACACCATCTGCAAAGTGTGAAACATAACCAATGTCTACTGGTTTTCTAGCATTTAAAGCTGCCAGCATACAAGCAGAGCCTTCGGCTTCTACACCTACAACCCTAACCTCTGGGACTAAATTTTTAACATAAACTGCAACGCCTGCTGCCAAGCCACCGCCGCCTATTGGTACGAAAATAGTATCAATATCATCACATTGACCAATAAGCTCTTGAGCTATAGTACCTTGACCTGCAATTACATCAGCATCATCATAAGGTGGGATTAAAGTAAGCCCTTCTTTTTTGGAAAGCTCAATTGCATAATCGTAAGCCTGATTAAAAGACTCACCATATAAAACTACGTTACCACCTAATCTTTTTACGGCATCAACTTTCAAATCAGGGGTAGTCTCTGGCATCACAATGATTGCTTTACAACCTAAAGTTGAAGCAGATAAAGCCACACCTTGAGCATGATTACCGGCAGAGGCTGCAATAACTCCTCTCTCTCTTTGCTCTTTTGAAAGCGATTTCATCTTGTAATAAGCACCACGGATCTTAAAAGATTTAATCTTTTGATAATCCTCTCGCTTTAAAAGCACTTTACAATTTAGACGATCAGAGAGCTTCTCTAATTTCTGGAGCGGAGTAACCTTAGCTACATCATAAATTCTTGAAAGTAAGATTTTATGTAAATATTCTTGCCCGGTTAAAGTAGTCACATTTGACATCTTAAAGCTCCTCTAAACGGCTACGATCACGAACACCACCTTTGTCTGCAGAAGAAGCCATAGCAGCATATGCCTTAAGAGCAAAAGAAATCTCTCTTTCTCTATTTTGCGGTTTGAAAGCCTTTGCACCATAAGACAACATTTTTTCACGACGCTTTGCCAATTCTTCATCGCTGACATTCATCTTAATGCTACGATTTGGAATATCAATGGCAATTAGATCATTTTCCTCAAGCAAACCGATATTACCGCCATTTGCAGCCTCTGGAGAGACGTGACCTATTGAAAGGCCAGAAGAGCCACCTGAGAATCTACCATCAGTGACTAAGGCACACTTCTTACCTAAACCCATAGATTTTAGATATGAAGTAGGATAGAGCATCTCCTGCATTCCAGGGCCACCACGTGGACCTTCATAGCGGATCACTACCACATCACCTTCTTTAACTTTGCCACCTAAAATTCCCTTCACGGCATCTTCTTGGCTTTCAAAAATTCTGGCAGGTCCTACGAATTTTAAAATTGAGGCATCAACGCCTGCGGTTTTCACAATACAGCCGTTAGTTGCTAAATTACCGTACAAGACAGCAAGACCACCATCTTGGGAATAAGCATGCTCTTTATTGCGAATGCAACCATTATCTCTATCTAAATCAAAGTCTTCATAATAACTTTCTTGAGAGAAAGCCTGGAGATTAAACTCCCCTTTTGGTGCTGCTAAATACATCTTTTTAACATCAGCGCTTGGATTGCGATTTAAAGCATAAGCATTAAGCTCATCTTTTAAAGACATACCAAGCACGGTGTTGCTATCAGTGTGTAAAAGATTAGCATTATCAAGCTCAGCTAAGATGCTCATCACACCACCTGCGCGGTGCACATCTTCAATATGATAGACTTGAGTTGATGGGGCTACTTTACACAAATGCGGAACATGACGGGAAAGTCTGTCAATATCCTGCATGGTAAAATCAACTCCTGCCTCTTGAGCTACTGCTAAAAGGTGTAATACGGTATTCGTAGAGCCACCCATTGCAATGTCTAAAGACATGGCATTTTCAAAAGTATTCTTAGTTGCAATTGAGCGAGGTAAGACAGTGGCATCATCATGCTCATACCAAGCCTTTGCCATCTCAACAATTCTGTGGGCTGCTTTTACAAAAAGCTCTTTGCGCTTGGCGTGAGTTGCAAGTAAAGTACCATTACCAGGTAAAGATAAACCTAAAGCCTCGGTTAAGCAGTTCATGGAGTTAGCAGTAAACATACCAGAGCAAGAACCACAAGTTGGGCAACTTGCATTCTCAACGTCTGCAATTTCCTCATCTGTTGCATCAGGTTTTGCTGAGACAATCATGGCATCAATCAAATCAAGCTTGTGTTCACTGAGCTTGCCCCGACCTGCCTCCATTGGGCCGCCAGATACAAAAATACATGGAATATTAAGGCGCATAGCAGCCATTAACATACCTGGAGTTACTTTATCGCAGTTTGAAATACAAACCATGGCATCTGCTTTATGAGCATTAACCATGTACTCCACGCTATCTGCAATAATATCGCGGCTTGGTAGTGAATAAAGCATTCCAGAGTGCCCCATCGCAATACCATCATCTACTGCGATAGTATTAAATTCTTTAGCAATGCCACCTGCTTTTTCAATTTCTTTAACTACTAATTGGCCTACATCGTGAAGATGAACATGTCCTGGAACAAATTGTGTAAATGAATTTACAACAGCAATAATTGGTTTTCCAAAATCACTTTCTTTAACACCCGTAGCTCTCCATAAAGCACGAGCACCAGCCATTATTTTTCCTTCATATGTCACAGCTGAACGATACTTTGGCATTTTAACTTCCTAAAATTTATTTAATTAATTTATACACAAAGGCCCACAATCTATGCGGGCCTTCTTCTAAAACTTGTAAAAATAAATTTACTTTAAATTATTTTTTGCAAGGATAGAGCCAGCCCCACTTATCTTCAATTTCGCCCTTTACGACCTTGAAGAAAGTGCTTTGGATCTTCTCAGTAAGAGGACCGCGGCAACCTGCACCAACTGGCACACCATCAACTGAAGCGATAGGCGTAATTTCAGCTGCAGTACCAGAGAAGAACATTTCATCGGCAAGATACACCATCTCACGAGGGATACGCTCTTCACGAACTTCCATGCCTAATTCTTCACGAGCTAAAGTCATAATGGTGTTACGAGTAATACCAGATAACAAGCCACAGGTCACAGGAGCGGTATATAAGACACCGTCTTTAATTAAGAAAACATTTTCACCTGAGCCTTCTGATAAATAACCATTAACATCTAAAGCTACAGCTTCAGTATAGCCATTTTGAGCACATTCATTGGCAATTAAAATTGAAGATAGATAGTTACCTGCAGCCTTAGCAATGGTTGGAATAGTATTTGGAGCTAAACGGTTCCAAGATGACACACCAACACTGACACCCTTTTGTAAACCTTCTTCACCTAAATATGCGCCCCACGGAATAGCACCGACCATCACGGTAGCTTTTGCGCCTTCAGGAACTCTAACGCCTAAACCCACATTGCCAATAAAAATTAAAGGACGAATGTAACCTGAATCTAAACCATTCTCAAGAATAACGCGGCAGCAAGCTTCTTTAACTTCATCCTTAGTAAAAGGAACATTAAAACGATAAATTTTTGCTGAATTAAATAAACGGTCAATATGCTCGTTTAAACGGAATACACAAGGTCCTTTAGGAGTGTTATAAGCACGAATTCCTTCAAAGACTGAAGTACCATAATGCAAAGCATGAGACATAACATGAACAGTGGCCTTTTCCCACTCAATCATTTTTCCGTCTAACCAAATATACTTTGTTGTGTTGGTGTTTGACATGATTAAACCCCACTTAATGTTTGCTTTTACAAACAGCAAATTATCTTAAAACCTAAAATCTGATCATTAAGATATAAGCTCTTTTCTTTTTGGCATTTACCTTAATCAATCTAGCAATTGATGTCATTCTAGCACGCACTTTTTTCTTTAACAGCCCCTTTCATTAGTATCTACAGTATAATATTAGACTAAAAAATATATGAACTATTTTAGTTCTTAAAATTTTCTTTTTATCAATCGGTTATTAAGTTTAAAATTCACCAACACTACCGTTGCAATTTATGCAAGCTATTAAAAATATAAGTTTCATTTATCGCATGATCTAAGTTAGAGCATATTATTTAGGATTTGCACTATTTTGTATCAAGATTTTTATCATAATTTTTCTTGTATAGTAGAAAAATAGGAAAAATTACACACAATTGTTCTTTTTAGTCTTAATTTTGGCAAAATATAGCGCACTATTTAAGTTCTGAGGTAATAATGCTCAATTTTCTTCCAGGGCCTGTGCTCTTTATCTTAAATCTCTTGTTGGTGTCAATTAACACCTTAATTTTTTCTATTCCAATTTTACTCTTTGCTATTGTAAGAGTAATTCTTCCTCTTCATGCTCTGCAAATTGGGATTGAAAACTTTAATAATCAAGTTTACAAAATCTGGGCTTCTATAAATGCTCTAATTATAGCCCTCACCTGTAAAATTAATTGGAGAATTAGTGGACTTGAAAATATACATGTCAAAAAGAACTGCATCTTAATTTGTAACCATTTAAGCTGGGCTGATATTGTCATTCTCTGTCAGGTGATGAGAAAGAATCTGCCCATTCCAAAATTTTTCTTAAAGCATTCTCTTATCTATATTCCAATTATAGGTTTAGTGTGTTTAGGACTTGGCATGCCCTTCATGCGCCGCTATTCTCGTGAAGCCCTTTTAAAAAATCCTAAACTTAAAACTAAAGACTTGGAAAGCACGCAAAAAGCTTGTCGTCGCTTAGCTATGGCACCTTCAACTTTAGTGAACTTCTGTGAAGGTACCCGCTTTACTTTAGAAAAGGCTAAAAAAGCCAACAGCCCCTATTTACATCTTATGCCACCTAAGGCTGCCTCTTTAGGCTTTGCCTTAGGACAAATTGGCAAAAACATTGAAGCGATTATCGATGTTACTATCGCTTATCCTGGAACTACACAAAAACCTTTTATCAATCTCTTAAAAGGTAAGGTAAAGGAAGTCTATGTTAATGTACGTACAATTCCTATTGATGAAAAGGTTCTAGGTGACTATCTTAATGATAAAAAATTTAAGCACGATTTTACTATGTATTTAAGGGACATCTGGAAAAGAAAAGATGAGCTTTTAAGCAAAGAAGTTTATCTAACTTACAAAGAGGAACTAGAAGAGCCTAAATCCAATCAATAATTCTCTTTTAAATTAAAGACCTCGTCAAAAACTGTGACGAGGTTTTATTTTAGGCTTAATCTAAAGTTAACACATAACCAATAACATCGATTAATTCTTCTTCGTTATTCACCGCGCTCATATTCACTACATACTTACCGTTAACTACAATCTCTGGCACTGCATCAATATTTAAATCCTTTGTCGCCTTATTCCAAGAAGCTACCATGCCTTGCACCGGAAATGAAATATAATCGCGGTTGAACTTATCCTCAGGAATACCTAATTGTTCAAAAATATACACAAAATCATTTACCGAGTGTGGGATTTTCCCTTCTTGATGCATACTCTTAAATAAAGTATTTGAAAACTCATCATCAATACCAATTAAAGTTGCAACTGCTAAAGCCTTTTGTGATTCAGGCCCCATTGCCCCACCCATTAAATCTACAGGATTTCTGACAAATTTCGCTTTATCTTTAAATTTATCGGCAATTCTATGAAACATATCTTGCATTGAATAACAATGCCCACACCAATATGAATAAAACTCGCGAATTTCAGGAGTTTTACTCTTTACATCGCTTCTTTTTTCATAGTGTGTTCCTTCCTCATAGGTAGTAGCTTGCACATTTGCTACAAAACCACTGCCACATAAAGTCAAAGCTAAAAACAAGACTTTAAAAAAGCGCATTTTTCTTAAACTCCCTTATTCCAAACACTCACCCTATCATGCAATTCTTGAGGATTTCGTCTAATACTTGCATTACCTAAACCTGCAATAAAAGCTAAGAGTTTTACTCCAAAGTTAAAACGACTCATTACAAGACACGTAATAGCCGAAGCTTTTACACAGCGCCTTGAGATTTTAAGTTTATTTGATGGTCCTTTTGGATAGCGAATAATCTTTTTTAACGTTAACATCGCCATAATAATATTTACAAGGCAAAAAACTCTCACCCCTGAGTCTAAGCGTGGAATTTTTAACACAAAATCTATTGCATCATCAAGATGACCTTGAGTTATAGCCGCATAATGAAGAGCTTGTTTACTCTCATCTTCTGCTGAAACTTTAGGCAGAAAACTTGAATCTCGCTCCTCTTTGTCTGCAAAACGATCTTTTAAAATATTAGTAAGCTGAAGTCCCTCACCAAAACTTACCGCTAATACTGAAAGCTTTTGAGCATCAATATGACGATTATAAGCGGCAAACAAATGTGCAAGCATTTGCCCCACTACCCCTGCTACGCTATAACAGTAACTATCTACATCCTTAAGGGAATTAATACTTACTCCTTCAAGATGTGCGGCCATCCCTAAAGATAAGATCTCAACTCCTCTGGCAATAATTACTAAAACTTCTCGTCTATAACCACAAGTTCTACTTATAACTTGTGTCATTTGCTCTAAAAGAGCATATTCATCTACTTTAGCGGCTTTTGCTAAATTTAACGCTCTTTTTTGCAAGCGCAAAACTCGGTTTTGATCGCGAAATAAAGAACTTGCACAAAGAGAAAAATCTTTAAGCCAACGGATCTTATCTTGATTAGAGGCTTTAGGATCATCTTCTATGGTATCTGCGATACGACATAAAAGATATGCGTTTGACACCACATCCGCTAGCAAATCAGGTAAGAAAGGAATAGTAAAAGCAAAAGTACGTGACACTTTTATAAGATGTTGATGTTGTACTTCTTTTGTTATAGCTTTTATGGTGTACACGACTTCACTCATGAAAATACCCTCAGAAAACAATCATAGTTTAGAGAAAAAACCTGATAAATAACAGCCCTTTAAAAAATTTTTTTCATAAAATACAAAAAATTCTTCTCTAAGGGCTTATTTCTTAAACTAAAGTTCAAGATTTAAGCTTTTTCTTCATTTCTATTTAAGATAAAATCAAAAAAATTTAGTCACACTAAAAACAAACTATTAGGAAGCAAAAATGAGTAAAGAAGAATTACCTAAAAAGCCTTCTGGAAATCTACTGTTACGAACCATGGCAATGCCAGGAGATACCAACCCTGCAGGAGATATTTTTGGTGGTTGGATCATGTCTCAAATGGATATTTCAGGTGCGATTTTAGCTCGTGAAATAGCTCACGGTCGAGTAGTTACTGTAGCAGTTGATGCCATGTCATTTTTAAAACCAGTAAATGTTGGAGATGTAGTCTGTTGCTATGGTCGCTGTGTGCACATTGGACACACATCATTAAAAATTAAAATGGAGATCTGGGTTAAGAAGATCTATGAAACTTCTATTACCGAAAGAAGCCTTGTAACCCAGGCTTGTTTTACTTATGTTGCTGTAGATTCAAAAGGCAAACCTCGCCTTTTACCAGAGGCTGCCCCTGAAATTGCAAAAAGCGGAATCGACGCTGATCGTGTGGGCCTACAGCCTGATGGCACTCCTCGTGATGCCTGTAAAGACGCCTCTTAACTAAAATAAGGGTCTACACCAATAAAGCGCGTATTGTCCTGACCTATTCTTAGTAAAGGCAAGGTCTTAAAAGCAAGCTCAACAATACTTTTAAATAAGGTGATACGCGTTTTTACATCTGATCTGCGATAATTTGTAAAGCTAATATTAATCTCAGAGTGCCCTGTAACTAATATTACTAAATACATAGTTCCGGCATCTACATCAAAATCCCTTGGCAATTGACGATGAGTGATGGCATTGCGTAAAGCTTCTTTGATTAAAAAAATTCGCGATTCCATTAACTCGTCTAAACGTTCAGCAACTCGTGGATCACTATCACTCTTGTGAATGATATTATTAATTTCAGTGATAATAGTTGAAGCAAAAAACTGCATAGCATTATCACTTGCATGACTTAACGCCCATTGCTTTAATTTTCCAAGAGGATCGAGCTCTTTTGAGTCTGCCGCCTCCATCAAATTAATTGCAAAGCCATGATCATTGGCAATCTCTTTACATAACTCGCATAAAAGTTCACTTTTATCCTCAAAATGCCAGTAAATCGCACCTCTTGTAACCCCAGCTTCGCGTGCGATATCAGTAAGTGAAGTTTTTTCATAACCTTGACGAGAAAAAACATCTAAAGATGCAGCTAAAATCTTCTTTTTCGTGCGCATCGCATCTTCATGAGTGCGTCTTGGCATTTTACTTATCCTTAAATTATCTAAAGTTTTATTAGTAACTCTCTTTACAACCCTTTAAGCGGCTGTTTAATTGTGGCACATTGTAACATACAGCCGTGCATGTATGAATAATTTTGGTTTATAATATGCCCTACACGAAACCGGACATGCGGTTTTGCATCAACATCTTTTAATTAAGGATAACGGGTATGTTCCTGAAAAAACAACATAAATGGAGCCTTACAGCTTGTGCTGTGGTCACAGCTTTAGCTTTGACCGCCGCAGGTTGTGGCGAACAAGCGGTAACCCAACAAGCTCAAGCACTACCTGTTGATGTCTTTACTGTCACCACTGCTGATGTTCCAGTTGTTTCCAGACTTACAGGAAGAGCAACTCCAACTCGCCGTGCTGAAGTAAGACCTCAAGTTTCAGGTGTCATTCAAGCACGACTTTTTACTGAAGGCTCAAATGTACAGGCAGGAGAGCAACTTTATCAAATCGATCCTGCAGTCTACCAAGCACAATATGATAGTGCCAAAGCAAATTTAAGCTCGGCACAGGCAAGTTTACATACGGCACAATTACGCGCCGAGCGTTATAGAAAACTACTTGCTACTAATGCTGTAAGTAAACAAGATTACGATGATGCCCAAGCCACCTATCTTCAAGCAGTTGCAAATGTAGAAGCAGCAGGGGCAGCAGTACAAACTGCAGATATTAACTTAGCTTACACTAAAGTATATGCTCCAATTTCTGGACGTATTAGTAGATCTAATGTCACGGAAGGTGCCTTAGTATCCGCACAACAAGCAGAGCCAATGACCACCATTCAACAATTAGATCCTATGTATGTGGACTTAGGACAAACTGTTGAGGCTCACTTACAATTAAGAGAAGCTATTGCCTCCGGTCAATTTAAGATTACAGAAGGCAAAGCACCGGTTGATATTTATTTCTCAAATGGCGATAAATACCCAATTCAAGGACAGCTTGAGTTCTCTGAAGTTAGTGTTGATGAAACCACCGGTATGGTTAACTTAAGAGCTATTGTGCCAAATCCAGATGGGGTCATCCTCCCTGGCATGTTCTTAAGAGGCGATCTTACAGAAGGTGTTTTACCTGACGCTGTTATCTTGCAACAAGATGCTGTAATTCGTGAAGCTATCGGCACCACTTATGTCTACGTGGTAGATAGTGAAAACAAGGCTGCCCGCAAAGATATTACTGTAGGTCCAAACTATGATAGATACTTTGTTATCTTAGATGGACTTAAACCTGGAGATAAAGTTATTACCTCTAATATCCAAAAGTTGCGTACCGGTACTTTAGTCGAAGTAGTTGATTTAGATGACTCAGCCCCAGCCGAAGGCCAAAGCGCTGAAGCTACAACTAAATAGGTAAAAGGACGCTTTTATGGCACGTTTTTTTATTAACCGACCGATTTTTGCGTGGGTTATTGCAATTGTTATTATGCTTGCAGGTCTTATTGCCGTGCTTAATTTGCCTGTTGCACAATATCCAACCATTGCACCACCATCAGTCTCAATTCGCTCAAGCTATGCAGGCGCTGATGCGACCACTGTGGAGCGTACAGTAACGCAGATCATTGAGCAAAATATGACAGGTCTTGATGGCTACATGTATATGTCAGCCACCTCAGACTCCTATGGTAATTCAGATATTACAATTACCTTTGAGCCTGGAACCGATCCTGATATTGCACAGGTTCAAGTACAAAATAAGTTACAACAAACCCAATCCCAGTTACCTTCAGTGGTACAGCAAAACGGTGTAGACGTCTCTAAGTCTACCAACGCTTTCTTGATGGTAGTAGGTTTGATTGCAACCGATGGCGTACACACCAATACTGACCTTTCAGATTACATTTATGCCAATATTCGCGAACCTATGGCTCGTGTAGAAGGTGTAGGTGATTTGATGGTCTTTGGTTCCGAGTACGCTATGCGTATTTGGGTCGACCCTGAAAAATTAAATAACCTTGCAATTTCCATCTCTGAGATCACCTCAGCTATTACTGCGCAAAACGCTCAGGTAACTTATGGCTCCTTAGGTGGTACTCCTGCAGTCCCAGGTCAACAATACTCCTATACCATTACCGGTCAGTCACGTTTAACCTCAGCAAAAGAATTTGAAAATATTTTGCTAAGAGTAAATACCGATGGTACTAAGGTTTATTTAAAGGATGTAGCTCGCATTGAGTTAGGCTCTGAAAGCTATCAGGTAAGAGGCACTTACAATCACATGCCTTCATCTGGTATTGCAATCCGTCTCTCTTCAGGTGCTAACGCTCTTGATACTGCCGCAAACGTAAAAGCTTTAATGGCAGAGCTTGAGCCTTATTTCCCAGAGTGGATTGAAATTAACTATCCATACGATACTACCGACTTCATCTCAGTATCCATTAACGAAGTGATGCATACCTTAATTGAGGCTATTATCCTAGTAGTTCTCATTATGTATCTCTTCCTCCAAAACTTCAGAGCAACCTTAATTCCATCTATTACCGTACCGGTGGTATTACTTGGAACCTTCGCGATTATGTCCGCTTTAGGCTTCTCCATTAATACCTTAACCATGTTTGGTATGGTGTTGGCAATCGGTCTTCTAGTAGACGATGCCATCGTGGTGGTAGAAAACGTAGAGCGTATTATTCAAGAGGAGAACTTACCGCCAAAAGAGGCTACGGAAAAATCCATGGATCAGATTACCGGAGCTTTAATTGGTATTGCTCTAGTACTTTCTGCCGTATTCGTTCCAATGGCATTCTTTGGTGGTTCAACTGGTGTAATTTATAGGCAATTCTCAATTACGATTGTATCTGCCATGGTACTTTCAGTATTAATCGCCTTAATCTTAACTCCAGCTTTGTGCGCTTCAATGCTCAAAGGTCATGAGGAAAAAGAAGCTCCAAAATCTGGAATTAAAAAAGCTTTACAAAGCTCAACTTCTTTTATCACCAAGCCTCTTGATAAGTTTTTTGAAATTTTCAATAAAAGCTATAATGCTTTCTCACATGCCTATCAAAGACATGTGACAGTAGTAGTTCATAAGATTAAACGTCAAATTGTCTACTATATTATCATCTGCTTAACTTTAGGTTTTTGCTTTACCAAGATCCCATCTGCCTTCTTGCCAAACGAAGATCAAGGCGTATTACTTGCCATGGTAAACTTACCTGCAGGTTCTACTGTAGAAAAAACCTCTACTGCACTTGATAAGCTTATTGATTATTTCTTAATTGAAGAGGAAGAGAACGTAGCCTCCGTGATGGCGGTTACCGGCTTCTCCTTTGCAGGTTCTGGACAAAACGCAGGTTTAGCCTTCATTCGTCTTAAAGATTGGGCTGAAAGAACCCGCTCTGACCAACACGCCGATGCAATTGCTAACCGCTCCTATATGCCACTTATGGGCATTCGTGAAGGTTTAGCTTACGCATTTAACGTACCTGCAATTCCAGAACTTGGTGTAGCTTCTGGCTTTGATATGTACCTGCAAGATAATGGTGGTGCAGGCCATGAGATGCTCACTAAAGTTCGTCAAGACTATGTCTATGCTGCACAGCAATCACCGCTATTAATGCAAGTGCGTGCTAACGGTATGGACGATACTCCACAATTTAAGTTACACCTCGATTATGAAAAGGCTTTAGCTTTAGGACTTTCAGTTGCAGATATTAATACTACCTTATCTGTAGCTTGGGGCTCTTTATACGCAGACAACTTCATTGAAAGATCTCGTGTAAAGAAAGTCTATATTCAAGCTGAAGCTGACGCTCGTATGACTGAGCTTGACTTAAATAAGTGGTATGTGAGAAACAATCAAGGTGAAATGGTGCCATTTAGCGCCTTTACTACCACCTCTTGGACCTACGGTTCACCTCGTCTTGAACGCTTTAATGGTGTGGGCGCTATGAACATTCAAGGTGCTCCTGCCCCAGGCGTTTCAACAGGTGAGGCAATGGCTGAAATGGAGCGCATTGCACGAGAGATGTTACCTGCAGGCTTTGGTATTTCCTGGACTGGTGTTTCCTATCAAGAAAGACTATCAGGCGATCAAGCTCCAATGCTTTATGCAGTCTCGATTTTGATTGTGTTCCTCTCCCTTGCAGCCTTGTATGAGTCTTGGTCAATTCCATTTGCGGTAATGATGGTTTTACCATTAGGTATTATTGGTGCAGTACTTGCAGCCTTGCTCACCCAATATGTACCAGTACAAACCGTACTTAGAAATGACGTTTACTTCCAAGTAGGACTTTTAACTACGGTAGGTCTGTCGGCGAAAAATGCTATTTTGATCGTAGAGTTTGCAAAAGAACTTTATGATAAAGGCTATCGTTTAACAGAAGCTGTAGTTGAAGCTGCCAAGATCCGTTTGCGTCCAATTTTAATGACTTCAGCAGCCTTCATCTTAGGTGTATTACCTTTGGCTATGAGCTCTGGTGCTGGTGCTGCAGGTCGTAATGAAATTGGTATTTGCGTAATTGGCGGTATGCTTTCTGCAACCGTGCTTGCAATCTTCTTTGTGCCTGTATTCTTCGTTCTTATCATGCGTTACTTTACAAGATACGTACCAGTTGAAGAAAAGAAGAAACAAGCTGAAATTGATAAGAAGCGTCGTGAAGTGCTTAACGCTAAACGCAAGGCCCTTGAAGAGGGTAATTTTGATGAGCTAAATAAGCTTGATAATCAATAAAAATTAAATAGGGGTAGGGGATGGCGTTTAGCGCCTTGCCCCTCCCTCCGAACCGTGCGTGCGTCTCTACCGCACACGGCT
>CALXNU010000062.1 GCA_944389835.1 uncultured Succinivibrionaceae bacterium
TGTCACATTATAACATTGAGTCCGCTTGACCCATCATCTAAAGATAATGGGATTGCGCGGACATTTATTTCAATTACCCTATCTTTGGCGATAAGCTTATCATCGGGAAATTTTGTCAAATCGCCCAAGGCTGTAACTTTATTATGGGACCTGCCAATCACCGCCTAGGCACAGCTTCAACCTACCCTTTTAATGTGATGGGAAAATTATGGTCTAAAGTGACCGCCCCACATTTAAGTGAACTCCCCCACAAAGGCGATCTAATCTTGGGCAATGATGTGTGGCTTGGTCGTCACTGTGTAGTCATGCCTGGAATTAAAATTGGCGATGGCTGTATTGTAGCCGCCCACTCGGTGGTAACCCATAACCTGGCACCCTACTCAATTTGCGGGGGTAATCCTTGTCAAGTAATTAAAAAGCGCTTTGATGAGGAATTAATTGCCCTATTACTTGAGTTTAAATGGTGGGATTTAACCCCCAAAGATCTAGTAGACTTTATACCGCTACTTTGCGATTTTGATCTAAAAAAGGTAAAAGAGGAGCTTAAAAGGCGACTTTTAAAGTAACAAAGCCTTGATCTCAAGGCTTAAAAAATAAGTCTTTTACGGATTTGGTTTGCAAGGCAAACCTTAAAGTTTTTTTATTAAAAAGAACTTTAAGCTTGACCCTAAGATCTCGCCTTGAGGCGAGATCTTAGTCCTTTTGTGAGAAGAATTTTTAGAAGGTATAACGGCAACCTACAGAGAAGACATTCTCATCTAAAGCATAAGTGCCATCAGTGTCCTCTTCATACTCTTCGTCGGTACCGGCATCAAAGCGAGCCTCTGCCCAGACTCTGAAGTTTGGATTGATTTGATAGAGAGCATAAACTGGAATGACTGAGCCCTTAGAGTCAGCATTATCCGCACCATCCATGTCGATCTTCATGTAGTTATAGCCGGTAAGTAAGGTCACACCTGAGGCGAAGTTATAGCCGACAGCAAACTCAAAGCCAGTTAAGGTGTAATCATCATAACCCTCATTGTTGGCATTCTCGGTCATAGTAAAGTCCCGAGCTTGACCCATGAAAGATACATAGAGGCCCTCATCGCCGCCCCAAGTTACAGAGGCAGCCCATTGAGTGTACTTATCATAGAAATTATTCGCATATGGATTCTTTGGATCTGACTCTACACCATCATAATCTGCTGAATCGTAGAAGTTAGCACCACCAAAGCCTGCACGAATGGAGATTGGTCCAAAGAGTACTTCTGGGGTAGTATAGCCTAAGGAGAAAGCATAAGCAGTGTCGATATCTACTTTCTCACCCTCATAGAAGGCACCATCAACTTGTTGATTATCCTTGGCAAAGCCGAAAGTAGCATTTACATCTACGCCATAACCTGACCAAGAGTAGCCAAGCATACCGGCACGACGATCATCATTGCCTAATTGTCCATAGCAGGCAAAGTCTTCAAAAACGTCAGTAGTTTCGATGACATACTTGATGGCATCTTCAAACTTACCAGCCTTTAAAGTACCAAATTGACCAAAATCAGCACCTACCCAAGTATAACGGTTGCCAAACTCTGACTTATCATCGCCATCTGCAACATCCCATTCTACCTTAGCGATAGCGGCAATGTTATCAGTTAAAGCGCTTCTTAAATTTAAACCTAAACGACCTGAGGTCTTGATGTTACCATCGTTAGCGGCATTGTTATTCTCACCTGAATCTTGAGAATAGTAAATTGATTGCACACGACCATAAATGGCAACTTCAGAACCATCTTTATTATAGACCGTGGCAGCATTAGCTGCGCTTAAGGACATAGCAGTAATTGCTAAAGCTAAAAGTGACTTCTTCATAATAAAAATCCATTCCAAGTTTATATGACGAGTTCTTGCTCTCATCGAATACAGCGCCATTTTAGAAAAAGCCATCAACGCTATCTATCAAATTATGGAAAAATCTCAATTATTTTTGTAAACAAACGGTAAAGTAAAATCTGTATCTAAAAAAGATGATCTCTATCACAAAACCCCAATTTTATCGGAATGTTTAAAGACTATTTGGCAATTTTTGTTAATTTGCGAGGTAAAAAACACATGAAATTAGCGTGAAAAATCTATAAAGCTAAAATTTGAACAAGTTTTAAGTTAATCTTTTGTTTAAATTATTTTTTTAAGTTTGGTAAGAGAAAGCTTACAGACTTTGCCATCAATCAAAGAAAGCTTTGATCTCAGGCAAAATATCGTAAAAGACTTATCTTTAAGACTTGATCTAAAGGCAAATTTAACCCATAAATCGCCCTTTAGTTTAGCACTTAACAAGACATCATTTAAGCTTAAATTTATCAAAACAAGAGCTAGCGCAATTTTTTATGCCGCTCTTAAACGATTAAAACCCCGCCTAAGCGAGGTTTTAAGTAGAAAAGAATAGAATTTAAACTCTCAAACTAGAGGCGCTTGAAAAGTAAAGAGCCATTAGTACCACCAAAGCCAAAGCTATTGGTCAAAGCATATTCAATATCATGCTTTTGTGCGACCTTTGGTACTAAATTAAAATCACCGACCTCTGGATCTGGATTGTCTAAATTAATGGTTGGTGGGCAAATCTGATCTCTTACGGCTAACACAGTAATTACAGCTTCTACCGCACCTGCTGCACCTAAGAGGTGACCTGTCATAGACTTAGTTGAGCTCATGCAAGTGTGCTTTGGAGCATCACCAAAAATTGCTTTAGCAGCTCTTAACTCAGATAAATCACCAACATGAGTTGAAGTACCATGAGCATTAATATAAGCAATTTGCTCAGGCTTAATTCCAGCATCACGAATGGCATTTTCCATAGACAATCTAGCACCTGCACCATCTTCAGGGGTAGCAGTCATATGGTAAGCATCACCGCTCATACCAAAACCTACTAACTCAGCGTAGATCTTAGCGCCACGAGCCTTAGCGTGCTCATACTCCTCAAGGACTAACACACCTGCACCATCGCCTAAGACAAAGCCATCACGATCGACATCCCAAGGACGTGAAGCCTTCTCTGGTTCATCATTGCGGGTAGATAAAGCCTTTAAAGCTGAGAAACCGCCAATACCCATTTGAGTTGAAGCCTTCTCAGAGCCACCGCAAACCATCACATCAGCATCACCATAGGAGATCAAACGTGCTGAAAGTCCGATGGCGTGAGTGCCTGAAGCGCAAGCGGTAACTGAGGCTAAATTTGGACCTCTTAAGCCCTTTAAAATAGATAAATGTCCTGAAACCATATTAATAATGGTTGATGGGACGAAGAATGGTGAAATACCTCTTGGGCCTTTAGCTGCTAAACCTAAAATATTTTGCTCAATAAGGCCTAAACCACCAATTCCTGAACCTATCATACAACCGATACGAGTTGCATTTTCAGGAGTTACTTCAATTCCACTGTCAGTAAAGGCCATAAGTCCGGCTGCAATACCGTATTGGATGAACTTATCCATTTTACGTTCATCCTTGCGAGTGATACCCCAATCTTCTGGGTTGAAGTTTTTGACTAAACCTGCAATCTTTACTGAGAAAGCTTGAGTGTCGAAATGCTCAATGGTGGTAATGCCGCTTTTTCCGGCAATTAAATTTTGCCAGGATTCCTCAGCTGTGCCGCCCACCGGGCTTACCATGCCCAGACCGGTAACAACGACCCTACGATTGTGCACCGTGTATGCCTCCAAAAAGTCAGAATTGACTGAATTAAAAAAAATAAGGAGATGACAGACATCTCCCATTAACTGACAAAGCAAACGGCGAGCATAGGCTCGCCGTTGTAGCATTAAAACTATTCTTCGTGACTCTTGATGTAGTCAATGGCTGCCTGGACGGTGTTGATCTTCTCAGCTTCCTCGTCCGGGATCTCGGTCTCAAATTCTTCCTCAAGAGCCATGACCAGCTCAACGGTGTCGAGGGAATCAGCGCCGAGGTCATCAACGAATGATGCTTCTGGAACGACATCCTCAGGCTTTACACCTAACATGTCAACGATAATCTTCTTTACGCGATCTTCAATGCTATTGCTCATTTATTTCCTGATCAGACTGCGTTGGCGCAGATCCTGTCCTATGTTAAGCTGTGCCAGGCCCAATGCCTGCACTCTAAAAGATGAGTGCATTATATATGTTTTAAGCACATTTTGGTAGAGCCTGACGCGATTTTACTTTGATAACTTAGATTAAATCACAAATTTAAGAAAAATTTTAGGCACAACGCATTCCACCATTTACATCTAGGGTGGTTCCTGTGATATATGAAGCCCAATCTGAGGCTAAAAATACCACAGCATTAGCAATATCTGCTGCCTGTCCTAACTTTCTTAATGGAATACGGCTTTCATAAGCTTTCTTTTGCTCATCACTTAAAACTTTAGTCATATCAGTTTCAATAAAGCCTGGGGCTACACAGTTTACGGTAATACCACGTGAGCCTACTTCTTGAGCTAAAGATCTAGTAAAGCCAATGATACCGGCCTTTGAGGCTGCATAATTGCATTGACCTGCATTACCAGTCTCACCTACCACTGAGGTAATAGAGATGATGCGGCCTGCTCTTTTTTTCATCATAGGACCGATGCAAGCCTTAGAAAGTCTAACTGCAGCAGTTAAATTACAGGCAATCACCTCATCAAAATCGACATCTTTCATGCGCATAAATAAAGTATCGCGGGTAATACCTGCGTTATTGACTAAAATATCTGGGGCTGCGCCACACTTTTCAACAACTTGATCGACAACTTGAGCGACAGTATCTAATTGCAAGGCATTTAAAACTAAACCAAAACCTTTACCATTTAAGCTCTCTTCAATTTTAGAAGCGCCCTCAGCAGTTGTGGCTGTACCTACTACAGTGGCCCCCAAGGATGCAAACTTTTGCGCAATCTCTTTACCAATACCACGTGAGGCACCAGTTACTAAAACAATCTTGCCTGAAAAATCAAAATCTTCCATAAACTTAACTCCTTAACTATTAATGGCGCTTAAAGCTTTCTCTAAAGTTGCAGGATCATTGACATTAGCAAAAGATAAAGTCTTATCAATGCGACGATTAAGACCGGTTAAAACCTTGCCAGGGCCTGCTTCAACTAAAAGCTCAATCCCATCTTTGGCCATCGCCTGCACACTTTCTACCCAACGCACAGGTCCTACTAATTGACGATAAAGGCAATCGATAATCTCATCCTTCTTAGTGATCTTGGAGGCTAAAGCATTGCAGTAAACTGGAATTACCGCATCTTTTACGTCAAGGCTTAAAAGAACTTCTTTTACCTTATCAGCAGCACTTTGCATTAATGGGCAATGACTTGGAGCGGAGACTGCAAGTGGTACTACTCTTTTAGCCCCAAGCTCAGTAAATTTGGCATTAGCACGCTCTACAGCAGTTGCAGTACCTGAAATTACCACCTGACCTGGGGAGTTAAAGTTTGCCGCCCACACAGCATCTGCACCTTGAGATTGCTCTTTGCAAACTTCAATAATCTTGTCATCATCAACACCTAAGATGGCAGCCATCGCGCCTTGACCTTGAGGGACAGCCTCTTGCATGGCCTGACCTCTTAATCTTACTAATTTGACTGCATCTAGGAAGTTTAAAGAACCTGAGGCAACTAAAGCTGAATACTCACCAAGAGAATGACCTGCGACGCCTTGAGGATTTACACCTTGACTTACTAAAGCACGATAAGCAGCAATTGATGCGGTTAAAATTGCAGGCTGAGTGACTTCGGTTTTATTTAACTCACTTTCAGGACCTTCAAGGGTCAAAGTTAAAAGATCATAACCTAAAGCCTCATTAGCCTCAGCATAAGTTCTTTTAACTTCAGGATCTGCCATAAAGTCTTTTAACATGCCAACACTTTGAGAGCCTTGGCCTGGAAATACTACAGCAAATTTCTTCATATCATCTCCTAATGGTGCAAAATGCCCCTTAACTTTTGTATATTTTTTTAACCCCTAAAAAAAAGGCGCTCCCTGCGCCTTATTTTTAATTAGTAGCGAATAAGAGCAGAGCTCCAAGTAAATCCACCACCAAATGATTCTAAAAGAAGATTCATGCCACGCTGAATGCGCCCTGATCTAATTCCTTCATCTAAAGCAAGCGCCACGGAAGCTGCCGAAGTATTTCCTTGCTTATCTAAAGTTACGATCACTTGATCCATATCAAGATGTAATTTTCTAGCAGTGGCTGCAATAATTCTTAAATTAGCCTGATGAGGCACCAAAAAGTCTAAATCCTGAGGTTCTAAATTTGCAGACTGTAAAGTCTCAGTCACTAATGAGGCTAAAACGGTCACGGCGCGTTTGAAGACGTCATTGCCTTTCATATATAGATATTCAGGATCAAGGGTTTGACGATTAACATAGGCTAATTTTAAAAGGTCACCTGCTTTGGGATCTGAACTTGAGTGCAAAGCTAAAGTTCCAGCTTCCTCACTTTCACCTAAGATACAAGCACCTGCACCATCTCCAAATAAAATAATTGTGGTGCGATCATTTGGATCACAGGCCCGTGACATTAAATCGACGCCAATAATTAAGACCTTTTTAGCAAGCCCTGAGAGGATCATCGAATGGGCCACATGATAGCCATAAGAAAAACCTGCACAAGCGGCAGCTAAATCAAAAGCCATAGCCTCGCGGATCCCAAGACTTGCGGCAATTTGACAGGCAGTAGATGGGAAAGCATAACTTGCAGAGGTTGTAGCGCAAATGACCACATCAATATCATTAGCTTGCACTGAAGCTGCCTCTAGCGCTTTTTGTGCGGCAATCGTCCCCATTGAAGCGGCAGTTTCATTTTCTTGCGCGATTCTTCTTTCTTTTATTCCAGTGCGCTCGACAATCCACTCATCTGAAGTGTCAACCATGCGCTCTAAATCGGCATTAGTTCTTATCTTAGAAGGCAAATAACTGCCCGTTCCGAGAATTCTGGTATACAAAGGCACCACCACTTATCTTGGATCGCATGTGTGCGAAAAATTAAAACCGTATCCTATAGATTTTAGCAAAACATTGACCTTTTTGGCAGGTTAATCTTAACTTGGCTAAAATCTTGGTAGCAACTTGAGCTAAAAAAACTCAAGCTTGCTTTAAATACTTACTTAATCTTTAAGATAGATTGAAGTTTTCATTGACTCAAAGAGATTGGCTTCAACCGCTTTTGCCGCCTCAACCATGGCAATGGCCATGGCCTCCTCTCCTGCACTTGCATGAGATTTAATGACAATACCATTAACTCCTAAAAGTACTGAGCCATTATATTGCCACGGCAAAAGCCACTCAGGATGAGACAATTTAGAGAAAAACTTCTTAATTCCTGTGACTTGAGAGTAAATTCCAGCTACCCCTTCGGCAGCTTTTAAGGCGATATTTCCAGTAAAACCATCGGTGACAATCACATCCACATCACCTTTGAAAATATGATTTGCCTCAATAAAGCCTTCTGAATTTAAATTACGATTTGAGCCTATAAGATCTCGCGCCTCACGAATAAGCGCAGGTCCTTTGCCTTGCTCAGTGCCCACATTTAAAACTGCAACACGTGGATTTTCAACTCCAATTAAGCACTCGCAAGCGGCACTGCCTAATTTGGCAAAACCATAAAGATCTTGTGCTTGAGCCCTGGCATTGGCCCCTAAATCTAGCATTAAACTAAATTTATTAGCCCCAGCTGGCATCCTCGCACACAAAGCAGGTCTAAGACCTGGCAATGAACCTAAAATATGGCGCGATAAAGTAACTAATGGCCCTGTACCTCCGCCTGAGACTACAGCCTGAGCTTTACCTTCTTTTACCGCTTCAATGGCTAAAGCCATGGCAGATCGTAATCTAAATTTTAAAACACGTCTTGGATCTTCATCTTGCGGGATACCTTGTGGAGCATTTACAAACTCATAGCGCTTGTCATCGACCTTTTCTTTAATTAGATCCTCTTGCAAAGAGCTTGGTCCAAAAATAATTAATTTAAGACCTGGATATAAAGTAAGTGCAAAGCGCACTGCCCCGACAATTGCACGTGAGCCTCTGTCACCACCGGTACCATCAATGGCTACAGTTATGTCCACAGGTTGTTTTAATAACATGAGGAGATCCTAAGATATGAAAGGGGGCGTACCTGCATTGCAAGACGCCCCTGTTAAACCTTAATTTGTTTGACCTAACTTCGGTCTAAAATTAATCTTCGTTCTTGACGTCGATAACCTTTACACCGCGATAGTAACCACTCTCGGTTACGTGGTGACGAAGGTGGGTCTCACCAGTGGTGGCATCCACACTTAAAGCACGAGCGGTAAGGGCGTCATGAGTACGGCGCTTGTCACGACGTGAACGGGATTGGTGGTTCTGTTGAACGGCCATTTTTGTCTCCTAAAATTAACTCAACTTGCGGAGATCCTATATTTTTGCCCCGCTTTTCTAAGAAAACCAAACAATCACAAGCCAAGCTTGTGATAACCGCGCTATTATAGAGATTATCCCACCTGATTTCAAGCTTTTTTCACTGTACACAAGCTATTGTTTTAAAGTGTTTTTTACTCAAAATCAGAGATTTTTCTAAAAATTACTTTTTACTAAAATTCTCCTTTAAAGCCTCAAGAGCTTTAAATGGATTATCTGTGTCTTGCTTAGTTATCGCACCAAATTCCCAATTATCCCCTTTAAGCTCACATTCTGTTTCATCTTCATGCTCACAAATAAGCGGGATCTCAAGTAAGAGACAATCTTCAATATAAGAGAGCGTATCAAAACCACCTTCTGCATCTAACTCAATTAAATCAAGCTTATCGGCAATTCTTAAACTCTGCGCTTTTTCTTCATCAGGCGTTGATTTAAAAATTGAGTGCAAAGTATAAATATATGGTTTAAAACAACGGGCACAAATTAATTGCACCTCAATACTCACCTCACCTTCTACAACATTTAAACCTTGCAAATCGCGATAAAAGCGAATTTTCAAATTCGCATCAGAATTTAGGCAATGACAGGCATCCTCTAATCTTTTTAAAAGCTCTTTTGGCACAGTAAGCTCATAAGAGAGCTCTTGGGAGGCCACTTTGGCAAAAGGCACACTATCTTTTAAAGCAAAGGTTGACTCACTCATGGAAAACTCCCAAAAATTACTAAAGATCAAAAAAAATTGCGAGATCGCTGGACTTTTATTAACAAATTCAAAAATTCGCCCCCATCCTATACTAAAATCTTTATAGTGTCTAAAAAATTTTAGGTGGTGTTATGTCTTTATTAAGATTGACTGTATGTTTTATGCTAAGTTCCCTCCTTGCAAGTGGAGCTTATGCTTATCAAAACCGAACTGCTTTTGAAAGTGAGCACTTTGCTTTATATGAAGTAATCTTAGATGATCATGAAGTACCTGATGCTGAATTTTGGTACACCTTATGTAAAGATTTTACCGCACAAAACGATACTGAAAAGCGTTATCAAAGTACCGTGGCAGTGTTCCCTAAAGACTCTCAGGGTTTAAAAGGCAAAATCAATGAAAAGATGTTAGGCACAGTAACAGTGGCCTCCTATGGTGAGGGTACGGGTAAGGCTGTTTTTAATGACAAAGAGAACTTTGCAACCTATGCAGGTTTAAATCTGACCTTTGATATATTAACTAATTGGGTAGATCAAAAAGCTCTAAACTCTCTTTTATCTGAGCTACCAAGACTTCCTATCATCCTTAAAAATGTCCCGGTAACCTTAAGAGGTACTGACTATCAAAGAGCTTTTTATATTACCGCAGCTAATAAAGCCGTGTTATTAGACTTTAAAGCCATTGACTCTGTGTTCTATAAGGCAAGTGATATTCGTGCCATTAATAATAAGTGCACTGTGGATTTAATGATGATTATTGACCGTATGCTCCCTGGGATCCCACTTTTTATCTCAGCACACGGGGCAGTAAATCGCATTAACTGCCCACAAGGTGCTACAAGCGCAGCACCTCAAGCGCCCGCTCAAGAGGCTGCAACTGCTCCTTCTCAAAATTAAGCGCACAGATAATTTTTAATCAAAGAGACTTTTGGCACTAGAAGGTGAGGCTTTAATTGTTCCATAGCCTCGCCTGACCATACGCCAGTTTCTACCGCACACGACACACAAGAAGCATTGTGATACATCTCAATATCCATGCCTGCATCGCCTACCCCTAAGATCTCATGAGGCTTTAAGTTAAGTCTTCTTGCAACTTCTATCATCATTAAAGGATTAGGCTTTGAGGGAACCTCATCTCCTGCACAAAGAGCATCACAAAAATTACCTAAAGCTGTCGTCTCTAAAGTGCGAAGCACTCCTACGGTAGATTTTCCTGAGGCATAACCTATTTTATAGCCCTGCTCTTTTAATGAGGCTAAAAGCTCTTCAACTTGCGGGAAGAGAACCGCATTTTTAATTTCATCATGAGCTTGAAAAATCTCACGATAAGTTTGAGTTATTTCTTCAAAACGATCTTTTATAAAGGGCGGCAAAATAGATTCAATCCCTTCATTTAATCTCTTGCCAATCATCCCCACAATTGCTTCATCTTGAGGATAAGGTAAGTTATAAGCATCAAAAGTGCGCTTGGTGCAATCGACAATTTGTCCAATACTATCGGTAAGAGTGCCATCAATGTCAAAGACTACCGCTTTAATTTGACCTTTATAAGGTAAAAAGGCTTCATCTTCAATAAGATCACGTCTTCCTTTAACAAAACCTTTAACCTCAGTGCATTTAACTCTAGCTGTCACTTAACTCTCCTTTAGATACGGCGCAAACTAATAACTGCTTGTTCAAGTTCAGGGGGCAGTGGTGCTTCAATTTTTAACACCTCACCACTTGCAGGATCGACAAAAGTAATTCTAAAGGCGTGTAAGAACATACGTCTTAAACCTAAATCCTTTAGCCTTTGATTAAAAGCTTTATCGCCATACTTTTCATCGCCTCCTACAGGATGGCGAGCCCAAGCACAATGCACTCTAATTTGATGAGTACGCCCGGTGTGTGGCATTGCAGCAAGTAAGGTGGCATCATTTAACTCTTCAACCACATCAAAGCCAGTAGCTGATGGTGCGCCATCTTTAAAATTGACCATCACCATTCTCTCGCCTGATTTTAATTCATTGCGAATTAACGGGGCTTCAATAAGTTTTTGTCTTCTATCCCACTTGCCTGGCACTAAGGTTAAATAACGCTTTTTCACCACACGTTGGCGAAATTGCTCATGAAGGTTGCGAAGAGCACTGCGTCTTTTTGCCACAATTAAACAGCCTGAAGTTTCCCTATCTAAACGGTGAGCAAGCTCTAAAAAACTTTGCTCAGGACGTAGAGCACGCAAGGCTTCAATAAGGCCAAATTCAATTCCAGATCCGCCGTGAGCGGCAAGCCCTGCAGGCTTATCAACTACGATGATCTCATTATTTTCAAAGAGAATCCTTTGCTTTAGATCTTGGACTAAATGAAGATTTGATGAGGGTACTGTAACCTTAGCCTCAGTGACTTTTACAGGCGGAACGCGTACTTCATCACCTGCTTTTAATTTATAAGAAGGTGACACGCGAGCTTTATTTACTCTCACCTCGCCACGGCGCAAAATTCTATAAAGTAGCGATCTTGGCACCCCGCGTAAGGTGCGTGCTAAATAATTATCTAAGCGTTGCCCTTCATCATCAGCGCTTATAGTTTTAAATGAAACTTTAAGTGGCGTTTGTGGGGATTTTTGAGGCTCTGACATACAATACCTAAAAAGAATGAAAGCAAAAGAAGCTAAGCTTTAAGTTTTATAAAAAGAATTTAAAATTATAAAGCCAAAATCTAATTTATTAAAGTCTTAATTTCTATTCTTACCCCGCAAAAGGCCCTTTTTTATTCAATAAAAGTTTATCTTTGGTTTTTTAAGTTTTAAATTTTCGCAAAAATAATTTATCGAAAGTGCATAATTTGAGCTAAATCACATAACTCTAGGATTTTGATCTATTTTTATATTAATTTTCTAATTTTGGACTTTAGAGATCTATAGTCTTATATTTTGATCAAGTTTATAATCAGAAAACGCGCACCAAGTCAAGGCCTATTTTTAAAAAGTTCCTCTAAATTTTATGATCTAGATCACAATTTAAAATAAATAGTGCCTTTTTACGAACAGTTTTCTAAAATTTGCCTTCTCAAGTAAGTTTTAAGATCTATACTGCAATCGTCTTATAGATAAGACTATAGGACCACAAAATTCTCTATAGATGCGGAAAAAAGCTTCAAGAAGCAATTTATTTTGACTATAGAGAGTTAACAAAAAATAAGACTTTTACGGGATTAAGATTCAAAATGAAGAAGTCACTTTTAGCTTTAGCAATTGCAGCCGTTGCCGCTGCTTCCACCTCTGCCTCAGCCGCCACTATTTATAGCAAAGACGGCACCTAAATTGATGCCTATGGCCGTGTGATGGCAGTTTTCTATTCTTAAGATTACAATGGCAACAATAGTAATAATGCCGCAAATGACGGTAATTTAAATTCCTCAAGCCGTCTTGGTTTTAACTTCCGCTCTGAGATCAACTCCTACGTAGCAGCCGTTGCTAATGTAGAGTGGGAGATGGCCGCTGAAGATGGTACTACTGCAAACCGTTACACTTGGGTAGGCGCTGACTTTGGTCAATTTGGCTTATTTAAGGTTGGTAAGTTTGAAGATGCCGTGAAATATGTTATCAACCCAACTGACGTTTTCGAGGATGCAGGTTGCAATGGTTTATTAAACAACGATGACCGTCGCTCAGGCATGGCCATGTACTCCTGGTCAGGCTTTGGTGTTGATGTCAACGCTTCCTATGGTACTGCCAAGGATGATCAACACGTTGACGGTGCCTTCTAGGCCGATAGAGATTCCATTAATTCAGCTGGCGAGAATACAGGCTCAAAAGAAGAAGTAGATATTGATAACTCTTATGCTTTATCAGTAGGCTATACCTCACCTGCCGTGCTCTTTGGACCAATCTCCATTAAGGCCGGTTTTGGTGGTGCAAACTTCCAAGACAATGATGCTGCCGATAACTTTGGCACTGATTACGCCTCTAACCAATACGATAAGTACACTCAATGGGCAGCTTCTTTAAGCTGGGGTACTTTAGGCCAGGGCTTCTATACTGCCGCTACCTTCCAGACTCGTAACTTTGAAGCTTTAGGTGGACACGATTTCGACCTTCATGGTGACACAACAGCTGATGAGTACGATGTAACTGGTGCTGAGTTTGTAATTTCCTATGGCTTTGCCAATGGCGTCACCTTAATTGGTGGTTACAACTGGATGAAGGTTGATTACGACTTTGTTGATAATCCAGACAATATTGCAAGCGATGCTAAGTCCTCTGTAATTCCAGTTATCGCTCAATGGCAAATCAATCCAAGCATCAAGATTTGGGCTGAGGCTCGCTTCGATGCTGGCACTGATGACGAGTATGCTGAATACACCAATGAAGTATATGCTCACAACGATGAGAACGTCTTCGCTTTAGGTGCTAAATATACCTTCTAATCAGTACATACCGGATCTTATAGAATCTCCCTTAAACAAAGGGGGATTTTGTGGGATATTTCGTAAAGACTTATCTTTAGGCCTGAGACTTCCAGGCCTTCTTTAAGGGATCACCAATCAATCTTTGAGTTAATCTCTAAAAGAAGGTAACTTTTTTTAAAGATTAGCTTAAGTGCTTTTAGTTTATGATAATCCCTGAAAAAAGATTTTAAAAAGTTATTCCCACTCGGCAAATTCAGATATAGTAGGGTGTATTTGAGGTGATTTCGCAGGAAAAACTTTCGCAAATATGT
>CALXNU010000063.1 GCA_944389835.1 uncultured Succinivibrionaceae bacterium
TTTTATTTTTAAAAGAAGTGTCAATTTGTGACACAATCAAAAGTTAAAACTGTGACAATTTTAATGGGCTTAGACATAATACATCTGGCGTTTAAAAACTCAATTTACGCCAGATAGGTGGGCTGTTGCCTGTGTTTTATGGTACCTATAAAAAGATCACATGATCTAGGGTTAAAGTCCTCCTTTTTCTTGATTTTAAAAAATTTTATCTAAGCTTTTTTAAAGTTAAGGGAACTTGTAAAAGTTTTATCAAGCACTGCTTCTAAATCATGCTCATCACAGTCGGTAATTTTAGCTCTTACCATTTGACCTGGTTTTAAACCTTTTCCGTCTTTTAAGTAAATGACACCATCAACATCTGGGGCTTCATATTTACTGCGGGCAATGGCCTCACCATCTTCTGTGACATCATCAATTAACACATCATAGCTTTTACCAATGCGCTCTTTTAATTTTTGATAGGAAATTTTAGCTTGCGTTTCCATTAAAATTTGCGCACGTTCTTCACGAACTTCAAGCGGTACTGGATTTTCAAAGTTGTTGGCACTCGCCCCTTCTACATCAGAGTATGGGAAGCAGCCTACTCTATCTAATTTGGCCTCTTTTAAAAAGTCTAAAAGCTCATTAAACTCCTCTTGGGTCTCACCTGGAAAACCTGTAATAAAGGTTGAGCGAATTGCCAAATCCGGGCACAGCTTGCGCCAGTTTTCAATGACCTTTAAGGTTTTTTCAATATTACCTGGGCGGCGCATACTCTTTAAAATTTTCTCATTGACATGCTGGAGTGGCACATCAAGGTATGGAAGAATAAGCCCTTGCCCCATAAGCTCAACTAAAGAGGCTGCCTCATTTGAAGGATAGACATAGTGGACACGTACCCACAGGTTAAATTTGGAGAGATCCTGACACAAAGAGGTGATAGTAGGTTTGTTTTCAAGTTTTAAATCAAAACCATAGTCTGAGGAGTCTTGGGCAATGACTAATAATTCTTTAACCCCGCGCTCTTTTAAGGATTGAGCCTCTTTAAGAATATCCTTAGGTAAGCGTGAGCGAAGTGCTCCGCGCAAAGAGGGAATAATACAAAAAGCACAGCGATGACGGCAACCTTCGGCGATTTTTAAATAAGCATAGTGAGGTGGGGTGAGGATAATTCCTGATCTTGGGAGGGTTTGGACCTGATCTTGGGAGGGCTGTCCTAAGACTTTTACAATCTCACGTAACACCGCAGCTCTGCGGCCTGGTCCGAAAACTTTTAAAACTTGAGGGTAAGCATCTAAGATAGTTTGAGGTTTAGCGCCCAAGCAGCCCATCACGATGACTTTATTTTGATAATTTAAAGCCTCACCAATGGCCTCTAAAGACTCTTGCACTGCCGGATTAATAAAACCACAGGTATTTACAATTACCAAATCACAATTTTCATAAGAGCCGCTAATTTTATAGCCCATAGAGACTAAGGCGGAGGTTAAACGCTCAGTATCTACTAAATTTTTTGCACAGCCTAAAGAGACTAAGCCTATGGTTTTTGAATGTGACATTTTACTTTTTAGTTGGGGATTATTAATTAAGAAGGCTCTCCAAATTGAGAGCCTTGTGTGGTTAAACGTTTTTTATGTAAGCCTTTTAAGGCTTTAACAAATTAAATTAGGCCTTAAAAGCATTCTCTAATTGAGGAACGACTTGCTTCTTGCGGCTCATTACACCTGGTAACCACATCTTATCTGATAAAGTGGTGTTCAAAGCCTTAGTGATAATGCTTGCATCATCGGAGGCAAGTAAAAGCTCAGAGCCTTCTTCCATAACATCAGTTAAAACTAATAAAGCACTGTGACGGCCTTCTGCTTTAACTGCATTAAGTTCTGCTTGAAGTTTAGCCTTAAGATCTGTTGAAACCATCTCAAGGGAGGTTAACTCTAACTGACCAATACCAACCTTGTGGCCTGACATGTCAAAGTCTTTGAAATCACGGAAAATAAGTTCACGAGGGGTAGCACCATCTAAGTTGCTCTTAGCCTTGAACATTTCCATGCCTAATCTTTGTAAGTCTTCTACACCTGCGATTGCGGCTAATTCATTGGCAGCCTTCTTATCATCTTCAGTGCAAGTTGGGCTCTTAAAGAGGACGGTGTCAGACAAAATAGCGCAAAGCATAGCACCTGCAAGCTTTGGATCGATGGCAATGCCGTAAATGTCGTGTAACTTCTTAATTACAGTATTTGAGCAACCTACAGGTTGGATCCAGCACTCAACAGGAGCTGCGGAGGTTACATCACCTAATTTGTGGTGGTCGATAATACCAAGTAAAGTTGCACCCTTAAAATCAGCTGGAGCTTGAGCTAAATCTGAATAATCGACTAAATAAACTTCACGACCTGCAACAGAGGTTACAACCTCAGGGGCTTGTAAGCCGAAAGTTTCAAGCACAAAAGCGGTCTCAGGGGCGGGCTCACCTTGAGCCACAGGGGTGACATCAATGCCACGGCCACGATAGAAATTAGCAGCAGATAAAGCTGCAACGATAGAATCGGTATCTGGGTTCTTGTGTCCTAAAACCAGTGCTGTCATTTGTAATAAATCCTCTCAACAAATCAAAAGATATTTAGGTTTTAAATTTTAGCATTTTTAGGACCAATAAAAAGGATGATCCACATAATTTGCAAATATGTCTCACGAAAAAGGCACTTTTTAACTAATTTATTGCGAAATTCCCCATGCGTGAGCTTGGGGATGAAAGCAATTGCCTAAGACAAAAAAGGTTGTTTTTGATTGCTAATATACCTCTTTATGATTTCTGTAGTAGCTCCATCTCCTACAGATAGTACACAGTAACTTCTTGTCCAAAAGCGACTTCCCCAAAGAAGATGTTTGATATCAGAATAAAATTCCTTTCTGATTTTTTGAGAAGAAACTAATTTTAGAACTCTAATAAAATCTGATAGTCTCAAAGGCAGCATTCATTACAGAAAGCACCGACCTCTAGGCGGTATTCCCAAGACGGTTACCGTCAAGAAGGAGCTTGGCAAGTGGTATATCTATGTGCAGGTGAAAGTTGAAGCGCAGGAGCCCCGGCCGGTTGATCTTAACAAAGGCGCAGCTGGCGATGTCGGCATTGTGCACTTTATCTCCATGAATTAGGGCACCTTCGTAGATTACCAGCATTTTGAGAAGGTCAGGAAGATTGAAAATAAGATAGGAGAACTGCAGAGACAGGCAACTGCAAAAAAGAAAGGTTCAAGACGCTACCGCAGGCTTCAGTTACGCATAGCTAAGGCCTGGAGGAAGATAACCAATATCAGGAAGGATTTCCTGCACAAGCTTTCCCGTCATATCGAAAGCCAAGGTTATGATTATTTCGTTGTAGAAGATCTGAATATAAAGAACATGACGGCAAGTGCCAAGGGCACGATTACCAGCCTGGGACGGAATGTCAGAGCCAAGAGCGGGCTGAACCGCTCCATTCTTAGAATGGGCTGGTGCACCTTTGTGTGCATGCTGGAATACAAGATGAGGCTGAGCGGCCGCTTTGTTATCAAGGTGAACCCACGTAATACGAGCATTACTAGTCCGAAGTGCGGCAATGTCGATAAGCAAAATCGATGGGGTCAGGCTGAGTTCAGGAGCACAAAATGCTCACTAACTCTCAACGCGGACACATTGGCAAGCATCAATCAGCTCTGGGCCGGACGGGCCCAAATGCTCGCGCTTTGCTCCAAGGGAGAGGTAACACTCTTATCTTGGGGTGAGGACGAGAAACTGCCCAGATCTGCCCCTTAGGGGAGGTCATTGGGAAGCCCAGGAGCTTGAGCTCCTGGGAGGACGTCACTGTTGTTTATAAGGCTCACATTAATCACACAAGCTTAAGCTTGCAGTTTTTTAAGTGCTCATATAAAAATTTCACCTAAATTCAAGCCAAGAGCCTTAAATTTTTTAGCTAAATCTTCAAGATATTGAGTTAACGCGCATTTTTATACTTAGTTTTTGTTATAGAATTTAAGCGATGTTAAACAGGATTGAGGATTTTATCGTGAGAAAGTTCCAGAATATAGTGGTAGTTATTGAGCCTCGACAATTAAGACAACCGGCCCTGGAACGAGCCATGGCAATAGCGCAGATTGCAGGTCAGAGTAAAGTTAGAATTTTAGCGGTAATGCCTGTTTTTGAGTCGTCCTGGGATTTAAGTTCATTAGTGTCTTCCAAGGAAAAAGATGAAGCACGTGAGGGCATTATTAAAAAACATCAGAAGTGGTTAAGTGCCTATTTGCGCATTCATGCAATGGGCTATGAGATTGAAGAGAAAATCGTGTGGACTAAAACAATTGGCAAAGAAATTACTGCCATTGCCAAAGATTTTTGTGCCGATGCAATTATTAAATCAGGAGATCCTCACGGAATTTTAGATGCGGTAATGTTCACGCCGCTTGATTGGCAATTATTGCGCCACTCCCCAGTTCCAGTGGTCATTGCCAAAGATCATATTTGGCAGCCTACAGGGACGATTGCGGTAGCCGTGGATCTTTCAGATCCTGAAGATCCTGATTTAAGACGGCTTAATGTACGTTTATTGCGTGAGGCGCAAGAATTATCTTTTATTACGCGTTGTAAAATTCACTTAGTCAATGCCATTCCGCCAGTTTTACCTCCAGCTTCAATTGATTTGCCAGGTTTCACTCCAGATCTTTTAAGTGAACAAGCTGTTAAAGAAGGTTGCAAAAATGTGTTATCCTTTGCCGCGCGCCATCGTATTCCACCTGAGCATTGCCACATTCGTGAGGGACAACCTGATGATGTGATCCCAACTTTGTGCAAGGAATTAAATCCTACGATGCTCTTTATTGGCACTTCCGCTCGCAAAGGCATTGCTGTGGCTTTAATTGGCAATATTTGTGAGAAAGTGGCTGATGAATTAGATTGCGATGTTGCAGTAATTACCCCCAAAGCGGTGGTAGAGAGGATCCCATATGCCTAAAGCTTGAGGAGAATAATTTTGCAAGGCGATCTTTCTTTTAATCAAAAGGCAAGTGACTATGCAGATTCAGTAAGTCCATATTTTTCACTTGAGGATAAAAAAGCTAAATATCAGGCTGATAAATTATTTAAACGCTTAAGACGCAAAGTAGGTCATGCCATAGGAGATTATGGCATGATTGAGGCTAACGATAAGATTTTAGTGTGTATTTCAGGGGGTAAGGACAGCTATGCCATGCTTGATCTTTTACTCTCTTTAAAACGCTCGGCACCCATTCCTTTTACTTTAATTCCTGTGCATTTAGATTCAGGTTTTCCAAATTCACCTGAGCATTTGGTAAAAGAGCATTTAGAAAAGGTCGGACTTGAGTATATTTGGCTTGAAAAGCCGGTGTTTGAGATCTCAAAGGAAAAATTAAACCCCAATAAAAAGACCATGTGCTCAATTTGCTCGCGCTTAAGACGAGGCTTTTTATATGGTTTAGCCCGCGAGATTGGGGCAAATAAGATTGCTTTAGGTCATCATCGCGAAGATATTTTAGCCACGTATTTTTTAAATCTTTTCTATTCGGGGATCATGAAAACCATGCCGCCTATTTTGCGCACCGATGATGATACTTTAACGGTTATAAGACCGCTTGCGTATTGTCGTGAAAAAGATTTAAAAGAATTGTGCAAGATTAAGCAATATCCGATTTTACCTAAAGGTTTATGCGGTTTTGGTGAAGATCAAGAGCGCGCCTCCATGCTTAAGATGTTGCATGAGTGGGATAAAGAGAACCCGAAAAGATTGGATATTATTTTCAAATCCTTAAAAAATGTGGTGCCCTCGCATTTACTTGATAGAAATTTATATGATTTTTCAAAGGCCTCAAAAAGCCGCGGTGGGGTTTTAGTGCGCACGAAGAGTGAAGAGAAAAAGCGCCACGAGTGGGATATTGGAGTTAAGATCATTGAATAAAGAAGATCGTGAGACCTGGCGGCAGCTAAAAGAGGCCGCTCAGCATGGGAATTTGATTTTCCCCTTGGCAACCTATCAAATGTCAGGGCGCAAATATAGCTTTCGGGTCAATATTCATTGGCATAAAGAAGTTGAGTTCATGCGCTTAATTTCAGGTGAGTTTCGCTTTGGATCGTCTAAAGGGGAGATGGTTTTAAAAGGACCTGCGATTGTCTTTATTCCTGCAAATAAATTACACACTTTGTATTTACCTCCTCTTTGTAAAGAGGAGTCTTTAGTTTTTGATCCTAAACTTTTAGAGATGCAAAACTATGATGAGATCTTAGCGGAGATTGTGCCCCCTTTAATTTCAGGGGATAGTGAGATTGTGATCTTGACGCCACAAGATGAGGTCTTTTTAAGCCTAGATAAGCTTTTAGATCAAATCTTCAGATTAAAAGAGCAAGATAGTGCTGTAAATTATCTTTTAATTAAAGCTAAACTTTTAGAGTTAGCAGCGCTTTTTTATAACTTTAAGATCTTAAGTTTAACTAATGAGTTAAGTAAAAATCGCGGGCGGCCTGAAAAGCTTAAGCATGATAAATTAAAGGAAATTTTAACCTATATCAAAGATCATTATACTGAGCCTATTGATTTAGATAAGATGGCCAAGCTTGCAGGTTTGCAGAAAAACTATTTTTGCCGGGTCTTTAAAAATATTACCGCGATGAATCTTACTGACTATGTCAATGAATATCGTCTAAAAAAGACCATGGAGGATTTAGTCTTAACCGATGAGAGTATTGCTTTAATTTCAAAGCGTCATGGCTTTGAAAACCAAAGTCACTTTTATCATTTGTTTAAGGTACGTTTTGGGATCACGCCTTTTCACTATCGAAAGTTAAGAAAAGAAGATTTAAAAAATAAGGCGACTCAAAAGGCTTAAGGTGTAGAGGGCTTAAGTTCTAGTGCTATACAAGTTTGTACACAAGTCTCTAAAAAGATAAGCAATTTTTTTTAAAATGATCTTATTAGCAAGACTTGGGCCAAAATTTGTATATCTATCCCACATTTTAGAAAAGTAATACTGTACTTTTAAGAGCCTTATTATATGATAAATCATCGTTTTTCTTAATTCAGTGGTTTTTCATGGGATATGCAAATTAAGCCTAAGGTACCTGCGCTTACGCGTACTTTTGATATTTTGTCTGTTATAGCTCAAAATGGGCCGCTTACTGCACAAGAGATCTTGCAAGCTGTTGATTTGCCAAGAAGCTCTACTTATGTGCTATTAGATGAATTAATTAAAGTCAAAGTTTTACATCGCCGCAGTGATGGGCGTTATCAGCTGTGGATGAGATTAATCGCTTTAGGTCAAAGTGCCTGTGAAAACATTGATCTTAGAGAAAATGTTGCTAAAGATTTAGATGAGATGCTTGAAGTCTTTGATTGTTTAGCTGTTCACTTTGGCATTATGGATGGGGATAAGGGCTATTATTTACTTAAAAAAACTCACCCTAAAACTGATCTTCCTTTATATTCAAAAGAGGGCAAAGAGATCTCTTTGGTAAATACAGCTTTAGGTAAGTGTTTATTAGCTTATCAAAGAGAGGAGGTACAAGAGAGGATCTTAGAGCGCGTTGATAAAGGTTATGTTGTAAGCTCTTCTTTAGGACAACCACAAGCTAGTACTTTAAAAGAGGAATTGGCCAATATTAAGCTTATGGGCTGGGCTTTAGATAATGCTGAAAGCGAAAAGAATATTCGCTGTGTGGCAGCACCGGTATTTTCCTCGTTAGGTTATATCCTGGGGGCTATTTCAGTGGTGGGAGCTAAAAAAGTCTTTACTGAAGAGAAGATCCCAGAATTGGTCACTAAAGTTAAAGAGTTCGCCGTAAGAATTTCCATGCGTTTGGATTAAATATCTCCTTTAAGCTTATAGGGCAGTTTTTAACTGCCTTTTCTTTTTTTAACTTAAAAAATTCTGTGTGCTATGATTTAGCCACCTAAAGGAGGTTTTTATGCTAAATTTCATGTGCGACTATACAAGAGGCTGCCATCCTCAGATTTTAGAGAATTTAACTACCACTAATTTTGAGCAAAGCGTAGGTTATGGCTTAGATCCTCATAGCAAACGTGCTTGTAAGTTAATTTTAGACAAGTGTGGTCTAAAAGATGGACAAGTTTATTTTCTAGTTGGTGGTACTCAAACTAATGATACCGTCATCGATGGACTTTTAAGCAAAGTTGAAGGTGTAATTTGTGCCTCAAGCGGTCATATAAGTGTTCATGAGGCAGGGGCGATTGAGTCAAGTGGACATAAGCTCTTAACTCTGCCCTCTTATGAAGGTAAGCTTAAAGCTTGCGATTTAAGTCAATATCTTAAAGATTTTTTCAATGACGAGACCTCAGAGCATATGGTACAACCTGGCATGGTCTATATTTCACAGCCCACCGAGTTTGGTACTTTATACTCCAAATCAGAGTTAACTGAGATTTATAAGATCTGTAAAGATTATCATTTACCTTTATATGTAGATGGGGCGCGCTTAGGTTATGCCTTAGGCGCAAGTGCAAATGATGTAAGCCTTGAGGATTTAGCCTCTTTGTGTGATGTCTTCTATATTGGTGGTACTAAAGTTGGCGCTTTATTTGGTGAGGCGGTAGTAGTAAAAGATCCTAAAATGTTGCCTAAGTTTTTCACTTTAATTAAGCAGCATGGCGCACTTTTAGCTAAAGGGCGCATTTTAGGCATACAGTTTGAGACCTTATTTACCGATGACCTTTACTTTAAAATTGGCAAAATTGCGGTCTCTTTAGCTTTGCAAATAAGAAAGGCTTTTGAGAGCAAAGGCTTTAGATGCTATGTCAACTCACCTACAAATCAGCAATTTTTTGTCTTGCCAAATGAGGTTTTAGATGCTTTGCAAAAAGAAGTCTTATTTGAGTTGTGGGGACCTAGGGGTGAAAAAGAAAGCGCAGTGCGTTTAGTCACGGATTGGGCAACCTCACAAGAGGATGTAGACAAGTTAATTGCAATTTTAGAGAAACTCTAAACTAAAGAAGATCTGCCACAAATAGAGGAATTTTTCTTCAAAGTTGGCAGATCACTTAAAACTTATTAATCCTCAAAATAGAGTACGGCAACAGAGCCTTCGTTAAGTTTTAATTTTCCTTCAGCAAGGCAACCCTTACCTGAGCTTAATAACACTTGGGCCTTATTATTTACAGTAAATTCAAAGCTATGCGTGTCAAAGTTGGTAAAGACTTGTATTTTCTTATTATCTAAAACCCGCTCAAAGCAGATGGTAAAGTCACTTGGATTCTCTAAAGGCTTAAAAAGACCATAGGTTAAAAGCTCTTGATAGGCCGGATCATGCTTTAGGGCAGTTAATTTTCGATAATAATTTAAAGTCGAATGAGGATCACTTTCTTGGGCTTTAACACATAAAATTTCTTTGTCTTGATGGACCTTAAGCCAGGGGGTAGTGTTTGAGAAGCCTGCAAAAGTACTTTCATCCCAAAGCATCGGGGTTCTTGCATGATCGCGGCTTTCACGATTTAAAATCGCTAAAGCCTGAGTTGGGGTAAGGCCTTGTTTTAAACAAGCTTTATACTGATCTTGGGCATTTAAATCTTCAAACTCGTAGATTGAATTAAATTGCGTATTTGTCATGCCAAGCTCTTGGCCTTGATAAATAAAAGGGATGCCTCGCAAGAGTAGATTTACCGTGCCTAAAGCCTTAGCCCCTTGTGAGTTTTGCCACATCGCAGGTAAAAAGTAGGAGACCCCGCGTGGCTCATCGTGATTTTCAATAATAGGCGCTAAGAAACCTATGTCATTTGCTCTTAATTGGGCTTTGAAACTTGATTCTCGAAAGTCTTTAACGCTTATGGGACGGTATTGATAACAAAAGGGAAAGCTTTCATTTAACTCGCGGGTTGAGAAATCAAAAATGGAGGAGAAAAAGCCTTCATCGCCGATGAATTTTTCAAGATCCTGAGGATTTACCGAGAAAGCCTCGCCAATTGAGAAGGCATCATGTTTTTTGAAGGTTTTTTCATTCATCTCCTGTAAAAAGGGACCGACCTTGGAGGCAAGACGGGCGGTCATTTGATTTACCGCGCAGCGTCCATCACTGCCACTATCCTTTGGAAGGCCTGGGAAGTTTAGATCTTTTACGATGTTCATGATGGCATCGACTCTAAAGCCTGCAATGCCTTTATCAAGCCACCAATTGATCATCTCAAAAAGCTTGTGGCGAAGATCTTCGTTATACCAATTAAGATCGGGCTGTTCTTTTGCAAAGTAGTGTAAGTAGTAAAGATCATCCTCACCTCTGACTTTTTCCCAGACACTGCCTCCAAAGTAGGATCTAAGATTATCAGGCTCATGCCCTTCTTTGCCTTTTCTAAAGTAGAAGTAATTGCGCTCAGGGCTTTTAGGATCGGCAAGGGCTTTTTTAAACCACTTATGCTCAGATGAGCAGTGATTTATGACTAAATCCATGATGATCCCAAGATTTAGGGCTTTTGCTTTCTCTAAAAGCTCATCAAAATCTTGCATGGAGCCAAAGATAGGATCGATATTTTGATAATCTGCGATGTCATAGCCTTGATCGACAAAGGGAGAGACATAAATTGGGGAGATCCAAATTAAATCCACACCCAAAGCTTTAATATAATCAAGTTTTTCAATAATTCCTCGAATGTCGCCTATGCCATCACCATTACTATCTTTAAAGGATTTAGGATAGATTTGATAGAAAACCTTCCCATGCCACCATTTTTTTTGCATACCAAAACCTCCGCTTTATTTTTTTTGTAGCTCTGATTATAAAGCACTTTTTATGCATGAGCTGTGGCCTTATTTTGGGCTTTAGCAATAAAACTTGAGATTAAATCAATTACAGCTCCTGCAAGACATACTGCTGTGGAGATTATGAAGATAAAGCCAATTGCACCACTTAACTCTCTTACATACAAAGTAGTATGTGGGGCGGCACTTATATAGGCGTTTAAAAGTAAGGTGACGATCGCCATGGAAATTGCCATGCCGGAGGTTCTAACAATGGATTGCAAAGAGGAGGCTAAAGCGTATTGCTCACGTTTAACTGAGCTCATAATAATATTGGCATTAGGCGCTGAGAAAAGACCATTGCCAAAACCAATTAAAGCCTGACAGATTAAGATAAAGGTTAGGGAGGTATTAGGCTCTAAAAAGATATAGCCTGCAAGACCTACACACATGATGATCATGCCTGAGGTGGTTAAAAGATGGGCTCCAAACTTGGCGGTAAGTTTTGAAGTTAATGAAGATGCCCCAAGCATCACCACCGGGAGCACCATAAGTACTATACCTGTGAAAACTGCGGTATGGCCTAAGATAATTTGCAAGTGCATGGACAAGAGCATACCCATAGCAAAGGTGGCAATAAAATTTAGCATCGCAACTAACAAGGAGAGGCTTAAACTTAAGTTTTTAATTACCACAAAGACCGGAAGTACGGGGTGATTTGACGTGGATTCGATAATTAAATAGCCCAAAAGTAAGATAAGTGCCACGCCTAAAAGATATAAGCCATAGGAGCTTAAATCTAAGATTGAAATGGAAAGTAAAAATAAGCTTCCTGCAATAAAGCACAAGAGCATCTTTAAAAAAGGATAGTAATTACTCTGTCCTTTATCAAACGGGACTTTGAGGGCAAATAAAAAGCTTATGGCCTGTCCTAGGGCTGCGGCATAGAAAATTGACTGCCACCCTAAGTAGTCTGCCAAAACTCCTGCCACAATTGGGGAGAAGGAGAGGCCTGCATAAACTGAGGAGACGCAAAAGGCCAAAGCACTTGCCCGCTGTTCTTTGGGGGTTCTATCCACTAAAACTGCCATGCCTGAGCAAAAGAAAATGGCATAAGCGATACCTTGAATGGCACGGGCTAAAACTAAGAGACTAAAGGTTGGGGCAAGTGGGACTAAAAAGGTGGTAATGGCGGCAGCTAAAGTGCCAATACAGTAGGTTTTAGCATAACCTAAGCGATTGGCCATGGCAGTTGCAGGCAACAAAATTGCCGCGGAGGTTATCATAAATGCATTAAAGACCCAGGTTATAGACTCAGGGGCTACCCCGTATTCTGAAGAAATAAAGGGAATGGCAATATTAATTGAAGATCCCATGAAAGAGCTTAGAAAGCTACTTATGCATGAGGAAATTAGGATCGCACTCACTTAGACCTCCCAAAGAGTTATCTAAACTATCTTAAGAAGATTACCTTATTTTGTACAGACAAAGCAGGATAAAATGATCTTAAATTAAGAAAATTTAGGGCTTTTTTTTAGGGTAATTTTGCGATAATACCAAGGGTATTTGCTTTGAGGTTTTTATGCGTTATTTAGTGTTATCCGATATTCATGGAGGCTCTTGCGAGCTTGAGTGCGCTTTAAGTTATTTTGAGAAGTTTCACTGTGATTTAATTGTACTTTTAGGTGATCTTTTAAATCATGGTCCAAGAAACAAGGTTCCTGAAAGTTATGAGCCACCGGTGGTAGCTAGGCTTTTAAATGCTTATAAAGAGAGAATTATAAGTGTAAGAGGCAATTGTGACAGTGAAGTTGATGGCATGATGTTTGAATTTCCTTGCAATGCCCCTTATGGTTATTTGTATGTTCAAAATGGGGATAAATTACAAAAAATCTTTTTAACTCATGGACATTTGCTTCATTTTAAAACAAGTGAGGAGATTTCTAAATTAGGTTTAAAAGAAAGTGATGTGGTGTTATCTGGACACACCCATGTACAAGGGATTTTTAAACTTGAAAATGGGATTGTAAATATCAATCCAGGATCTACCACCCTTCCTAAAGGTGGTACGCAAAAGGGCTTTGCTATTGTAGATGAAAAGGGGGTAGAGCTTTATAACCTTGGGGGTGAAAGGCTTGATGCATACCACTTTTCTTAAGAAAAATGATGATCTAGCACTTAATTTTTCTAAAAGTGTTAAGAAGCTCGAATTCTTGAGAAAAGATCCTTTTGTGATCAGATCTTTTTGATTAAGATAAAAATATCTTAGGCAGGGGCCTGAGAGTTTTTTAGACATGCATGGAGTAAATTAATGTTAGCTTCAACCCTTTCTTTGGCAAAAAAGTACGACTATTTAGAAGATAAGTTTAAAAAGAGCTTTGAGTGGCTTGAGAACAATGATGCGACCAAGCTTGAAAGTGGTCGTTATGACATCTGCGAAGGTGCTTTTGCATTAGTACAGCGTTATACCACTGTGCCATTTGAGAAGGCTCGTTTTGAGGCTCACGACAAGTACTTTGATATTCAGTTCTTAGCTGAAGGCTATGAGTCCTTTGGTGTCTGCATGCGTGAAGGCTTAGAGGTTACTGAAAATACTTTAGCTGAAAATGATTGCATTTTCTTCAAGACCCCAGAGTTCTTCACTCAAGTTAACTTAAAGAAGGGTGACTTTGTTGTAGTTCCACCAGAAGAGGCCCATCAGCCACGTGCTTGCTACAAGGGCGCAGAGATGCCAGTTGTCAAAGTCGTGGTAAAGGTAGCAGTTTAGCTTACTGTCTGTCCTTAACAAACATTTGGGATTAGGGAAAAGCCGCAAGTTTTAGCTTGCGGTTTTCTTTTGCGTTTAATTTTATGTCTAAAATTATAAAAAACACTTTGTAGGGCCTTTTTTAAAAAATTCTAAAATGTGCACTATCTCGCATTTATATGCGCTTTGCTTTGGTATACTGAATTTCCTGTCGCAAAAAAATTAAAAAATTTTTAAAAAAGTTGTTGACGGATTTTAAAAAGTGTCTATAATGCACATCCGCTGACTGACACGAAGGCTTCAAAATAAAGC
>CALXNU010000064.1 GCA_944389835.1 uncultured Succinivibrionaceae bacterium
CTTTACATTTTATGTTATCTGATACTAGAGAGTCAGTGCGCCGTGTCGTCTATAATCGGCGCTTTGAGTTTTCAATTATGTCAATTATTATCGTCAACGCGATAGTAATTGGCATTGAAACCTATGTGCAAAATTCTTTTTTAGAGCTCTTAAATGCTATCTGCTTAGGTATTTTTACCATTGAGCTTATCTTGCGTTTTTTAGCCCGCGATTCAAATCATGAATTTTTCACAAATCCTTGGAATATCTTTGATTTAATTATTGTCGGAGCAGGTTACATTCCAGAGGATCTTGCAGGTTCAAGCTCGATGATGGTAGTAGTCTTGCGGGTGATTCGCGTCTTTAGAGTTTTAAGACTTTTGCGCACCCATCAAGAGCTTAGGATCATCGTCTCGGTGCTTTTGCGCTCCATGAAGACTTTAACTTACAATTTAATTGTCATGTTTATCTTCCTTTATGTCTTCTCCATTGCCGGGATTTATTTATTTCGTCTGCCAAGTGAAGAGATGGCAAGTCCTACGCAGCTTGAGGCTTTAGCACAATTACAAGAGGTAGCGTCAGCGCCAAATCCCTTGCGTGAAGATCCTTACGGCACTTTAGGGGAGGCGATGTTCACCTTAGTGCGCTGCATGAGTGGTGATGCATGGTCGGATGTGCGCTATAACCTAATTTCAGCCTCACGCTTAGGTCTCATTCACACCTCGGAGGTGGTAATTACCGCCTTTCACATTATTTGGTATATCCTCGCGGCCTTCCTATTAATTAATATTGTGGTAGGTGCCGTGTTAAGTAACTTTGAGACGACGATGCGCAAAGAGCATCATCAAAAAGAGCATCAGCAAAAGGAAGAGTAAGTCAAGTTTTGGATCTTAAGGTTTTTAAAGCTCTTAAGATCCTAAATTTAAGTTTAAAAAATAGGTTAGGGGAAAAGATGCTTTCCATAAGGAGCCTCTCTTCCCTTCTTATACTCCTCTTTTGTGAGCATTATTACAGACTCCTTAGAAAACAGCTTGAATTTGTTTTGCGCTTTTGACATAAAATTTGCCCTTATTTTGTGATCTAGATCATAAACAAGCACTTAGTGCTAAAATAGGCCACCTCAAAAAATTAAGGTAAAACCTATGACAGAACTTAAAAAACTAAATGCTTGGCCTGCAATATTCGCTTTAACCGTAGCCGCTTTTGTGTTTAATACCTCCGAGTTTGTGCCAATTGGCCTGTTAAGTGATTTAGCTTTAAGTTTTGATATGACTGAGGCCGAGGTCGGGCTTATTTTGACCGTCTATGCCTGGGTCGTGTTAGTCATGTCCTTACCCTTAATCTTAATTTTCTCCAAGGTTAACTTTAAATACCTGTTATTAGGTGTTTTAGCTTTATTTGTGATAAGCCATCTTGCAAGTTTTTTGGCCACAAGTTTTAACTTTTTAATGGCCGCAAGAATTGGCGTGGCCTTGGCGCACAGTCTTTTTTGGTCGATTGCCACCCCATTGGCAGTTAAAATTGTAAGTGATGAAAATCGCTCAAAAGCTTTAAGTTTAGTTGCCGCAGGAACGGCAGTTGCCATGGTGGCAGGTATGCCTTTAGGGCGTGTGATAGGGCTTTATGTAGGCTGGCAAATTACCTTTTTACTAATTGGGATCATAGCCCTTTTAGTCTTTATTGCCTTAATTTTTGTCTGCCCAAAAGTTCCAGGATCACAGGCGGTAACGCTTAAGATACTGCCGCAATTGGCGCATAACAAAACCTTAATGGTGGTGTATGTGGTAACTGCTTTAGTTTTCACCGCTCATTACACAGGCTATAGCTACATTGAGCCTTATTTAGCGCAGGTTGCAAATTTCTCACCTAATTTCATTACATTAACCTTAATCTTATTTGGGGCGATGGGCATTATATGCTCCTTTATTTTCTCATCTAAATTTGACAATCACGAAAATTTCTTTATCTTAGGTTCAATTTTGGGTTTGGCTATATTTTTATTAAGCTTGCACCTTGCAAGTTGGGCTTTTAAAGGCACAAGTTTTATAAACTGCTTGCTCTGGGGGCTTTCTTTTTCAACCTTCTCCTTAACTTTTCAAGCCTTAATCTTAAAGCTTGAAAGTGAGTATGCGGCCATTGCCATGTCCATTTATTCTGCAATTTGCAATTTAGGTATTGGCGCAGGAGCTTTTATTGGCTCGCATTTATCCTCTATTGCCCCAATTTACGCTTTAGGCTATGTAGGATCGCTTTTAGCCTTAGGAGCATTCTTGCTCTCGTATAAAAAATTACGGCAGATTTTTAATTAAATCATGCCTAAAAATCATGCTTTAAAATTTAAAAAAAGTATTATACTTCTTTAAAAATAAGTTTTACTATTAAGACTTTAAGGGAGGTAATTTCTAAGTTAGAACCTTTAATTATTATTGCCCATCCAAATTTTAAAGACTCACTTGCCAATCGCACCATCATTGAAAATCTAAAGGCAGATTTTCCAAATGCCACCTACCATGATCTTCAAGCGCTCTATCCTGACTTTAAGATTGACGTGGCACATGAGCAAGAAGCTTTGCTTAAAGCTCAAACTATTGTCTTTGAGTTTCCTTTTTACTGGTACTTCGCCCCAGCAATTTTAAAGCAATACTTGGATACAGTTTTCACCTACGGTTTTGCCTATGGTTCGACCGCAAAATTAGGGGGTAAAAACTTAATTTACTCATTTACTACCGGATCCTCTATTCAGGATTATCAAAAGGAAGGAGCTATAAAACATGATCTTCAAGATTTTCTTATTCAGTTCTCGAAGATTGCGGCCTTTTGTAATTTAAACTTCTATGAGCTTCACAGCTGTGGCATGATGTACCTTGAGGGGCAAAGTACCTTGGATGATAAGCTTAAGGTGATTAACAAAGCCCGCGATCATGCTTTAAAATTAAGCCATTTAATTCAATCTTTGGCATAAAGCCTCAACTTTAAATTGGGGCAAGATTTAGGTTTAGATTATGAGTTTGCCCCATATAAAAGATCCAAAACACTTAAAAGAGTACCTTTTAAAACAATACACTAAAGGTCAGCTTGCAAGCTTTGACTATCCACTTACCTTTAAACTTGAATTTCCAAAAGGCAAACAAATAAGTGCCAATTTTAAACTCGTGCAACAATGGGCTAAGCTTTGGCGTGGCGAGGCTTTTCAAGATAAACTTGACTTTAAAACTTTAAGCTTAAGTCAATACGGTTTAGGTGAGCAAACCTTACCTTGTGCACTTACCTTTAACTCTTTAGCTGAAGTCTTAACTTTTATTGGCAAAAACAAAGAATATCAGCGCTATTTAAAGCTTAAAGCTAAACTTGAGAAGCGTTTTCCAAAGCTTGAGACTTATACCAACAGCTCTCACCTTGAGATCTTAGAGAAGGAGTTAATTTGGGATCAGATCTTAGAGGTTTTAGCTTTTATAAAAGATAATCCTAAATCTCACCTCTATTTAAGACAGGTAGATCTGCCAAACCTTGACACGAAGTTTATTGAGAAAAATTTTGAGCTTTTAAATAAGCTCTTACCCTTCATCTTAGAGGAGCAGGACTACAATGCTGAGATCACAGGGAAAACTTTGGCGAGCTTTTTAAAACGCTATAACTTTAAATTAAAGCCTAAACTCATTCGTTTGCGTTTTTTAGATCCTAAACTTTCCCAAAAACTCTTTCAAAGAGAGAATAGTGACTTCGCCTTAGATTTAGAGACTTTTGCCCATTTTAACCATGCGGTTAAATTCGTGGTGATTGTAGAAAACGAGATCACCTATTTAAGCCTGCCAAAACTTGACAATACCTTAGCTATTTTTGGCAAAGGCTATGAGGTAGCAGATCTTTCACAAGTAACCTGGCTTAACGAAGCTAAAATTGCCTATATGGGCGATCTAGATAAAGATGGCTTTGCGATTTTAAATGCTCTTAGGACCGTGTTGCCTCAAGCATCTATTACCTCACTTTTGATGGATCTAAATACTTTAAAAGACCATCTTAAAAGTGTGGTCAAAGATCCAAATGTCAACGCCAAAGAGTTAAAACTTCTAAATCCCAAAGAAAAGGAATGTTATGAGGCCCTTTGTAACAATACCCTTGGGGAGAGTTTGCGCTTAGAGCAAGAGTTTATTCCCATGCACAAGCTTAATGAGGCACTTTTTTTGTGGCATGGCGCTTAAATTTTGAGGCATTTTAAAGCTAAATGGCCTTTGCGCGTGAGTTTTTGGCATAATAATATCTGCTTTAAGAAAATTTTAGTAAGGAGATCTTATGATTATTCGCGTTAATATGGATGTAATTCCAACCTTAACTCTCTTAGCCTCACAAGTGTGGCCTAAAACTTCAAAGGAAGAGTTACAACAAGAGATCTCAGAAACTATTGAAGATAGCTCTAAAGGCATGTACTTTGTCTATCTTGAGGGCAAAGATGCCATAGGTTTTGCGCAATGTAGTTTACGCACCGATTATGTTGAAGGCTCTACCACCTCACCGGTAGCCTATCTTGAATCTATGTACGTAAATCCAGCTTACCGCGGTCAAGGTAAGGGACGTGAGTTAGTTGTAGAATGTGAAAAGTGGGCTAAAGAAATGGGTTGTGCGGAATTTGCAAGTGATTGCTACATGGATGGTGATTTTGAGTCTAAAAAAGCTTTCCATGAGGCTTTAGGCTTTAAAGAGGTCAATCGCATCGTCTGCTACATCAAGCCTTTAGCCTAAAAAACTTAAAGTTTTGAGATTTTCTAAGGCCTACGCTTAAGCGCTGGCTAATCGACTCTTATGGTCAGCAACTTGCAAGTGCGCGCAATTATTTGTGGGTGGCCTCAATTATCCTGACAGGTTGCATGGCCTTTATCGACCTTACCAAACCCTTAGAGGCCTTTAAAAATCTCTCAAACCCAAGCGCCCATCATCTTTTGATCTTGTTTATTACCGTAATTATGTTTTTTGCCATCGTGATCTTAATTGTGGCAATTTTTAAAGGGCTTTCTATCGGATATGAGATGAATGCTAAGGAGTATGAGCGCTATTTGGAACACGCCGAAACTCCTGATGGGCTTAGGGAGCTTTGCAAAACCGTTAAAGATAGTGCGGGCAATATTCCAAATAAAGAGATCTTAGACTTTTACTTGGAGGAGCTTTCTTTAAATCATGAGATCATTAAGATCTCAACTCAAGGTCAATATACACGCTGTCAAATGCTAAAAAGCATCGGGCTTGGAATTAGAAGTGCCTTAATTTGTATTGTCTTTGCGTCTTTGTTATATTTAATTTCTTTGATGCTTCAGACTTAATAAAGAGGCCTTGTGGCCTCTTAAATAAGACTTTATTACAATACTTTACCTCAAATTTATATTTAAAATTTAGCTTTATTTAATTTAAAATAGCATAAATTATAAGGAGTATTTTTGATTTATGGGAAAACTAAAAAAGAAAGCTAAACGCGAGGCTTTAGAGGCAAAATTAGAAGCCCAAGATGCAAGAGAAGATTTTGAGAGAAAAATGGCCTCAGTTAAAAAAGCGGGTATTATTGAGGGTGAAAAGAAGAAAGAAAGAGAAATCAAAAAACGCGATAAAATAATTAAAGAAAAAGATGAGCTGATCAAAATGCAACAACAAGACAAATTAGATAGAGAAGAAAAATTAATCTCCTCTATAAAAAATTTGCTTAAGACTGGGGTTTCTTTAAAACAAGTAACTGAAAGTTTTAATCTTACGCCAGAGCAGATAGCAAAGCTTAATGCTTAACTTTTAAAGCCATTTTAAGTTTAAAAGCTTATATTAGTTAAAATAAGTATCTTAAAAATAAAAGCGCAGAGGGGGTGGAAGCTTTCTTAAAAGAGCTTAAAATAAGAAAACTTAAAAAGTTTTCAAAGCCTAATTTTAAATTGCATGTGTGAGGTACATTGATATGGCTCAAGAGTATTCTAAAAGAGAGCTTTCTAAAAGCACGTCTACGATCAGCGAAAGAGAGGGTGAAGAGACTTTGCAAAGTCAATCTAAAATTGTAGATGATCCTTTCTATTTAGAAAGCAACATGCGGTACCTAAAGAACATTATGCAAGAAATAAAGGAAGGCAAAGCTCACTTTGTTGAGCATGATCTTATTGAGTAGGAATAATTAAAAAAAGATCAGCACAAAAAGCCAAACTTTAAACTCAAACTTAAAAATTTAGCGCACAAAAAAGGGCAGCTTCTACTGCCCTTAGATTCTTCTGAATACGAAATCTTAATTTGCAGGATCTTTTTGCACCACTTGAGCGCGATGTAGTGAGTCAATAATGGTAATGACTAAACCTCGAATACTATTTTCAGTAGTACGGTATGGGGCAATACGCATCGTATAGAAGCGCTCATTAGTGCCCACCACTTCACGATCGATAGGGGCTAAGTTTTTCAAGACCTCTTTAGCATCAGCGATGATATCTTCTTTCGGGAAGGAGTGCGCAAAGATCTGTAAAGAGCGACCCACGTCTTGTGGAACTAATTGGAACTCACGACCCACATATTCGGTGAATTTGCGGATATTAAGTTTACTGTCCACAAAGAGAATACCAATTAAAGTTGAGGAGAGGAAGTTTGACAGATCATTATCCATCATGGTCAACTCATCTAACTTTTGTTGATATTCAGAGTTTACGGTATAAAGCTCTTCATTGACGGATTGCAACTCCTCATTTGAGCTTTGTAATTCCTCATTGGCAGTTAAAAGCTCTTCGTTGGCAGCTTGCAATTCCTCATTTACCGTTTCAAGCTCACCAATTGTGGAGCGCAATTCACTCTTTGAGTCTTGTAATTCGTGCTCTAAATCGGTGATCCTTTGGGCGGCAGTTAAGTTGACATCATACTTTTCAGTAGGACCTTCAAAATCTACTGCTTTGTGTTCCACAAAGATGATGGCAATTAAGCCTTCTTCGTTGGTAACTCCGGTTACCGGTTGTACTGAGAGATCTATATTACGTCTGCCAAGTGGGGTATCGACTACGATATCCGTATAGGTTACCACCTGCTGCTCGGTACGACAGCGATTAATAGCAGTGGAAGCAATTAAATTTAAGTCTTTATTAATTAAAGAGAATAAATTAAAGGTTGCCTTGCCTGGGCTTATGGTGATGTAATCGGTACTATTTCCAAAGAAATGAATAATATCATTTTGAGCATTAATGATTACCGAAGCTGGCAAGAAACGCTCTAGAAAATGCACGTAAACATCCTCTATTTTCTGTTGATCTTGATTGTGGGCACTGTTGATGCCAGGGATCTGCACTTGAGGCAGAATATTTGGCACATTAAAGACTGGAGGTTGGAGATCTTCAGCTTTACCATCAGCGCAATGCACATAAATCTTCTCAGAGGTCGACACTGGCTTGAAGACTGTGGAGTACTCTGAGGCAGTTTCACTCTTACCTAAAAAGAGGTAGCCGCTATTTTTAAGGGCGGTATGGAAAATAGCAAAGACGGCCTTTTGTAAGACTGGTTGAAAATAAATTAGCACATTACGGCAACTTATTAAATCAAGCTTACCAAAGGGCGGATCTGAGAACATATTGTGGGGAGCGAAAATGATCATTTTGCGAATTTCTTTTGAAATATGGTATTGATCATTTTTCTCAGTGAAATATTTAGCAAGTCTATCGGCGCTAATATCCTCAGAAATGCTCTCTGGGAAAATACCCTTACTTGCTTTTTCAATAGCTTGCGTATCGATGTCGGTGGCGAAGATCTTAATTTCTCGATTAACGCCATTTTCCTCTAAAAGCTCTTTTAACAAGATAGCAATTGAGTAGGCTTCCTCACCTGTGGAGCAGCCTGCCGACCAAATACGGATAGGTTCTTTTTCATCGGCGTGATTGACGATATTTGCAAGCGCGATAGTTTTAAGTTTTTCAAAAAACTCCTTATCGCGGAAAAAGCGGGTCACGCCAATTAAGATATCCTTCATTAAAAGTTCAGCTTCATTAGGGTTTTCCTCTAAAAGCTGAGCAAAGGATTCCATATTAGGTGATTTAGTGACCACCATACGTCTTTCAATGCGTCTTAAAACGGTATTGCGTTTGTAGTAGGTAAAATCAATGCCGCTTACTGCCTTTAAGATGGCATAGATGCGATTTAAGACCTCTAAATCAGAAGGATCTGATCCTTGAGGGATTTTATTGCGATGATAGTTGGCAAGATTTAAAAGCTCTTCGGCTAAAGCCTGCGGTGGCAGCACAAAGTCAGCTAAACCGGTGTTAATCACCGATCGTGGCATACCATCGAACTTTGCGCTTTTAGGATCTTGAACCATTACAATACCACCGTGCTCTTTTATAGTTTTTATGCCATTAGTACCATCAGATCCAGTGCCTGAGAGCACAATGCCTACTGCTTTATCGCGACTTTCCTCAGCAAGAGAGTTAAAAAAGATATCAATTGGATGATTAATCCCTTTGTGATCATAATCGCTTAATAATAAGTGACCTGCTTTAATAGTAAGATTTTTCTTAGGCGGAATTAAATACACCATATTAGGCTCAATGGGCATTAAATGCTCAGCCTGTAACACATGCATGGATGTGTATTTACCTAAGATCTCAGCCATAAGACTCTTATAGTCAGGCGAGAGGTGTTGCACAATGACGTAGGCGACGTTGGAGTTTGAAGGCAAATTTACAAAAAACTGCTGTAAGGCCTCCAAACCTCCGGCTGAAGCGCCAATCCCCACAACAAATCGCGCTTCTTTAAGTTTTAAATGCTTAAACATTGGACTATTACTTTCGCCCACTGTTATTCTCCTTAAATTATTCTTTGAATCTAAGCTATCTTAGCTTCAGTTTTAAGATAGCGTTGCGTAAAGTCTGCTACATCTATAGGTCTATCATACAAGAAACCTTGGGCAATGTAACAGCCACTTGCTTTAAGAATTTCAACTTGTTCTTCGTATTCAACTCCTTCTGCAACTACTGCAATATGTCTTTGAGCACTAATTTTAGTAATACTTTCAAGTAAAGAGCGACTTATCGCATTCACTGAGAGATCATTGATAAGCGATCTATCAAGTTTTACGGTATCAAAACGAACTTTTGAGAAGATTGAAAGATTAGCATAACCGGTACCAAAGTCATCTAAGGCAATTTTTAAACCTAAATTGCGATAGGTATCAAGGGTACGATTTAAAGTGGCATCTTCAATGGAACACGCAGTTTCGGTAAGTTCAATCTCCATTAAAGAGTAAATTGACTTATCGTAATGGCTTAAGATAGCTAATATTGCACCTGCTGTTGAATTATCAAAGACGGTATAGCGTGAGAAATTAACCGATACCGGTACAATTTTTAAGCCTTGAGCTTTCCAAGTTTGCAATTGCCACAAGACTCTTGAGAAGACGAAAAGATCTAAATCGCGCAAAGTGCCATCTTTTTCCATCGCCGAGATAAAGCGCATCGGTGGGATGATCTGTCCATTTTCATCAATCCCACGCACTAAAGCCTCAGCACCGATAACCTTTTTAGTGTTCATATCAATTTTAGGTTGGAAAAACACGGTAAAGCGCTTTAAAAGAGCCGAAGTCGTAGGATTGAAACTATTATTATTTACCTCATAGGTACTTAATTTTACATTCGTATTACTCATTTGCTGCGAGAGCATAATGGTGCGCGCTTCTTTAATTAAATGCTGCGCTGAAAACACCCCGCGCGACCATGTCGCACCTGAGGATATTTGTGAGGGGAAATTGCGCATGCAAAGTTGCTTTACAGTTGAAACCCGATCAAAGAAAATTTGCTTGGTCATATTTGGCACCACCACCACATATTCTTGATCGTAGGTGTGGAAGATAAAAGAATTACCAAAGCTTATTTGCAAAATTTCAGCTTCATAGGCAATTAAGTTGGTGCAATGATCAATGCCATATTCATTAGCTAAAGTTAAAAGCTTAGGGACGGCTAAAACAAGTACCCCTAAGGAGCTGTAAGTATCTGAATTGATAAAGCCAATTTGCTCACGATATGCTTTAAGCCCATAAATACCGGCGGCAAAGTCTCTTACATTTACAAAATCAAGACGCTCTTTTAAAAGCTTTTGATGCAAAATGCCAAGATAATCTTTTAAAGCCTCAGGTAAGACTAAGCGACCTTGATAATTTTGAGGATTATCAATACACAAAACACCACTGAAGGTATTATCGCTGGCACTAAAGGTAAAGGGTATAGCGGCATAAGACCAAGTTTCAGCGTGTTTTGCATTATCATTAGTATTCTCAGGGCGCTGTAAATTCATCGCCCGCGCAATGCGCTCAATAAAGGTTGCTTTTTGGGAGGTAAAAACGCGCTTTAAAAGCGGGAAACGCTCAAGACTTACACCACTTATAAGACCTTTAAAGGAGGCTTTTTGGCCATTATCCCACTCGCAGATCTCCTCTAAATAACTTAGATCATCTAAAACGCGAATGGTATAGACTCTGTCTGCTTGATAGTAACGCCCTAAAAGGGAGAAGATCTGCGTAAGCGCGACAGTTGGCGAATTATTTTTAATAATAAGATCCATGATCTCGTGCAAGAGGATCTTCTCTAAATCAGATAAGGCATGATTTTCTTTTTGCGCTTTAAATTGTAAATTCTCAAAGTTTGAAGCAAACAATAAGCTTTGATTTTTTTGTGCTAAAACCTGTGAATTTGTGAGTAGATACTCAATGGTATCTACGGCACGCAACTCTAAGCGTGAGCACAAACAAGTAGCATTTTCAAAGAAGTTGTCGACAAACTCCTCCTTTAATAAGCCTTGACAGAGAGCTGCTACAAAGCGCACAGCCTCAATTTTTTCAGAGGTCACAATCTTTCTTACAAAGATAAAAGCATTTTCTAAAAGCTCCCGGGCTTCAATTATGGACTTGCAATGCGGAATAAAGATACTAATTGAATTCTCATCGTAAGCACTTACAATAGCGCAAGTCTCAAAATAGAGGGCAAAAGCGCCCACAATAAAAGAGAAAGCGTTTTGTGGAATAGGTTTATCAAGTCCTTTTTTATATTCAAGATGGCAAATACGCACTAGAGCATGCGCATGTTCATAATGGGGATGTTTAAGACAATGTACAATAAATCTCTTAGCACTTTCTTGAGTGTAGGCACCATTTTTAGGATCACGCTCGGCCTTTTGATAAATCTCTGCGCCTAAAGCCTTCATTTTTTCATTAAATTGTAAAAAGAGGAAAGCATAAATATCATTAGTGCTCTCTTCTTTAGTTAATAAAATTTGAATGGAGACTGAGCGAATATAAGCGCTGTGTTCTACAAAGTCAGTATTAATATAGGACCAAACATAGCCTTCCTCATAGCGTTTTAAAAGAGTATCTTTTTGCAAAAACTCTAAGATATACTCCCGAAATTCATGAGAGAAGATCTTCTTGCAGGTCACCACTAAAAATTCTTTATAAGATATAGGATTTACAGTTGCTGATAATTCTTTACCTAAGGCCCAGAGTTTGCAAATTTTACTTTGGCTTAAATTGATTTTCACATAGCCAAAAAGATTGGCCAAAATGCTGTGCCAGATCTCAGAGTAAACCAACATCTTAGGGTTATGGCTTGCAGGATCTAAATTAGACACTAAGCCAATGGCTCTTTGGGGAAGACCGTCTTGTCCATAGAGCATCCTAAAGGACACTGCATACCAAGAATAACCTTGACTGTTTAAAGAGCGCAGCATAAAAGCCCCACCGCCTGCCTTCTCACCGCCTAAAAGTTTTTTCACAAACACATTAAAAGCAGCCTGGCTTTCTGGGTGCACAAAGCTTTTGGCGTACATTTTCTCCGGAATATGTAAGCTGTGAGTTAAAGCACCTAAGGCCCCTTGGGTAGGGTCAAAAAAGGAGAGAGTTTTAGTGACTAAATCTAATTCCCAAATACGCTGTGATCCTTGCTCTAAACTTAAAGAGAGGCGCAAATTAGCTTTGGTAAGCTCATTTGAGGCTGAGGAAGATAGGGTTGTGTCACGCGATAATTCAACTAACAGCGTCTCAGATGGAGTGTTACCCACCTTAGGGAGCACGCGTACTTCACGATAACGCTCAACATTTAAACCTTGGGATTTTAAATGTTGTGTCATCACAAAACCCTGATGGCTTACAAAGGCTTCTTTTAATTTACCTTCATAGCGTTCTTTATCATCGGATAAGAGACCTAAAGAGGCTAAATTACAAGGCAGGTTAAGTTCTTTTTGGATACCTAAAAGACGTCGTGCGGTATCACTTATAAAAACTAAACGTACATTTGAGCTTTCAGTATCTAAAGCGTAAACAGCTATTCCCTCACTAAGATAATTAGTAGAAAGCTTTAAATGTTTAAGCTTAGATGAATCATCTAGTCCATCTAATTTAATTTCGATAGTCACTTAAAAAAGCTCCTTTACCTTCATTTGCTTATTGTTATTCTTCTTAAAAGGTAAACTTAGTAATGCACTTACTAAACTTTATAAAGTCTAGCATACATTTAAATACAAAATTGTGTTACAACTTACAAAAGCGCTTAAAAAAGCCAAAATAAAGCCTTTAAAACTTAAAAAATTAGGTCGACAACGCCAAGTGATTTATATCACATAATTGATCCATATACTAAAACCAACACCTAGAAAAGTAAGACGAAGAGACTTTGGATTTAACCTTGGATGAAATCAAGAACGTTAAAGGCCTCGACGCTTAGGTTGCTATTGCGCTTGCTGAAAGCTATGACGGGAACTGTAAGCTTTCTTTTTAAAAGATTAAAAAGATTTAAGATTAAATTGCAGTACTTAAACGACGTTTAAAACACAAGAAAAAGGGCTTGCGCTCTTACCAAAAATAAGAGGCGCATCAATGTCAGACAGCGCAAAAAAGCTAATATTGGAAAAGACTTCGCTTTTAACAGTTGCCGCGAAATTCCCCATGCGTAAGCGTGGGGATGAAAGCGGCTGGTGTCGCACATTTTGATCATGTATAATCTCCTCTAAGAACTCAGGAACGAGCTTTTTGCTCCTACCTGATGGGGGCATTGTGGACATGCCCGTAAGTACCCAGTAATGGGGACTTACTAAAAGTGAGGCACCGACCTCACGAAACCTCGCACGTAAGTGCGTAGGTAGTTCATAAGAACTGTGAGTCAAAGATCTTAGCAAATCCGCTTTCAAGACTTTAGAATCCCTAGGCTAAAGAGTAAGAGAAAAGGCGGGCTTAACCTAAGTTTTCGAAGGGGAGCCTTTACAATGATGGTTTACATAGCTTACATATAAACTTAAAGTCCGGAGTGAAGTTTTGGTTAAGGCTTAGCCCAAAGACATAAGCATAACGTGCAGCAAGTGCCGCCATGCGGTCAAAGAAAACCGCAAATCTTAGTGTAAGTTTCACCGTGTTTTCTCAATCACCGTGACAATGGACCATAATAATGCAAGTATTGTCCTTATCCAAGGACAGACAGGCTTTTTAGCCTTCAAGTCAATAGCCTAGGGACTTTCTTACCTAAAAGGCAAAACTGTTACAGCTCTCATCAAGCAAAAGCCCACCTAAGCTTTAGCTTGTGGGAGCGTCACTTACAGCAGTTATTATGTTTGCTGATAAAAGAATTTAAAGTTGTAGGTTTCTTATTTGATATAATTAGAGCCTAAGCAAAATTAGGAGCAAGGTCATGAACGAAGAAGATATTGTAAAGGCACCAAAAGAGTTGCGTGTAGTTCACAACCGTCTAAATGATGTCTTCTTTAAGACTTTCTTTTCTAATAAGCCGTTTCTCATTTCTCTTT